>NZ_BAAGSO010000113.1:0-3165 GCF_054782395.1 Streptomyces daliensis | reverse complement strand
CGGGCGAGGGTGCCGACCGTGTCGTCGGCCCGTTCATGAACACCCTGCCCATGCGGGTGCGGACCGGCCAGGTCGGTGTGCGTGCCGCGGTCGAGCAGATGCGCGATCAGCTCACCGCCCTGCTGGAGCACGAGCATGCCCCACTGGCGGTGGCGCAGCAGGCCAGCGGCATCGCCGACCACACCCCCCTGTTCACCTCACTGTTCAACTACCGGCATGTCACCGTCGCCACCACGGCCCCGGCCGACGCGGAACAGAACGAGCAGCGGCATGTCTCGGGCATCCAGCGAGTCATGGTCCAGGACAGGACGAACTATCCGGTCGCGGTGTCGGCCAACGACCGAGGCGAAGGAGGTCTGAGCCTGGGCGTGCAAACGGTCAGCACGCTCGACGCCGACGCGGTCGCCAGTCTGTTCCGCACCGCGCTGGAGAACGTGGTCAGCGCGCTCATCGGCGAGCTCGACGGCGGCCCGGACACCGCCCTGGCCGCCGTGGACGTGCTCGCAGCGGATGAGCGGGACGTGCTGCTTCGGCAGTGGAACGACTCGGCGCTGGAGGTTGCGGGTTCTTCGATCGTGGAGCTGTTCGGGCAGTGGGTGACGGCTGCTCCGGATGCGGTGGCGGTCGTAACCGGCGAGGGCGAGGGTGAGGAGCTGTCGTACGTCGAGCTGGACGTGGCGGCCAACCGGCTGGCGAACCACCTGCGCAGCCGGGGCGTGGGACGGGAGTCGGTGGTGGGATTGTGCCTGCCACGCGGCGTGCGACTTGTGACCGCGATCCTCGCGGTGTGGAAGGCCGGTGCGGCCTACCTGCCGATCGACGGGCGCCTGCCGGTCGATCGCGTGGCGTACATGCTGAATGGAAGCAGCGCGGAACTCGTGCTGGGGACCGAGGACACCCTTGAGGACCTGCCGGTCGGCCGCGTCCCGCTGATCGCTCTCGACGACCCGATGACGACCGCGCTGCTGGACGTGCACCCCGCGACCGAGCCCGAGGTGACGATCCACTCGGCGGGGACGGCGTATGTCATCTACACGTCCGGCTCGACGGGCACACCGAAGGGCGTGGCCGTATCCCACGCCGGCGCGGCGAACCTCGTGGCGGCTCAGCGCGACCGGCTCGCGGTGGGACAGGGCTCGCGGGTCCTGCAATTCGCCTCGATCAGCTTCGACGCCGCCGTGTGGGAAGTGCTGATGGCGCTGGGCACCGGCGCCGCGCTGGTGACGGCGTCGGCCGACGAACTGCTGCCCGACGGTGGGCTCGCGGAGGTCGTGGCGCGCCACGGGGTGACGCACGCGACGTTGCCGCCCGTCGTGCTCGGCGCACTGGACGCGGGCGACCTGGCGTCCGTGGCGACACTGGTGTCGGCCGGTGAGGCGCTGGACGCGGGCCTGGCCGGGCGGTGGGCGGCGGACCGCCGGATGATCAACGCGTACGGTCCGACGGAGTGCACGGTGTGTGCGTCGATGTCGGCCCCGCTCGCGCCCGGTGACGATCCATCGATCGGCGGTCCGGTCGCCAACACTCGGCTGTACGTTCTCGACGCGGCGCTGCGACCGGTGCCGGTCGGGGTGGCCGGTGAACTGTATGTGGCCGGTGCCGGAGTTGCCCGTGGTTATGTGGGTCGTGCGTCGTTGACGGGTGAGCGGTTCGTGGCCTGCCCGTTCGGTCCGGGGTCCGGGGAGCGGATGTACCGGACCGGCGACATGGTGAAGTGGGGCCCGGACGGGCAACTGCTGTTCGCCGGTCGTGCGGATGAGCAGGTGAAGATCCGCAGCTTCCGTATCGAGCCGGGCGAGATCGAGGCGGTGCTGCTGGCCTGCCCGGGCGTGCGGCAGGCCGCAGTGGTGGCTCGCGAGGACACCCCGGGTGACAAGCGGTTGGTGGCGTACGTGGTGCCGGCCGAGGGGGACGGAGACGGCGGTGGCGCCGGGGTTGGCGCGGAGAGCGTGCGGGAGTTCGTGGCCGACCGCTTGCCCGAGTACATGGTGCCGGCCGCGGTCGTGGAGCTGGCCGATTTCCCGCTGACGGTGAACGGCAAGCTGGACCGGCGGGCGCTGCCGGCGCCGGAGTACACGGCGGGCGCAGGCCGGGGCCCGGCGACGCCGGAGGAGGAGATCCTGTGCGCGGTGTTCGCGGAGGTCTTGGGCGTGGAGTCGGTCGGGGTCGACGACAGCTTCTTCGCCCTGGGCGGGCACTCGCTGCTCGCGGTCCGGCTGACCGCACGAATCCGCTCCGTGCTGGGGCTGGAGGTCGAGGTCCGGTCGCTGTTCGAGGCCCCGACGGTGGCCGGCCTCGCAGCCCGGTTCGCGACAGAGGGCAGGGGCACCGGTCGTCTGCCGTTGCGGGCGGGGGTGCGTCCTGAGCGGGTGCCGTTGTCGTTCGCGCAGCGGCGGTTGTGGTTCCTGGCCCAGCTGGAGGGCCCCAGCCCCACCTACAACGTCTCGGCACGCATCGGACTGAGCGGCGTCGACACAGCGGTACTCGAGGAGGCGTTCCGCGATGTGATCGCGCGCCACGAGTCGCTGCGGACGACCTTCCTGGCCGTGGACGGCGAGCCCTACCAGCAGATCCACGACCCGCGAGACTTCGAGTGGCAGCTCAACGTGTCCGAGGTGGCGCGCGAGGACGTGGTCTCCGCCGTGGACCAGGCGAAGGGGCACGCGTTCGACTTGTCGGCGGAGTTGCCGATCCGGGTGTGGTTGTTCCAGGCGGGGTCGGATGAGCAGGTGCTTTTGGTGCTGTTGCACCATATTGCTGGTGATGGGTGGTCGATGGGGCCGTTGAGCCGGGATCTGTCGGCGGCGTATGCGGCGCGGTTGCGTGGTGAGGTTCCGGTGTTCGAGGCGTTGCCGGTGCAGTATGCGGATTATGCGTTGTGGCAGCGGGAGTTGCTGGGTGAGGAGTCGGATCCGGAGAGTCTGCTGTCGCGGCAGGTGGAGTTCTGGCGGCGGACGCTCGCCGGTGCGCCGGAAGAACTGACGCTGCCGACCGACCACCCGCGCCCCGTGACGGGCAGTCACCGGGGACATGCCGCGCCGGTGCGGATACCGGCGGAGATGCACCGGCGGTTAGCGGAGTTGGCCCGTGCCGAGGGTGTGACGACGTTCATGGTGTTGCAGGCGGCGTTGGCGGTGACGGTGTCGCGGCTGGGGGCCGGTACCG
>NZ_BAAGSO010000112.1:0-1035 GCF_054782395.1 Streptomyces daliensis | reverse complement strand
GCGCGCGGGAGCGGGCGGACAGCGATACGGATACTTCGACGTGTCGTGATGACAAGTGTGAGGTCGGTGAGCCGGTCGATGTGGCGACCGGCGAGATGGTCATGTCCGTGGCGGATGTGGAGCTGCCGGGTGCGTTGCCGTTGGTGCTGGAGCGGCACTATGTCTCGGGGCATCCGTGCGGGGGCTGGTTCGGCCCGACGTGGGCGGCGACGCTCGATCAGCGCCTGGAGATCGACGATCAGGGTGTTGTCTATGTCGCGGATGACGGGATGGTGCTGACGTATCCGGTGCCGGAACCGGATGTGCCTACGATGCCGTCTTCGGGGCCGCGGTGGCCGCTGTACTGGGATGGCAAGCCGGAGGGCACCTTCACGCTGGTGGTTCCGGAGCGCAACCGTGCCCTGCACTTCGCGGCGCTGCCTGCCAGCGGGCCCGAGCTGGTGCTTCAGGCGGTCACCGACCGGTCGGGCGAGGGGGACCGGGTCGAGTTCCTGCGCGATGCCAGGGGCACTCCGACCGAGGTCCGTCACTCGGGCGGTTATCGCGTCGTGGTGGACACCGATCCGGGGCTGCGCCGGGTCACGGGGTTGCGTCTGCTGCACGGCGCAGCACATGAGCGCTCGACGGTGCTGGTGTCCTTCGGCTATGACGGGTCCGGTGATCTGACGGAGGTCGTCAACTCGACGGGCAGGCCGCTGCGTTACCGCTACGACGAGCGGCACCGCATCACCTCGTGGACGGACCGTAACAACACCACGTTCGGTTATGTGTATGACCACCGTGGCCGGGTGCTGCGCACGGTGGGTCCGGATGGGATCTACTCGGGCCGTTTCCATTACGACACGGCCGCGCGGACGACGCGCTACACCGACTCCCTCGGCAACCAGTCCACCTACGTTCTCAACGGGGCGGGGAAGGTCGTCGCGGAGACCGACCCGCTGGGCCACACCACTCGCACGGAGTGGGACGAGAGCAACCGGCTGCCCCTGACCGTGACGGACCCGCTGGGGAACGTGACCCGTTACGCGTATGACG
>NZ_BAAGSO010000111.1:74475-98549 GCF_054782395.1 Streptomyces daliensis | reverse complement strand
AGAAACCCACCTGCCGACAAGACAGACAGGGCGCTCCGGTCCGACCCTACATCCCGTCGTATCTGGGTGACCGGGTGCTGGCGCGGCTCGGGCGGGAGTCGGGGGCGGTGATCCGGGACCCCTACGGGCGTCGGCTGACCTGGCTCGTCCCGCCGCGCGCGACGGAGGGGTGGGTGGTCCCCGAGACCTCGTGGGTGCAACTGCTCAGCACCACGCAGCACGTGACGGTTCCGCCCGGCTGGTGCACCCGTTCCGCCTCCCCGCACTGGATAAGGTCGTGGGCGGATCACGGGCTCACCGACGCGCGGCTGCTGTACGTCGTCCTCGACGCCGTCATCCGCGCCGAGCACGGGCCCCGCGAGCACGAGAGCAGGGCCGGGCGGTGAGCGCGCGGTGTTTCCGCTGCCGCCAGCGGCCGGGCACGGTGACCGTTCTTGAGCTGTACTCGGGTGACGAGCGGGGTGCGAGTCCGCAGACGCGCACGCGCATCGTTCCCGTGAAGGTCTGCGACCGGTGCGCGGCCGACATCGCCGTCGAGGACGAGGCCCGCGCCCAGAATCCGGAGGCGGCACGGTGACCGGGCACGGGCACGAGTGCGGCGTCGAGGACCCGGTGCACGAGGGCGACGTACGCGAACACGTCACCGCAGGAACGAGTCCCTACTACCGGCCGCTGTGGCTGTGCGCGCGGCACCGTCGCTACGTCGGGTACGCCCTGGACCGCATCGCCGTGACGGGTGAGGAGCTGGTCCGTGCCATCGCTGTCCTCTCCGGCGCGGGGAAACGCCGTACCGGCAAGGCTGAGCCTGATCCGGAAGACGAGCCCGCGCCGCCTGTCCTGCGGGTGGTGAGCCCGCCGTGAAGGGCCGTCCCGCCCCGGCCTGGCTGCTCGCGCCGGTCGAGGTGACCGCGCGCACCGTCCGCGTGGGCGACATCCTCGTCGTCGCCGGTGCCTACCGCGCCGTCGAGGACCTGCGCGCCGTGGGCTGCGAGCGCCGTCATCTCCTCTTCGTGGACGGCAGCACTCTGGTCATCGGCCCCGAACCTCTTCCCGTCCTCCGGCCGCAGACACCCCACCAGCTCGTGACCCGGTCGCCCCGGCTTTCGGGGTGGCGGCCGTGAGCGGGATGCCGGGGATCTGCGCCTGGTGCCGCTGCTGGACGGAGGAAGGCCGCCCAGACCAGTGGGTGACCGCCTTGTCCGGCCCGGACCAGCCCGTCCTCGCCTGCCCGCTGTGCCCGCCGGGGCGGCGCGAGCAGATCGCCTCCATCACCGTGCTCGCCGCACTCATCGTCGTCCTTCTCTACGTCACCGTCACCCACTGACTTCCAGGAGCAGCCCCGTGCCCCGTGACCACACCGTCCTCATCCCCGCCGACCCCGAGGACGTCTTCTACGACCCCCACGGCTGGGCCACCACAGCGGGCTTCCCCGTCGCCGTCCTGGAAGGCCAGCAGGCGCACTTCGTGATGCGCCGCATCCAGGACCGCGCCGTACGCCTCATGTACGAACTGCCGCACGGGACCGCCTTCCTCACCAGCTACCCGCGTCCCCTGCCGTCCGGACAGGTCATCGAGATCATGGAAGGCAACCTCGCCACCCTCCTCACCGGCTACGCCTGCCACGCCCTCCGCCTGCGCGAGAAGGGCGAGCGCATCACCGTCAACGGGGAGGCACGCGACTGCCTGTCCACCCTCCTCGCGCCCCGGCACTGGTGGCACGCCCGGCATGCCCGGATCGGCAAGGCTCTTGAACACCAGGGCCGCACCGTCATCCTCACCGCACCCCTCGTCGGCGGACGCACCCTCCAACTGGCCACCGTCACACCCCCGGGCTGACCCACACACGCCCGTCCCCTGGGGGAACCGTCGGCAGCGGTCCAGGGGACGGGTCCCACGTCCTGGCGGGGACGGCACCCGCCCCGGCGGGTGGACACGCCAGGACACCCGGCCGTCCGCGCCCTGGCCCCCGTCGCGGACGGCCGGGGCTGCTGCTCTCGTACGAGAGCGGAGAGCGTCGCTGATGGCCCGGCGTCTGTGGAGGATGCGGTCGGGCCGTGGTTCGGCGGGCGGCACCCGCGATACCGCCGTCCTCCCGAACCAGCGCCTCGCCTCAAAGAACCCCGCCCTCAACTCCTCAAAACCCACGATCCCCGCAACTCCCTGAACTCCAGGGTGTCGCGGGGATCGCTGGAACCCGCCAAGGGCGAGGGGCCCTTCCTCATGTGCGTGAGGTGCGCGATGTGTGCGCCGGAGACGTCACCACGTCACGGGGACTCGGCGACCGTCGTCGGGGACTGGGCCGTCGGCGACGTGGGGACCTTGACCCACAGGGACTCCGACGGCAGCCCCTTGCCGTCGACCGCCGTGACCATCCACCAGCCGGGCGGGACCAGCGAGGGGTCCTCGGGCAGGGTGACGGAGACGCCGTCGTCCGTACGCTCGAAGTCCAGTGCCACGGAGGACTGCTCGACGTTCGTGACGTGCGTGAAGGAGCTGGGCCGCATCAGGCGCATCTTCTTGATGTCCTTCGCGTCCTTGCTCTTGAACGACACACTGCCCCCGAGCCGGACCGTCTTGCGGGCCTTCCCGTCGTCCTTGAGTTCCGGGCGCTCGCCGCTCTTGTGCAGGTACGGCGGGGTGTAGATGTCGATCTGCTGCTCGAAGGTGCCCGGTTTGGTATTGGCCGCGTCGCCGTAGAGCGAGTCGGAGCCGAACGTCATCACGCGCCCGTCGGGCAGCAGCAGCGCGCCCGAGTGGTAGTTGCGGCCCACCAGCGGATCGGCCACGCCCTTCTTGGCGTTGGTCCTCGGGTCGTAGATCTCGGCCTTGAGGATGTTGCTGTCGCTGCGCCCCCGGTAGTCCCCGGAGCCGTTCGTGGTCAGCACCGTGTCGTCCGGGAGGATGACGCTGCTGGGGTAGCGGGCCTTGGCGTAGAGGTCGGGCCCGTCACGGAAGCGCGGCGCGTCCTCCTTGAGGTCCACGATGCGGGTCTTCTCGGTGGCCTTCTTGGACTCGCCGACGCCGCCGCCCCCGAGCACCATGTACCTGCGGTCCTGGGTGGGCGGGAGCGGCACGGTCATGGCCGTCTCCAGCGCGTCCGGGTCGCTCATGCCGGGGATCTTGCGGAAGCCGTTGGTCTCCAGGTTCCAGATGCCGGGGGTGCGGCCCTTGTCGGCGGGCCCGTAACCGGCGTTGGCGCCGGAGTAGAACAGCTCGTTGTCGTCGGTGAGGTGCAGGGAGGGGTACGTCGGGAAGAAGCGCGTCCTGGGCAGGTACGACCACTTCTTCGTGTCCGGGTCGTAGATCTCGTTCTTGCCGGGGACGACCTGCCCGATCTCGTCGAGCCCGGAGACCGAGAGGACCTTGCCGTCCTCCAGGGTGGTCAGCGTCGGGTACCAGCGCGCCTCGTTCATCGGGTCGACGGTGATGTAGCGCTCGGCTACGGGGTCGAACTCGTAGGCGTCCTTGATCCCCTGGAAGTCCTTCTTGTCGAAGGAGAGCTTCTGGGCGATGCCGTAGATGTTCTTCCGCTCGGCGCCCCGCAGACCCTGCACCCGGTAGTTGTCCTCGGTGCCCGTCTGGTACTTCTTGCCCTCCTTCTCGGCCTCCACGTAGACCCGCGCGAAGCTGGGGGTGACCTTGACCTGGCCCGTGACCGGGTCGGCCGTCTTCTTGGCGCGGGGGACGAGGACGTTGTCCTTGGCGACGAACGTCTTGCCGTTGTCCCTGCCCGTGAAGCGGGTGCCCGCCTTGAGGGTCTTGGCGCGGTCCGGGCTCTCGTTGTGGACGATCATCAGGCCGCCGGCCTTCTTCACGTCGCCGCCGAGCTTCTCGTAGCGCTGCGTGCCGCCCGCGACCAGCAGCTTGCCGTCGGGAAGCTGGGTGTGCCCGGCGCAGAAGAGGTCGTTGGGGGTGGGGATGTTCTTGAAGGTGTTCTTCTCCGGGTCCCACAGGACCGTCCGGAAGGTCTTCGCCTTGAACTGCTTCGCGTCGTTGCCCGAGCCCGCCACCAGCAGGACCTTGCCGGTGTGGAGCAGCGCCGCGTGGATCGTGTTGATCTTGTACTTCTCGGGGACGTCGACGGTCTGCCAGTGCCCGTTCTCGGCCTTGTACTCCGGCTGGTTGATCTTGTACTCGTGGTACTGCTCCGAGGCGAAGCCGTAGAGCGCGGGCCCGTTGAAACCGGCGATCACGAGGACCACCGCCGCACCGATCGCTATGCGACGGGTGCGGCGGGTCGGTCGGTACTTCATTGCTTGCGTCCCCCAAGGGCGGTGTGCATGGTCTCGTCAGGAGTGGCGGCCCAGCTCGGCGGCTGCTCTTGAGGGAGCGGCTGCCGCAGCGAGTTCGGCTGCGCCTGTGGCTGTGCCTGCGCCTGCGCCTGTGGCGCCTGCTCCTGACGTTCCCGGCGCTCCTGTCTGCGCTTCTTCTTCTCGGCGCGGACGGTGAACCGCCAGCCGATGATCGGCGCCGCCGTGATGAGCATGGCGAGCGCGGCCCACGTCAGCATCGCGGGGTGGTCGTGGCCCAGGTAGAAGGAGCCGCCCAGCGAGCCGCCGAAGACGAGGATGAAGAAGAGGTGCACCCGGAAGGTGCCGAAGAGGGTGTCGGGGCTGGCCGAGTCGCCCTTCGGGGTCACCACGAACTTGCTCTTGCGGCGCAGCACCGTGTCGAAGAGGGAGCGTGCGTAGATGGGCGCCGACAGCGCGGACATCAGCATCCCGGCGAGGCCCCCGGAGCCCTCCGGCTCGTGCGGGGAGACGTTGTGGCGCCGGTTCCAGACGTAGAGGCCGATCTGGAGCGCCGTGGCGTTGCCGTACAGCGCCATCCACACGGCGGGGTCGATCTGCACACCCGAGGCGCCCAGGCCCAGGAAGAGGGCGCAGCTCAGGGCCGCGAGGATCCAGTTCAGCGCCGAGATCGGGTAGAACAGCATCAGCATCGTGTAGTTGAAGAGCTTCCCCGGGCCGAGGGTGAAGACGCCCCTGCCGTACTGCTTGAGGATCGTCTCGTAGGTCCCGCGCGACCAGCGCAGCTGCTGGGTGAAGAAGTCCGTCCAGGCGTTGGGGCCCTCGCCGACGGCGAGCACGTCCGGGGTGTAGACCGAGCGCCACTTGTTGCCCGTCGCGGAGTTCTTGGCGCGGTGCATCTCGAAGCCCGTCGCCATGTCCTCCGTGATGGAGTCGTAGAGGCCGCCGATGCCCTTGATGGCGCTGATGCGCACGGCGTTGCTGGTGCCGACGAACATGGGCGCTTCGTAGCGGTTGCCCGCGCGCTGGATGAGGGCGTGGAAGAGGAACTGCTGGCTCTCGGCGGCCTTGGTGACGAAGTTGTCGTAGTTGCCGTAGACCTGCGGCCCGATGACGAAGCCGACGTCCGGGTCGCGGAAGTAACCGAGCATCCGCTCCAGGTAGTTGGGCAGCGGCACATGGTCGGTGTCGACGGAGGCGAAGTAGTCGTACCGCGCGCCGTGCGCGGCCAGCCAGGCGTTGTAGTTGCCGTGCTTGGTCTTCGCGCGGTGCGGGCCCTTCTCGCGGTTCCACTCGGGCACGCCCTTGCGGGAGAAGTGGTGGACGCCCAGCCTGGCGCAGACCTCCTTGACCTCGGGGTCGTCGCCCTCGTCGAGCAGCCAGACGTGCAGCAGCCCCCGGTGCCGGATCTTCACGGCGGCTTCGAGGGTCTTCGTCACCATCTCGATCGGCTCCTTGCCGGGCACGAACGAGGTGAGGAAGGCGACCTTGGTACCGGATTCGGGGACCACGGGTATGGGGTCTCTCGCGACCAGCGTGGCGTGTGCGTTGGAGAGCACGTTGAGGGTGCGGAACAGCTCGATGAGGCCGATGGAGACCAGCATGACGATGTCGAGCTTCAGCACCAGGTCCGAGACCTCGCCCGCGTCGCGCTGCGTCCAGTGCTGGGGCTGCATCAGCCAGACCAGCAGCCCGGCGGAGACGAGCGGCGCCAGGCACAGCAGCACGGCGGCCCTGACGCGGTGCGGCTCGTCGGCGAGCAGGCTGCGGTAGCGGACGCGGTAGGGCTTGTCCGGGTCGGGCTGGGTGAGGGGGCCCGCGAGACGGCTGTAGTGCTCGTAGTCGTAACGGGGCAGGGCCTTGGGTGACCAGCGCAGACCGCGGCCGTTGGTGCCGCGCGGTCTGTGCTGGCGCGGTATGCGCAACTGGGCGGTCTGCGACGGGTCGTAGCCGGGCTGCTGTTGCCGGGCACTGTGTGGCGGTGTCGACGTCATGAGTCCATCCCCCCGCACGCAGTGTGCTGCGTGTGCTCGTACGTGCCCGCGTCCTTCTGGTCCCCCGGCCCGGGCGCGGCGCGCGACGGCCGCCACTGAGTCAGACAAGGCCGGGCCGCCGCGCGGTTGCATGGTGACCGTCGCCGATTGCGTACGGGCGTCGTCCCCGGCTCCGGTCCCCGCACCGGATCTTGGCGAATCGGCGAATCTCCAGCAGGTTCCCCGAGTCGCTACGGGAGCGCAAGGCCGGAAAGACGCTGTTTACCCGCGAAGGGGCGGGATTGCCGTAGCAGATGTGACGGACGCGTCATCAATTCGAGTGGACTGTGTGGGAACCGTGGAGCGAAGCCGTGCGCGGATGTTGTCGAAGTGCTCGCGCACTGCGGCCTCGGCCCGCAGCACGTCCCCCGACTGCACGGCGGCGAGGATCTCCGCGTGCTGGTCACGGGTGGTCTTGGGGTCCTGATGGAGATCGGCGAGGTCGGTCCGCACGCGGTGGAAGGCGTCCCAGAAGGCGTCGAGGACCTCGCTCAGCAGGGTGTTGCCCAGACCGCGGTAAAGGGCGATGTGGAAGGCGCGGTCCGTACCGGCGCGCACGCCCCCCGCGTCCGCCTCCTCGCCCATCCGTGCGACCAGTTCCTGGAGTTCGTCCAGATCCGTCTCGGGCGCCGGCCCGCTCACCAGCCGGGCGATGAGCCCGGTCTCTATCGCCTCGCGCAGCTCCAGCAGCTCCGACAGGCTGTCCTCGCCCCGGTAGTGCGCCGCGACGGTGCGGAAGGTGAGGCCCTCGATCATCGGGGCCATGTCCATCGCGCCGACGTAGGTACCGAAGCCGTGCCGGATCTCGACGATCCCCATCGCCTGGAGCGCCTTGAGCGCCTCGCGCACGGAGTTGCGGCTGACGCCGAGCTGTTCCATCAGCTCGTTCTCGGTGGGCATCGGGGCCCCGGAGGGCAGTCTCCGGTCGACGATCAGCTTCTTGATCCGCTCCTGGATCTCACGTGCCATTCCCCGGTTGTTCACGTCGCCCTCCCAGTGACCGTGGACATCCTACGTCCGGGGCGGTGCGGTGAAGCTGACGGTGCGTGTCACTCCCGTGCCCGAGGTGCCCGGCGCGCCCGTGGAGCCCGACGAGCCCGGCGAGCCCGTGGCGAAGGCGAGCAGCCGTTCGCCCTCCTCGGCCAGTTCCCGCTCCTCCGCGTCGGAGAGCCACCGGAAGGGCGTCACGGTCAGCGTCGCGGCGCCCCGGCTCTCCCCGGTCTGCCACGTCCCGCACACCGCGCCGTCCAGCAGCACGGTGCCGGGGACCTGGCCGTTGCGGCTCGCGAGGTGCGCGCGGTCGCGCTCGTCGATCAGCCGGGTGCGGTCGGCGTGCGCGAGGACGAGGTTGTCGTACTCGGCGACGAAGCGCGGCGGCACGGGCAGCTCCGGGTCCGGGCGCGGCGCCTCCGGCACGTCGAACAGTTCGCGTCCCGACCCGTCCGTGAAGACCCTGAGCTGTGGCCGCAGCCGCTCCATGACCTCGCCCAGCCTGGTCAGTCCCGACCACTGCTGCGCGTCCATGACCGAGGCGGGCCCGAACGCGCGCAGATAGCGCAGCAGGACGGTCTCGACGCACGGTTCCTTGGCCATGGGTCTGCCGAGCCAGGTCTCGGCCGCCGCGTACACCGGAGCGCCCGCGCGCCCCCACACGCCCCTCGGGGGGATCTGCACGACGGGGGCGAGATGGCGCACCACCTGGGAGAGCATGCGCGGGTCGCGCCCCGGCCAGCGCTCCTGGAGCAGCGTGCCCAGCTCGGCTGCCGGGCGCGGGCTCTCCCGTACGAGGGGGAGCCCGGCGTCGGCGATCTCCTGGGGGTCGGTCCCGGCCAGCTCGGCGCGCCATCGGCTCCGCACGGCCCGCTCGTACAGCGGCCGGGTCAGCGGCGCGAGCTGGACGCAGTCGCGGGCGCTGAGGAGGTGGACGGTGCCGCGCATCACGCTGACGCGGACGGCGCTGCGGTCCAGCAGCAGGGCCGACAGCTCCTCGGCCCGGAAGTCGGCGAGGCGGGACCAGAGCCCGAAGTAGGGCGGCCTGGGCGCCTGCGCCTGGAGGCCGACGAGGTGTTCGACGGCGTCCAGCGCGGTCATCCGCGCCCGCTCGGTGAGCAGTTGACGTGCGAGGAGGGCGCGGCCGAGGGCGCGTGGGGTGAGGGTCGCGGGGAGCATACGGCGAGTTTCGCGGACGCCGGTCCCCTTTCGCCATGTGAAGGTGCGACTTCCCCCACTATTGGTCTGGACATGCCTAATTGACGGCGCTAGCTTCAGAGTTGGTCTGGACCAGCTCTCGCAACCCCTCACGTTCTTAGGAGCGCGGCATGCGACGAAGGATGCGAAGCAGGATCACCACGGGCCTGGCCGTCCTCGGCATCGCGGGAACGTCGGTGCTGGTCACCGGCGGCCCCGCGCAGGCGCACGGCTACTCGACCACCCCGCCCAGCAGGCAGATGTACTGCGCCAACGGCACCGTGACCGGCTGCGGTCAGATCCAGTGGGAGCCCCAGAGCGTCGAGGGCCCCAAGGGCTTCCCCGCCTCAGGGCCGCGCGACGGCACCATCTGCGCGGGCGGCAACGCGCGGTTCGCCGAACTGGACGACCCGCGCGGCGGACAGTGGCCCACCACCAAGCTGACGGCGGGTCAGAGCTACACCTTCACCTGGCGGAACACGGCGCCGCACGCGACGACGGACTTCCGCTACTACATCACCAAGGACGGCTGGGACGGCAGCCGCAAGCTGACCCGCGCGGACCTGGAGACCGCGCCGTTCCTCACCGTCCCCATGAACGGCCGTCGGCCCGGCTACACGGAGAGCCACTCGGGCACGCTGCCGAACAAGTCCGGCAGGCACCTCATCCTCGCGGTGTGGACGATCGCGGACACGGGCAACGCCTTCTACGCCTGCTCGGACGTCCGCTTCTGACCGCTGCGCGGCCTCTCGGGCGCTCGGCGGGAAGGGGCCGGGCCGCGGGATTCCCGCGGCCCGGCCCGCATCGCGTCGCCCGGCTTCCTCGCCGCCAGGGTTCCTTCCGCTCCGGGTCAGAACTCGACGTCGGAGCAGGCGTAGAACGCGTTCGCCGTGTCGGCGATGTTCCACACGCTCAGGATCAGGTGCTTGCCCGTCTTCCCCTCGGGGAGCTTGCCCTCGGCGCTCCACTGCGACGGCGGCTGCTCGCCGTTCATCGGCACCGTCAGGAAGGGCTCGGGCTCCAGGTCGGCGCGGGTGAGGGGCTTGCTCGGGTCCCAGCCGTCCTTGGTGACGTAGTAGCGGAAGTCCGTCGTCGAGTGCATGGCCGTCAGCGACCATGTGAAGGTGTGGTTCGCGCCCGCCGTCAGCTTGGTGGTGGGCCACTCGCCGCCGCGCGGGTCGTCGAGCTGCTTGAAGCCCTCGTTGCCGCCCGAGCAGATGGCGCCGTCCTCCGGGCCCGCCTCAGGGAAGCCCTTGGGGCCCTCGACGCTCTGCGGCTCGTGCTGGATGGGCCCGCAGTCGCTGACGGTGCCGTCGGCGCAGTGCGACTGACGGCTGGTGGGGTCGGTGCTGAAGCCGTGGCCCTGGGCCGAGCCGCCGGTGAACAGCATGGCCGCTCCGCCGAGCCCGAGCCCGACGACGGCCGCGGTGATCCTCTTGCGCATGCTCGCTCCTGGTGATCGTGGGGGGATCGGAGTGCACTGAGGTACTGCGGTCTAGACCAGCCGCGAATCTAACCTCTGGTTCTTCGTCATGTCCAGACCAATGTTCGGGTCAATGTTCAGATCGACGTTCAGATCGACGTTCAGCCCGACGCCCGGAGGAGTTCCGTTCACCCGCCCGCCCCTTCCCGCGTGGCGCGCGGACATTGCGGTATGCATGGGGTAAATCGCCGAAGAAGGACTTTCCCATGCGCAACTCTCCCCTCGTCGCCGAGCTGCGGGACGCGATCACCCCCCGCGCCTTCCTCCTCATGACGGCCGTCTTCCTGGTCCAACTGGGCTTCCTGCTCTCGTACATCGGCTCGTTCCACCACCCGGAGCCCCAGCGCGTCCCCCTCGCCGTCGCGGCCCCGCAGCAGGTGGCGGACAGGTTCGACGCGCTTCCCGGCGAGCCGCTGGACACCACCGTCGTCAAGGACGAGAAGGCGGCCCGCGAGCGCGTCGAGCAGCGGAAGGCGGAGGCCGCCTTCGTGGCCGACCCGCGCAGCTCCAAGGACACCCTCCTCGTCGCCTCGGCGACGGGCAGCTCGGTCACCGAAGCGGTGACCAAGGTCGTCAAGGAGGCGTCGGCCAAGGAGAACCGGCAGGTCGCGGTGTACGACATGGTCCCGGCGCACGAGCAGGACCAGGGCAGCCTGACGGCGTTCTACCTCGTCATCGGCTGGCTCGTCGGCGGCTATCTGGCCGCCTCCATGCTGGGCGTCACGGCGGGCGCCCGCCCGGCCAACGTCCGCAGGGCCGTCATCCGGCTCGGCGTCATGGCGGTCTACGCGGTCCTGTCCGGCATCGGCGGCGCCGTCATCGTGGACCCCGCGCTGGGGGCGCTGCCAGGTCACTTCTGGGCGCTGACCTGGCTGGGCACGCTGATCGTCTTCGGTACGGGCGCCGTGACCATCGCGCTCCAGGTCCTCTTCGGCGTCATCGGGATCGGGCTGGCCATCCTGATCTTCGTGGTGCTCGGCAACCCCAGCGCGGGCGGCGCCTACCAGAGCAGCATGATCCCGCCCTTCTGGCGCGCAATCGGCGACTGGCTCACCCCGGGCGCGGGCACCCACGCCGTCCGCAATATCGCCTACTTCCACGGCAACGCGCTGACGGGGCCGCTGTGGGTGCTGGCCGCGTGGGCGGTGGCCGGAGTCGTGCTGGCCCTGCTCGGCGCCACCCGCGAACGCCGCGAGACCCGCCGCGAAGGGCTCCCCATCTGACGCATCGTCAACTATGGTGCGCGCCCATGAGCGCACCGCACACCGACGAGCCCGCTCACGCCGACCGCCCGCACGCCGACCGCGCGCACGTCGACCGCGCGCGGGCCGTCACCGTCGACGAGCTGATACGCGCCGGATGGGACGACCACAGCCCCGGCGGCCTGCGCTTCGAGGGCGAGGCGTACAGCCACCACGCCTTCACCGCCGCCGCGGCGGCCCGTGCGGCGCTGCTCGCGGACCTGCTCCCGCGCGGGGCCGAGCCGCACGTGGGTCTGCTGCTCGACAACATCCCCGAGTACCCGATGTGGCTCGCCGCCTGCGCGCTCGCCGGGGCCACCGCGGTGGGGATCAACCCCACCCGGCGCGGCGCGGAACTGGCCCGCGACATCGCCCACACCGACTGCGCCCTCCTCGTCACCGAGCGGACCCACCTCCCGCTCCTGACCGGGCTCGGACTCGGAACCGGAGCCAGGGCCGGAACCGGGCCGCCCGGTTCCCCGCGCGCCCCGCGCTCCCTGCGCACCCTCGTCACCGACGAGCCCGCCTGGGCCGAGCTGCTGCGCCCCTACGAGGGCGCGCGGCCAGGCGAGGCGACGCTGCGGAAACCGGAACCGGGGCGCCGGATGCTGCTCACCTTCACCTCGGGCTCGACGGGCGCACCCAAGGCGGTGATCGTCAGCCAGGGGCGGCTCGCCGCCGCGGGCCAGGCGCTGGTGCGGCAGTTCGCGGTGCGCCCGTCGGACGTCCACTATCTGTGCATGCCGCTCTTCCACGGCAACGCCGTGATCGCGGGCTGGGCCCCGGCCCTCGCGGGCGGCGCCTCCGTGGCGCTCTCCCGCCGCTTCTCCGCCTCCCGCTTCCTGCCCGAGGTCCGGGCGCACGGGGCGACCTACTTCACCTACGTGGGCCGCGCCGTGCAGTACCTGCTGGCCACCCCCGAGCGCCCCGACGACGCCGACAACCCCCTGCGCCTCGGCTTCGGCACCGAGGCGGGCCCGGTCGACGCGGCGCGGTTCACGGCCCGCTTCGGCGTGCGGCTCGTCGAGGGCTACGGCTCGTCCGAGGGCGGCGCCGCCATCCAGCACGCACCCGGAGCCCCGCCGGGCGCCGTCGGCCGCGCCGCCGAGGGCGAGGACCTGGCCGTCGTCGACCCGGAAACCGGCGAGGAGCGCCCCCGCGCCAGGACAGGCCCGGACGGGAAGCTGCTGAACGGGAACGAGGCGATCGGCGAGCTGGTCAACAGGGGCGGCGGGCGCCGCCGCTCCCTGTTCGAGGGGTACTGGAAGAACGAGGAGGCAGCCGCCGCCCGTACGCGCGGGGGCTGGTACTGGACGGGTGACCTCTTCTACCGCGACGAGGAGGGCTGGTTCCACTTCGCTGGCCGCGCCGACGACCGTATCCGCGTCGACGGGGAGAACCTCGCGGCGGCCGTCATCGAGAACATCCTCGCCCGCTTTCCCGCCGCGGCCTCGGCCGCCGTCTACGCCGTGCCCGACCCCGTCTCTGGCGACCAGGTCATGGCCACCCTCGCGCTGGCGGAGGGTGCCGTCTTCGACCCCGTCGCGTTCACCGGGTTCCTGGCCGGGCAGGGCGACCTCTCGACGAAGGCGGCCCCGCGCTACGTCCGCGTCGTGCGGCGGATGCCGGTCACGGCGACGAACAAGATCCAGCGTGCGGCGCTGCGCGGGGAGGGGTTCCGGTGCGCGGAGCCGGTCTGGTGGTGCCCGTACGAGGGGGAGACGGCGCCGGGCACCGCGTACCGCCCGCTCACCGCCACGGATCTCGCTGAGCTGGCCGGGCGCTACCGCGCGCACGGGCGGGAGGAGCTGCTGGAGCGCTGAGCACGCGGTCGTACGTCGACGTACGCGGCCGAGCCTGTGGAGACACGACTGAGGCCCCCCGCTCTCGCGAGGGGCCTCAGTTTCTGTGCGCCGCCAGGGACTCGAACCCCGGACCCGCTGATTAAGAGTCAGCTGCTCTAACCAACTGAGCTAGCGGCGCGGGTGCCTGCCGTTTCCGGCTGACAGAAGAAATACTACCCCCTTCCGGGGGGTGCTTCCGACCAAGATCGGTGCCACGCGCGCGGGCGCGCGCGAGCCCAGCGCGGGGGCAGGGGGGAGCGGCCGGAGAGGGGCCGGAAGGGCTCAGAGGGAGAGCGAGAGCAGCACCGGAGCCGCCCTCCGGCTCAGCGTCTCGGCCGCCCTGCGCAGCCGGTGCGCGTGCTCCACCGGCAGGGACAGCGCGAGGCAGCCGACGGAGGCCCCGGCCGTGATCGGCACCGCCGCGCAGACCGTGCCCACCGCGTACTCCTGGAGATCGAGGACGGGAACCGTCGGCGGCTGGCGCTCCAGGGTGTTCAGCAGCAGTGCCTCGTCCGTGATCGTCCGCGAGGTGAGACGCGCTGTCTTGTGGCGGGAGAGGTGGTCCTTGCGGCCGTCGTGGTCGAGCTGGCCCAGCAGGCACTTGCCGATCGCGGTGGCGTGCACGGCCGAGCGGAAGTCCACCCACTGGTTCACGGCCGGGGTGCCGGGGCCGTCCATGACCTCGGCGATCTCCAGCTCGCCGTCGCGGTAACGGCTGTAGTAGACGGCGGCGCCGACGGAGTCGCGGAGATCGGCCAGGGTGCGCTGGAGCCGCTCGCGCAGTGCCCGCTCCCTGTCGCCTCCCGAGCCCAGCACGACGAGGGACTCGCCGACGACGAAGCTGCCGTCCTCGAGGCGCTCGACGTAGTTCTCGCGGCGCAGCATCAGCAGCAGATGTGCGAGGTGCCCGGGTGGGAGGCCCGTCTCGTGGGAGAGCGCGTCCTCGGTGATGCCGTCGCGCTGCCTGGCGACCGCCTCCAGCACGCGCAGCGCGTACTGCACCGAGTGGAACGGCGCGGTTGGCTCGGGCCTGAGCGCCACGGTGGCCTCCTTGGAGGGTGTGACCGTTTGCGCCGTGACCGTCGCGTCCTGTCACGGCAGTGCTTCTCACGATAGCGGTGAAGTGGGGCTGCCGAAGGAGTTGTCGCTGCTATCGGCATATGCCGTTGGCGGGAGCCACAACGGTCCTGGCGCCGGGCCGGGCCGGGGCCAGGCAGCGCGCGACGGGCGCGGTCCCTCGGGAGAGAGGGGCCGCGCCCGTCGTACGCGCCCGGCGGGCCGGGTCCGGAGAACAGCTCTCAGAGGACCGCGCTCAGGAACTCGCGGGTGCGCTCGTGCTCCGGGTCGCTGAAGATCTTCTCCGGGGAGCCGGACTCGATCACGCGGCCCGCGTCGAACATCAGCACGTCGTCCGAGATGTCGCGCGCGAAGTTCATCTCGTGGGTGACGCACAGCATGGTGATGTCCGTCGTGTGCGCGATGTCGCGCAGCACGTCCAGGACGCCCGCCACCAGTTCGGGGTCCAGGGCCGAGGTGACCTCGTCCAGCAGCAGCACCTGCGGGCGCATGGCCAGCGCGCGGGCGATGGCCACGCGCTGCTGCTGGCCGCCGGAGAGCTGCGAGGGGTACTTGTCGATGTGTTCAGTCAGGCCGACGAGTTCCAGCAGCTCGCGGGCCCGCTGCTCGGCCTCGTCCTTGCCCAGCCCGAGGACGTGGACCGGCGCCTCGGTGATGTTCCGCAGGACCTTCATGTTGGGGAAGAGGTTGAACTGCTGGAACACCATGCCGATGTTCTTGCGCACCTCACGGGAGTGCTTCTCGCCCGACGGGACGAGCTTGCCGTTCTTCTCCTCGTGGGTGAGGTAGTCACCGGCGACCTTGATCGTTCCCTCGTCCGGCTTCACGAGCGTCATCAGCAGCCGCAGGATCGTCGTCTTGCCCGATCCCGAGGGGCCGATGAGGGTGACGTGCTTGCCGGAGGCGACGTCGAAACAGAGGTTGTCCAGGACGACGTTGCTGCCGAACCGCTTGGTGACGTTGTCGAACTTGATCAGTTCGCTGCCGTCCACGGTGGGGTTCGGGGTCTCTTTCGAGGTGCTGTTGCTGTTGTCAACGGACAAGACGACGCTCCAGGGCTCGCATAAGCAGGGATGCCGGGTAGGCGATGAGGATGAAGGCGATGCCGATGACCGTGATCGGCTCCGTCGGCTGGAAGGTGTCCGCGCTGAACTGCCGTGCCTGGCCGAGCAGTTCGAGCGCGCCGATGGTGGCGATCATCGGGGAGTCCTTCAGCATCGCGACGACGTAGTTGCCCAGCGCGGGCACCACGCGGCGGATCGCCTGCGGCAGGATCACGGCGCCCCACGTGCGGCCGGGCGGCAGGCTCAGCGCGGTGGCGGCCTCCCACTGTCCGACGGGAACGGCGTCGATACCGGCGCGGTAGACCTCGGCGGTGTACGTCGAGTAGTGCAGGCCGAGGCCGATGACACCCGTGACCAGCGCCGAGAAGGTGATGCCCCACTCGGGCAGCACGAAGTAGAGGAAGAAGAGCTGCACCAGCAGCGGGGTGTTGCGGACGAACTCGGTGACCACGTTCACCGGCCAGCGCACGGCCTTGAACCGCGAGCGCTGCGCCATGGCCCAGACGAGTCCGAGGGCGAAGGCGATCAGCGAACCGAGCACCAGCGCCTGGAGTGTGAGGAGTACGCCGTCCCAGAAGTACGGCATGAAATCGCCGACGGCCGACCAGTCCCAGCTCATGCGGTACCCCCTCCACCGGCGGCGGTCTGCCGCGCCGCCTGGTCCGTCTCAGCGCGCGCTTCGAGCTTGCGCGTGCGGAATCCCTGTTTCCGGGGCGCCTGCCCGAGGCCCGCCTTCGCGTGGCGTTCCAGCACGCGCATGCCGCGGGTGAGGACGAACGCGAGGACGAAGTACATGACCAGGATGATCGTGTAGACCGGGGCGCTCTGGCCGAGCGCGTTGCGCACCAGCGAGGCCCCGAAGGTGATGTCGCCGACGCCCATGATCGAGACCAGCGCCGTGCCCTTGAGCAGCTCGATCAGCAGGTTGTTGGCCGGCGGGATCATTTCCGGCCACGCCTGCGGCAGGATGATCTTGGTGAGTCGCTGCCACGGGCTGAAGCTGAGCGCGATGCCCGCTTCCCGCTGCGCGGGGGCGACGGCGGCGATGGCGCCACGGACGATCTCCGAGCCGTACGCGCCGTAGGACAGCCCGAGCGCCAGCACGGCCGCCCACATGGGCACCAGCTGCCAGCCGAGCGCGACCGGCAGCACGAAGAACAGCCAGAACATCAGCACCAGCGCCGACGTGCCCCGGAAGATCTCCATGTAGAGGCCGGAGAGGAAGCGGACGATCCACAGCCGGTTCGTCCTGGCCACGCCCACCACGAAGGCGACGGAGGCACCGAGTGCGGCGCTGTAGACGGTGAGCTGGATCGTGACCCAGACACCCTTCAGCAGGAGTTCCCACAGACCCGCTGTCAGCTCGGTCATTTGCAGCGCTCCTTAGCCGTCATGTCCGTCATCTCGCCCTCCAGGAATCCGAAGGGCTTCATGACGCGCAGGAGTTCACCGCTCTTCTTCATCTTCCGCAGTTCCGCGTTGAAGGCGTCGCGGAGATTGTCCTCGCCCTTCCTGAACGCGAAGGCTCCGGTGCCCAGATCGGGCTTGCCGTCCAGAGTGGGCGTGAATGCCTCGGTGTACTCGGCCCGCTTGCTCTTGGTCTGCTTGACCACATTGCGGACCGTCACCGCGGTTCCCGCGAAGACGTCGGCCCTGCCCTGTTCGACGGCCAGCAGTCCCGCGAGCTGGTCCTGGAGCAGCATCATGCTGTCCTGTTCGACGCCCGCGTCCTTGGCGTAGTCGATTTCGGCATAACCGACGCCGGTCGCCATTTTGGCTCCGGTCTTCTTGATGTCCTTGTATGTGCGCAGATTCTTCGGATTTCCCTTGCGCACGATGAACGCGTCCGGCATCTCGTACTCGGGATCGGCGAAGAGCACCTGCCCGCAGCGCTCGGGCGTGATGTACATGCCCGCCGCTACCACGTCGTACTGCTGCGAGTTCAGACCCGGGATGAGCGAGTTGAACTCGGTGGGCAGCGGCTGCACGCTGGCGATGCCCAGCCGCTCGAAGATGACGCGGGCGATGGCCGGGGAGGACCCGGTCAGCTCGCCGTCCTTGTCGATGTAGCTGTAGGGCTGTTCACCGGCGATGCCCAGCCGTACGGTCCCTTGGGCCCTCAATCGTTCCAGTAGATCGCCCCCGTTCGCGGCGTCGGCGCTGGAGACACGGCTGCACGCCGTCGTCGCTCCGAGCGCTCCCACCGCACCCAAAGACGCCGCTCCTGCGAGCAGGGAGCGGCGCGTGAAACCTCTTCCGGCACTTCCGGTGTTGTTCCCTCGTGGTGGAGCCATGGGCGCGCGGCTACCCAGTTAAGCCGAAGATATGCGGATCGTTTCCGGCCCTTGATGGGGTCGTTGTGGGGTTGACATTTGCGTCACTATTGACACGTAAATGACCAACCTCATGCGGAGGCACCATGGCCGATCGCTTCATTGAAGTCTCGCTGGACAAGCGGGGAGTGAGCTGCACAGCCAAGCTGCTCGACGACAGGGCGCCGATCACTTGTGAGGCGGTGTGGAACGCGCTTCCGCTCGGCGGAGACGTGTACCACGCCAAGTATGCCCGCAACGAGATCTACGCCCTCATCCCGCCCTTCGCCCCTGAGGAGCCGCCGCTGGAGAATCCCACTATCACTCCCATTCCGGGAGACCTCTGCTATTTCACGTTCTCCCACACCCAGTTGGGCACCGCGTCCTACGGATATGAGGCAGCGGCCGAACAGCAGGGCGGCAAGGCCGCCCATGCCGAACGGGCCACCGTCATCGATCTCGCGCTCTTCTACGAGCGCAACAACCTCCTGATCAACGGCGATGCCGGGTGGGTTCCCGGCATCGTCTGGGGAGCGGTCGTGGACGGTCTCGACGAGATGGCCGAGGCGTGTCAGGACCTCTGGCGCGCCGGAGCGCTCGGCGAGACGCTCAACTTCCGGCGGGCGTAACGAGAGAGGCGAGCGCGGGGGCCGGAATGTCCGCGGCCCCCGCCTCGTACAGCGCCTGCGCGGCGCGCAGCACCAGGTCGTCGCGGTGGCGCGCGGCCACGAGCTGGATGCCGACCGGCAGCCCGTCGGCGTCCACCCCGCAGGGGACGGAGGCGGCGGGCTGCTGCGTCATGTTGAACGGGTAGGTGAAGGGCGTCCAGCCCGTCCAGCGCGTGTGCGGGGAGCCCTCGGGCACTTCACGTCCGGCCCCGAAGGCGGTGATCGGCAGCGCGGGCGTCACCAGCAGGTCGTACGTCTCGTGGAAGGCGCCCATCGCCTTGCCCAGCGCCATGCGGACGTCGACGGCGGCGAGGTAGTCGAGGGCCGTGGCCCGCGCCCCCTCCTCGCAGATCTCGCGCAGACCGGGGTCCAGGGCCGCGCGCTGATCTTGGCTGAAACTCTCCGTCACGCGTGCGGCCCCCGAGAACCAGAGTGTATGGAAGGCATCCACGGGGTCAGCGAGGTCCGGATCGGTCTCCTCGACGTGCGCGCCCAGCTCCACGAGCCGCTCCACGGTGCGCCGCACGGCGGCGGCCACCTGCTGGTCAACGGCCACCTGACCGCCGAAGCTGGGCGAGTACGCGACGCGCAGCCCCTCCACGCCCCCGGCGAGCCCGTCGCGGAAGCTGTGGGTCACCGGGCCGAGCTGGGACCAGTCGCGCGGGTCGGGGCCCGTGATCACGTCCATCAGCAGCGCGGCGTCCGCCGCGTCCCGGGTCATGGGGCCCACGTGCGCGAGGGTGCCGAAGGCGCTCGCGGGGTAGATCGGGACCCGCCCGTACGTCGGCTTCATCGCGAAGATCCCGCAGAAAGCGGCCGGGATGCGGACCGAGCCGCCCCCGTCCGTGCCCAGGCTCAGCGGCCCCGCTCCCAGCGCGACGGCCGCAGCGCCGCCGCCGCTGGAACCGCCCGCCGTGCGCGACGGGTCGTACGGGTTGCCCGTCGCACCGTGCCGGGGGCTGTCGGTGACGCCCTTCCAGCCGAACTCGGGCGTCGTCGTCTTGCCGAGGAAGACCGCGCCGTGCTCGCGCAGCCGTGCGACGGAGGGCGCGTCCTCGTCCCAGGGGCCCTCGTCGCCGACGGCCCACGAGCCCTTGTAGGTGGGACCGCCCTTCTGGAGCAGGATGTCCTTCACCGTCACGGGCACCCCGTCGACCAGTCCCCGCGGCTGCCCGCGCCGCCACCGCTCCTCGGACTCCCTGGCCTGGCCGAGCGCCTGCTCGGCGTCGATGCGGACGAAGGCGTTCACGTGCGGCTGCGTGGCTTCCGCGCGCTCCAGCGTCGCGCGGGCCGCCTCGACGGGGGAGAAGTCCCCTGCCGCGTACCCGGCGACGAGCTGGGTCGCGGTGAGAGTGGTGAGATCCGACATGGCGGCACCTTCCGGTGAGAGTGACGGAACGCTGTGGAACACCCGCGTGCTGGCCTGGCTACGTACTTGCGTGGCTACGTACCTGCCTGGCTACGTACCTGCCTGGCTACGTACCTGCCTGGCTACGTACCTGCCTGGCTACGTACCTGCGTGGCTACGTGCTCGGTACGTAGCCGAGGCCCTTGTCGACCACGTTCAGCAGGGGCTCGCCCGCCTCCCACCGGTCGAAGTTGTCGAGGAACTGCTCGGCCAGGTCGTCGCGCCAGCCCAGCGTGTCGCCGCTCATATGGGGCGAGATCAGCAGTCCCGGCACGTCCCACAGCGGGCTGCCGTCCGCCAGGGGCTCCTGCGCGAAGACGTCGAGCGCGGCGCCCGCGATCCGCTCGGCCCGCAGCGCCTCGACCAGGTCGTCCTCGACGACGTGCTGGCCCCGGCCGACGTTGATGAAGCGGGCGCCCGGCTTCATGCGGGAGAAGGCCGCCGCGTCGAAGAGGCCGCGCGATTCCTCGGTGAGCGGGGCAACGCAGACCACCCAGTCCGCCTCGCCGAGCAGCGTCGGCAGAGCCGCGTTCCCGTGGACCCGGCCGAATTCCGGATCGGTGTCGCGAGCTGTACGGCCAACGAGGTCGACTGTGACACCCAGTGCCATAAGTGTGCGGCCAATTGTGCGGCCAATTGGGCCCGAGCCGACGACCAGCGCACGAGTACCGCCCACCCGAATTGTCTCCCGGTGTCGCCACGTCCTCCGGCGCTGCAATTCCCAGCTTCCGGGGAAATCTTTGGCCATAGCTAGAACGAGTCCGGCCACGTATTCGGCAATGGGCTGGTCAAAGACTCCCCTGGCATTCGTGATGACCGTGTCCGGGGAGGCGGACAGCTCGGGCAGCAGCCGGTCCACCCCCGCGCTCGGCGTGTGCACCCAGCGTGGCCTGGGGCCCTCGCCAGGCCACGCCTCCCGCACCGCGGCGGACAGGAAATCCCAGACCAGAAGCACATCGGCCTCCGGGAGATGACCGGCGAGGGACTTCTCGTCGGCGTGTACGACGCGTGCGCGCCCCCGGAGCCGATCGAGCCTGGGCAGGGGCTCGGCGTCGAGGACAAGAACACAGGTTTCGGACATAGGCAGGAAACCATTTCGAAACGAGGGTGCGGTTGGCTGATCGAGCAAGGCGGGATCTTGCAGCAGATGCGAGGATTGACCACGGTAGGGAGCGCAAACTACCTTCGTCAACAAAGGCATCTGTCCCTGCGTCCCGGCTTCTGTCCGGCTTTCCTTTTCCCCCTTCTGCTGGCTTCTGGCCGCAGGCCACCCCTCCGTTCTTTGGGGCTCGAAATGGATGTCTCCTTCCTCGGCGGACCGCAGCCACAACGCGGTGTCGGAATCGTCGCACCCTTCGACTTCGCACTGGACCGTGAGCTGTGGCGCTGGGTTCCGGACGACGTATCCCTGCACCTCACGCGCACTCCTTTTGTCCCCGTCGAGGTAAGCCTCGACCTGGCCCGCCTCGTCAGCGAACACGAAACGCTGCGCGAGGCCGTACAAGCGCTGGTGGCGGTGGCTCCGGAAGTCCTCGCCTACGCGTGCACGTCCGGCAGCTTCGTGGGCGGCATCGAGGGAGAGCGGGCGATGAGCGCCGCGATGGCCCAGGCCGGTGAGCTGCCCTCCCTCACCACCTCCGGCGCCCTCCTCGACGCCCTTGAGGAGATCGGCGCACGGCGTGTCGCGGTGGTCACCCCGTACACGAAGTCGGTCACCGACTCGCTGGAGGAGTTCCTCGGCGAGGCCGGGATCGCGGTCACGGGGCGCAGCTATCTCGGGCTGACCCGCGAGATCTGGCGGGTGCCGTACCGCGACGTCGTGGACATGGCCCGCGAGGCGGCCGTGGACTCGCCGGACGCGCTCTTCATCAGCTGCACCAACCTTCCGACGTACGACGTCATCCCCCAGTTGGAGGCGGAGCTGAGGATGCCCGTCCTCTCCGCGAACCAGGTGACGATGTGGGCGGCGCTGCGGCGCGTCGGCAAGCAGGCCGTCGGCCCGTACCAGGCGCTGCTCGACCCCGTCGCGCGACGCGGCCCGGCGGCGATGGCACCTTCGCCGCCGGAGCCCTACGGGGTGAGCGAACCGTCCGTCCCCGCCGCGTCCGAGCCCGCAGAGCCGGAGCCGGAGGCGGCCCTCGCGGGCGCGGGCACCGAGAGCGCGGAGCCCATGGAGGGGCACGACCCCTCGTCGCCCCTCCCCGACGAGTGGGGCGGCGCGCAGCCGCCCGTGTAGGCGCCCGTACGGGGGCGCCCCCGCGACCCGCAACACCCGTAACCCCGTAACCCGTACCCCACCGGAACGAACACGGCGCCGGGCCGACAGCCCGGTGCCCCTTCCATGCCCACGGACACACAGCAGGGCAGCACAGCACAGCAGGGAACAAGGTCAACGCTTCGGGAGGCGTAGATGGCGAACGCGGCAGAGCCCACGCGGGCGGTCGGATTCCTGTACCCCGGCTATTCGGCCGAGGACGACTACCCCCGGCTGGAGGGCATCCTGGCCGAGGCGGGCACCGAGGTACGGCTGCCGCTGGTGCACACCGACATCGGCGAGGACGCCCACCGCGTGGACGCGCTGCTGGAGATGGGCTCGGCCGGGCGGCTGGCCGACAAGGTCGCCGAGGTCAAGGAGCACGGCATCCAGGCGGTCGTCTGGGCCTGCACCAGCGCCAGCTTCGTCTTCGGCTGGGACGGCGCGCACGAGCAGGTGCGCGAGCTGTCGGCGACGGCCGGGCTCCCCGCCTCCAGCACGTCCTTCGCCTTCGCGGGCGCGGTACGCGGGCTCGGGGCCGAGCGGGTCGCCATCGCGGCGACCTACCCGGAGGACGTGGGCGAGCTGTTCACCGGGTTCCTCAAGGCGGCGGGCGCCGAGGTCGTCTCGATGCGCGGCAGTGGCATCATCACGGCGGCCGAGGTCGGCACCTGGGGCAAGGACGAGGTCCTGGCACTGGCGCGGGGCGGCGACCACCCCGAGGCGCAGGCGGTACTGCTCCCGGACACGGCACTGCACACCGCCGCCTGGATCCCCGACCTGGAGGAGACGCTCGGCAAGCCCGTACTGACCGCCAACCAGGTCACCGCCTGGGAGGGGCTGCGCCTCCTGGACACGAAGGTGCGCTGCCCGCGCCTGGGCACCCTCTTCTCCTGACGACAGCACGTCCACGGCACGCCTGCCATGGCCGTACCGCCCCGGCCCCGCGCCGGAGCGGTACGGCCATTCGCATTCTTTGTCCGTACGGCCGTGTCCCGCACCCCGTGGCCCGTCGCACACGCGCACCGGGAAGAGACGGGGGACGCGCGGGGTTGTCATCTGCTGTACGGCACAGCAGAACGAGAGGCGGGGCCAACGGTGAGCGACGCGCACGCGCACGGCACGAACGACAGCACGGAGACGGCCCAGGACCCCATCAGGGGCGAGGCGCGGGGCACGGCACCCGTCGCGCTGTCCGTGCTGGACCTGGCGAACGTCGGCGTCGGGCACACCGCGACCGACGCGCTGCGCGCCTCCACGGAGACCGCGCGCCTGGCCGAGAGCCGCGGCTTCACCCGCTACTGGGTGGCCGAGCACCACTCCATGCCGGGCGTCGCCAGCTCCTCGCCCGCCGTGATCCTCGCCCACCTCGCCGCGCACACCCGCCGCATCCGGCTCGGCTCCGGCGGCGTCATGCTGCCCAACCACGCCCCGCTGGTGATCGCCGAGCAGTTCGGCACGCTGGAGGCGCTCGCTCCGGGCCGCATCGACCTCGGCCTGGGCCGCGCGCCCGGCACCGACGGCGCGACGGCCGCCGCGCTGCGCCGCTCGGACAAGCTCCGCGAGGGCGCCGACGAGTTCCCGCAGCAGCTCGCCGAACTGATCCGCTTCCTCGACGACGACTTCCCCGACGGCCACCGCTACGCGCGCATCCACGCCGTGCCAGGACCTGTCCAGGGCGGCGACGGCGGACGTCCGCCGGTCTGGCTGCTGGGCTCCTCCGGCTTCAGCGCGCAGCTCGCGGGCCAGCTCGGGCTGCCCTTCGCGTTCGCCCACCACTTCTCGTCGGCCAACACCATCCCGGCCCTGGACCTCTACCGCGAGACGTTCCGCCCCTCCGCCGTGCTGGACGAGCCGTACGCGCTGATCGGCGCCGCCGCGCTCGCCGCCGACGACGAGAAGGAGGCCCGGCGTCAGGTGCTCACCGGGGCGCTGTCCATGCTGCGGCTGCGCACGGGGCGGCCTGGGCTGATACCGACGCCCGAGGAGGCCGAGGCGTACACGTTCAGCGCGGTCGAGCGGGACTTCGTCGACGGCTGGCTCGGCAACGTCGTGCACGGTACGCCTGACGCGGTACGGGACGGGCTCGACGCGCTGGCCAAGCGCACCGGCGCCAACGAACTGATGATCACCGCCAACGCCCACACCCCTTCGGCCCGCGTCCACTCCTACGAACTCATCGCCGACGCCTACACCCTCCCCGACCAGCCCTGACCTCCTGCGCGGGGGTGCGCAGCCCCGGGGTGCCCCTTG
>NZ_BAAGSO010000111.1:0-74465 GCF_054782395.1 Streptomyces daliensis | reverse complement strand
GGCCGGTGGCACGGGTTGTGCCCACCCTCCCCCAGCTACCGCTGGGAGGTGCCCCCTCGCCCGCGGGACGATTGCCCACAACTGTTTTGGCGCCGTCGCCCGGCGGGGCGTCCCTGTGTGGGGCGGTTCGCCGTTTTCGGGTGCGGGCCGGTGGCTTCGGCGCGGCGTGTGGACCGGTAGTACGCGGCTGGCGCCGCGTGTTTCTTGGCTCGGGTCGTGGTTGTGGGTGTGTGGGTGGGGGGTGTCCGGTGCCGGGGTGGGGTGTCTCCTCGGCGTGAAGGTCTCGTGCACGGCTCTCCGCCGGTGACTTTCTCGACCTGCGGGGACACCCCACCCCGTCCCCGTCCCGCCGGTGGCACTCTGCCACTCCGGGTCCGCCGAGGTCGGCTCCATGACGTGCGGCGGCACGAAAATCAGCGCGGGACCCTACGGTTCCCGCTTCACGGGCCCACCGTCCCGCGCAACACCCCCCTGTCAGGGGTGCGCCTACCCGAGTGCCCCTCGGGGTTTCGTTCGCGGCTGCGGGCCGGTGGGTGGGTTGTGCCCACCGTTCCGCCATGCGGAACGCTTGCCCGCAACAGTGGGAGCGGGCCGGAGGTTGGCCACCGGGTGGGAGGGGACGTGGTGGGGTGTCCCCGCAAGTGGTGGCGACTGTACAGGCAGCCGAAAAGCCGACCCGCACTTGTCGCCGCCCGAGGAGACACCCCGGCACGGCACCGACCCCCACCACACAGGCACCCCACGACCACCGGCACAAGCCAAGAATCACGCGGCGCCAGCCGCGACGCACCGCAACCACACGCCGCGCCGAAGCCACCGGCCAGGCAGCCGAACACGGCGCCAAGTCACACGACGCCACCCCCGTGCCGCGGCACAAAAACCAGCGCGGGACCCTACGGCAACCCCTTCACCGGCCAACCGTCCCGCGCAACACCCCCGTGAAGGGAGAACCCCAAAAACCCCGAACCGCCCAGCGCAGCGCTACCGCAACAGCGCGTCGATGCGCTCCGCCGGCATGGGCTTGGCGTAGTGCCAGCCCTGGCCCGTGTCGCAGCCGATGCGACGGAGCCGTTCCGCCTGCGCCGGCCCCTCCACGCACTCGGCGGTCACCGTCAGCCCCAGCTTGTGCGCGAGCTGCACGAGCGCGGCCACGATCGTCTCGTCGGCGGGATTGGTGTGCCGCGCGGTACGGAACCCCCGCACGAAGGAGCCGTCCAGCTTGAGGGCGCGGACGGGGAGGCGGCTGAGGTAGGCGAGGTTGGAGTAGCCGGTGCCGAAGTCGTCGATGGCGATGCGCACGCCCATCTCGCTCAGCGCCTGCAACGCCTGGAGGGGCCGCCCCGCTGACCCCATCACCGCCGACTCGGTCAGTTCGAGCTGGAGCAGCCCTGAGGGCAGCCCGGTCTCGTCGAGGATGCGGGCCACGTCGGCGACCAGATCCGAGTCCCAGACCTGGCGCACTGCCACGTTCACGCTGACGAAGAGCGGCGGCCCGGGATGTTCCAGCATCCAGCGCCGGGCCTGGCGGCACGATTCGGCAAGCACCCAGCGGCCCAGCGGAACGATGGCGCCGTTCTCCTCGGCGAGCCCGATGAACTGGTTGGGCCCGAGCGTGCCGAACCGCGGATGCCGCCAGCGCACCAGGGCTTCCACGCCGCGCAGCGCGTCGTCGGCGAAGCCCACGATGGGCTGGTACTCCACCACGAACTCGCCGTGCTCGACGCCCCGGCGCAGCGTGCTCGACAGTTCCTGCCGGGTCATGCGGTGCGCGTTGCGCTCGGGGTCGAAGAGGGTCCAGCGCGCCTTGCCGTCGGCCTTCGCCCAGTACAGCGTGGTGTCGGCCGCCTGCATCAGTTCCGTGGGCCCGGTGCCCTCCGCCTCGCGCTCCACCACGCCGATGCTGGCGGAGACGGCGAGGCGCTGGCCCGCCAGGTCGAAGGGGCGTTGCAGGGCGGCCAGCAGGGACTGCGCCAGCTCGGACATCTGCTCCGTGCCCGTGGAGCTTTCCACCAGCAGCGCGAACTCGTCGCCACCCAGCCGTGCGACGAGGTGGCCGCCGCCGTACTCCTCGTCGTAGCCGCCGCAGTCCTCGGCGCACTGTGTGATCCGCCGCGCGACCGCGACCAGCAGTTCGTCCCCGATCCGGTGCCCGAGGGTGTCGTTGACGGCCTTGAAGCCGTCGAGGTCGAGGTAGCAGATGCCGATGCGGCCCGTGGCCGTGTCGCCGAGGGCCGTCGAGAGGCGCTCGAAGAAGAGGGTGCGGTTGGGCAGCCTGGTCACCGGATCGTGCATCTGGTGGTGACGCAGACGTTCCTGTAGGTCGCGCCGCTCGGTGATGTCCGTGACGGACAGCAGGGATTCGCCGCGGCGGGCCGTGGTGGTCACCGTGATCTCGGCCCACAGGGTGTGCCCGTCGGCGTGTTTGAGCCTGCTGGTGCAGCTCATCCGCTCGCCGCGGCCCTGGAGCACGTCGTGGTACGCGGCCCGTACGCGCTCGTCGAGCCGCAGCCCCGTCAGATCCGCGACGGGGGTCGAGGTGAGGGCCTGGGGGCGGGTGCCGAGCAGGGAGCCCAGCGCCCGGTTGGCGCTGAGCACGCGGCCGTCGCGGTCGACGACCGCCATGGGGAGCTGCGCCGCGTTGAAGGCGGCGCGGAAGTCCCCGCGCCGGGCGTGCGGCCCGCGGGCCGCCGAAGCGCCGGAGGCGGCACGGCCGTCCTGGCCGTCCTCGCCGCCCTGGCCCTCCTGGCCGTCCTCGCTTTCCTGACTGTCCTGACCGTCCTGACCGTCCTGGCCTTCCCGGGTCTTCCGCCGCGTTCGCCGTTCCTGGTGACGATTACCTTCCGTGATGGTTCGCGGTGGTGTTCCGGGGGCGTCGCCGGAGTTGTTGCCCGGTCCTTCGGGGGGTCCGTTCACCGATCGCTCCCACGGGGGACTCGACTCGTGCGGATAGGCCGGGCGGTCGGCCTGGGCGCCCAGAGGCGGATCCGCGCTGGAAATGTGCCGATCATAGAGGTTCGCGCCATAACCGAGCCAGTGTCCCCGGCGTCGATCAAGCCCATTGGTGCACGTGGGACGCACGTGTTCGCACGAGGGTGACCGAAACCCCTCGAAGGTGGGAACAAGCCTGATCGTCTACGACCGAGCATTACTCGGGGTAGTCATATCGCGGGTGACCCGACTGGACCAACGGAACAGGGCGTATACCGCCAAATCAGGACAGTGTGGAGGCGGTCCGCACTTCCTGATCCGGTGAGGTCGAGACGTGGCGCAAACGCGTATACCCGACGGGGTGGCCGCGGCGCGCGGTTGGCGTCGCATGGCCGCGGTTCTGACCGCTCTGACGGCCTTCATGGGCATGGCGCTCATCGCGGGCCCCGTGACAGCGCAGGCGGCGGGCGGCCCGTGCGCCCTGCCCAGGACCGATGCCCACCACTCGCTGGGCCTGGACTCCTGGAACCCCTCCTACCCCCGGCCGCGCGGCACCCTCGACGCGGCCATGATCTTCCTCTCCTTCCCCGACTCCCGGCCCCTGGCCACCCCGCGCGAACTGGCCGCCGACCACTTCCCGGCCACCACGCGGTTCTTCACGCGCGCCTCCTACGGCGCGTTCACGCTGCGCCCGCACCCGGCCAAGCGCTGGATCGAGATGCCGCAGGAGTCCACGTCGTACGAGATACAGCGCGACTGGGACTCCGGCAGGCGCGGCTCCTACCTGCGCGACGCGGTGGCGGCGGCCGACCCGCACGTGGACTTCGGCGCGTACGACTTCGTGTATCTCGTCGCCGACCCCGACGCGCCGGGCGTGAACTCGGACGCGACGAAGGTCGTCAACTTCGACGACCCCATCGAGGCCGACGGCACCGAGCTGCGCCGCCTCGTCACCGTCTTCGAGCAGAGCCCGCCCGACCGCAATGTCCTGGCCCACGAGACGGGCCATGTCTTCGACCTGCCCGACCTCTATCAGCGCCCCGAGGACGGCAAGGCCGACTGGGACACGTACGTCGGGGACTGGGACCTCATGGGAAGCCAGTTCGGACTGGCCCCCGACCCCTTCGGATGGCACAAGTGGAAGCTCGGCTGGCTGGAGCGCCGCAACGTCTCCTGCGTCCCCGACCGCGCCGGCACCAGCCGCCACACCCTCCGTCCGCTCGGAGCAGGGCCCCTGGGCGGCGCGGACGACAAGCGTCTGACCGTCGTCCGTACGGGCCCGTACGAGGCCCTCGCCCTGGAGGCGCGCGGCCGGTACGGGAATGACAGCGCCGTGTGCCAGAGCGGGGTGCTCATGTACTGGGTGCGCAGCGACCGCGCCTCGACGGAGGGCCCGGTCGAGGTCATCGACGGTCACCCGCGCCGGGGCGCCTGCGTGGGCAGCTCGGTCCTTCCGCAGCTCGCCGACGCCCCGCTGCGCGTGGGGGAGAGCTATGCGACGGAGCGGGGCGGTGGCGTGCGCGTGGAGGTCACGGGGCGCGGCGCCCGGCACGGGTGGGACGTCAAGGTCACGAGGGACGGCCCCGTGTGAGGGCGCCGGAGCCAGGGGTGGGGCCGGGAACGCCGAAGGCCCCTCGCTTCCGCGAGGGGCCTTCGACCGTCTGTGCGCCGCCAGGGACTCGAACCCCGGACCCGCTGATTAAGAGTCAGCTGCTCTAACCAACTGAGCTAGCGGCGCCTGCTGACGTCGTAGACCTTAGCATCACGATCCTGCGTTGTGAAAATCGATTGTTCACGCGCACGCCCTTCCCCACCTGCGCGGACGGAGCGGAAGGAGCGCATCGTGCGGACGCAGGCCCAGAGCAGCACCTCGGGCCCGGGCAGCCAGGGGTACCGCACGTCGGGCGCGACGAGCCAGCGCGAGGCGGGGCGGTCGGCGGTGTCGGACGGGGGAGGACCGGCGGGGCGGAGGGCCGGGATGGTGACGGCGTCGCCGATGCCGTGGCAGAGCAGCGGGGGGATCGTTTCCGCGGGGCCGTCGGACTCGGACTCGGCCCCGGACTCGGGGCCCTCCGCGACCTCCCCCGAGCCGTGCGGCGTGCGCCACTCTTCCCAGTTCAGCAGCGCGGGGAGCCGCTGCGCCGTGCCCGGCGCGGCGAAGAGCAGGGCGCGTCCCCGGTGCGCGGCGACGGGGCCGCTGCCCGGGCCTCCCGACCAGAGCCGGTCGAGGAGGCGGCGTCCGAAGACGGGCGACGTGCTCACGATGTCGAAGACCGTGCCGCAGGGCAGCACGCTGGGCGCGGTGGGGCGCAGGCTCCACAGGGCGTGGACACTGCGCGGGAAGGCGCTGGCGGAGGCGAGCCAGTCGGCTCCGGCCGGGGTGACGTGGGCGGGGCCCGTGGGCTCCTCCGCCTCCGCTTCCGCTTCCTCCTCCGCCCACTCGGCCCGCTCGGCTCCCTCGGGCCACAGGGACCACGCGTGTCGCCCGGGCCGCTCCGGTCGCTCCGGTCGCTCCGAGGAGGGGAACGAGGTGGTGCCATGCGTGCCCAGTGGGGTGCGAGTGGGGCGGGTGTCACGGACGTCACGGGTGTCACGGGTGGAGCCGCGGGACGAAGTGATCGAGGCGAGCTGGAAGACGTCCGAGTGCTGAGGAGGGGTTTCCCCGTGCCAATCGCTCATGGCATATACGTGTAGCGAAAGACGGGGTTCCGTTTCTGTGGATTGACAGAAATCGGGACAACGTCGCCGAGGGTCCGCTATCTTTCGCTGCGCATATGCCACATCATGATCGGGCGGCCGGACAGCAGTCCGGTTCCTCTCAGCCGTTCCGAGGGCGCCATGGCCTCGCGGTGGCCCCGGTCCCCTCAGCCTTTCCGGGGACCCGCGGTGCGGACGTCACCCGCGCCCGCGCCGCCGACGTCACCGCGCCCGCGCCGCGGCGTCGCCCCCGGCTCCCGGCGCCGACGTCACTCCGGCCCGCGGTCGGCGAGCAGCTCGCGGCCGAACTCGATCATCTTCCGCGCGTAGTCCTCGGTCCACTCACCGCGCTCCGCGATGGCCGCCTCCGAGAGCCGGTCGAAGCGCTTGGGGTCGGCGAGCTGTGCCGCCGCGATGGCCTGGAACTCCACGGCGCGGTCGGCGGCGGCACGGAAGGCCAGCGCCAGCTCGGTGGCCCGGCCGAGCAGCTCGCGCGGGTCGGCCATGGACTCCAGGTCGAAGAAGTGCTCCGCGTCGGGTGCCGCGTCCGACGGTTCGAACAGCAGCGGTGCGGGCCGGCGGAAGCGCGGCGCACTGCCGCGCGGATCCGGAGCCGAGTGCGGCTCGGGCATCTGGCTACCTCCAGGGTCGTGGGCCGCGTTCCATTGTGCGCTTCCCGCTCACGCTTCCCGCCGGACGCTTTCCCGCGGGCCCTTCCGGTGGGACGGCCCGGGAGCCTGCCCCGCGCACTCGCCGCGCGCTCCCTCCTCTCTACCCCCGGCACGCGTGGACTACGGGCCCAGGCCCGGCCCCGTACGGGCTAAGGGGCCCGCACCCCCGTGACCTGCCCCTCCCACCGGACCGCGTGCTCCGCGAGGTGGGCGAGGACCGCGTGGTTGGCCTCCCAGCCGTCGGGGAACTTGACCTCGACGCCGAGCTGGACGGGCTCCGTCGAAGGATGCTCGTCCAGCAGCTCCCGCACCCCCGCCCTGCACACCACCACGCACGCGTGCCGGTGCCGCGAGGCCAGCACGCACAGGCGCCCCGTCTCCAGGTGGAACGCCGTCGCGTCCGGGCGGCCCGAGAGCGGATGCAGCACGACGGTGACGTCGAACTCGCGGCCCTGGAGCCGGTTCGCCGTGTCCACCGTGACGCCCTCGACCCCCAGCCCGGCGAGGGCGCCCCGCACGGCCGCCGCCTGGTCGCGGTGCGCGGTGCCGACGGCGATCCGGTCGGCGGTCAGCGGCGTCGGTGCGGGGGAGCGCTCGCTGACGGCCGCGCCCTCGCGGTCCAGCAGCCGCCGCACCACCTGGGCGACGGCCGCGACCGCCTCCGGGTCCGTGCGGGGCGTGCGCCGCTCCGGCAGCTCCAGCAGCCCCCAGCCAGCGCTGGCCGCCTCGTCGAGGACGCGGTCGACGGCGGAGCCGTCGGAGGGCGCGCCGAAGGAGAGGGCGCGGTCGCCCGCCTCCGTGCCCGCGCGGAAGGGCGTGAACGGGTAGAAAGCGGAGGACACCAGCGGCGCGGCCGAAGCGGGCAGCCGCCAGGAGACGGGGAGGCGGTGCTGGGGCAGGCCGGGGTTGTGCGAGAGGAGCGTGGCGACGGCGCTCGCCGACGGGTCGTACGACAGCCCCGCCCACTGCTCGGCGCCGACCTGGCTGAACGGGTCGAGCTGGCCGGGATCGCCGACGAACAGCGCCCGCTCGAAGAGCCCGGCGACGGCGAGCAGCGCGTCCGAGCGCATCTGATACGCCTCGTCCACGATCGCGTAGGGCCACGGCTCCTCGGTCTTGACCCATGCCCACTTGGCCGAGGTGGACACGACGACGTTCAGCTCGGCGAGATCGGCGGGCTTGGCCGAGGTGACGACGGAGGGGTGCTCGTCGAGCACGGGGTCGTACGGATGCGGCTCGCTGCTGTGCAGACGGCCGACGGGCAGCTCGGGATCGGCCGTCGCGAGGCGGTCCACGAGGTCGTCCACCTGCGCGTTCGTCTGCGCCACGACCATCAGCCGGTGCCCGGCAGCCGCCAGTTCGCGCGCCGCGCGGACGACGAGCGTGGACTTGCCGGCGCCGGGCGGCGAGTCCACGACCACGCCCCGGTCCGTGCCGTGCAGCGTGTCGCGGAGGATCGCGTCGGTGGCGCGGGCCGCGGCGTCACCGGGCGAGAGCGCGCGCGACGCCTCTGCGGCCTGCGTGGTCTGTGCGGGCGCTGCGCTGTGGGGTGCGGCGGTCAACGGTGCTCCTGACGGCGGCTCGGGTCGGTGGGACGGCGCGGGCTCCTATGACGCACGGGACCCGTGACGGGTACGGGCCTCGCGGGGCGTACGGGATCCGTGACGCGTACCGGACCTGTGACGCACCCGGGTCCCGCGTCGCGTACGGGACCCGCGTCGCGTACCGGACCTGTGACGGGTACAGGCCTCGCGGCACGTACGGAACCCGCGTCGTGTACGGGGCCTGCGTCGTACCCGGGCCCCACGGCGCGTACCGGACCTGTGATGCACCCGGGCCCCACGGCGCGTACCGGACCCGTGGTGCACCCGCGCCCCACGTCGCGTACGAGACCCGTCACGCGTACGGAACCCACGTCGCGTACACGTGCCGCGTCGCTCGCGTACCCGTTCACAGCAGGTCCTCGGCCGTCACCGGGTCAGGCGCGTCAGGGACGGTGGCCGTGGCGGGCGGGCCGCCGTGCGTCCAGGGGGTGTCCTCCTGCCCCGGGAGCCCGGGGCCGCCCCTGGGCGCGTGCTCGAAGAGGGTCCAGCACACCCTGTCGCCCTTCTCGGGAACGGTGCCGGGCGCCGGTTCCCTGGCGCGGCCCATGCCGTTGACGAGCCGCACCGTGAGCAGTCCAGGGCCCTCGTACGCCACGAACTCGGCGCTCTGCTGGCCCCCTTCGGGCAGCACTCTGTGCACCTTGCCGCCCTCGGACACATGCGGCTCGTCGTCCGTGCGGACCGTGACCAGGGGGCGCGGCATCGGCCGCTTGCCCTCCGAGAACGCGGGCTCCACCTCGACGACCTCCCCCGCGAACGCCTCGCCCGTCAGCCGTCGCGCCGCCATCGCCAGGGGGTCGTCCAGCGCCTCCTGCGCCTCAAGCCGTGCCTGCGCCTGCTCGCGGGTGGCGAGCTTCTGCGCGGCGGCGACGGCGTCGTCCCTGCGCGGCTGGGGCGGCTCGCCCGCGCGCAGCCGGTCGCGATGGCCGGTGTACGAGAGGCGGTCGCGTCGCCAGCGCTCGGGGACGCGCTCGCCCTCGGGCAGCCCGCGCAGCAGCTCGACGCCGTGCCACACCGCGTCCCACGTCGGGCGCAGTTGCGAGGCGATCAGCTCGCGCACCTGCTCCTCGGCGCCGGGCAGCCCGGCGTCGAACCGCTTGACGGCGGGGGCCAGCAGCTTGTTGTCGAACGCCGGATCGGTGGCGGGACCGGCGGGCGGCACGACGAGCTGGCCCGCCGCGTCCCGCTCGATCTCCGCGCGCAGCGCCGCCTCGGCGCCGGACTCCGCGCCCTCCGGGGGCGTTATCCAGGCGAGCAGCGCGCCCAGGTGCTGGTCCTCCAACTGGCTCTGACCCGTGGCCCAGTGCCGGGTCAGCAGCTCGGTCATGGGCAGCAGCAGGGACTGGCCAGGCACGCGGGCCCGCTCGGCGTAGTGCGTCAGCCAGCGCCCGAGCAGGGGGACGCGCGGGGGCGCCGGATACGCGGCGTCCGGGTCCTCCTCCGCCGTACGACGGAAGCGCATCGAGCGGCCCAGGAGGCGCACGAAGCCGACGCCAGGGGAGTTGGGGACGAGCAACTGGGGCGCGTCCGCGCACACCTCGGCCTGGACGGGCACCTTCTTGCCGGTCTCCGGATCGGTCTCCTTGCGCTCCTCCAGCTCGACGTCGTCGAGCGCGGACTCGATGTGCGGCAGCACGGCGTCGGCCAGCTCCGCCAGGAACGTGAACCGCAGATCGCGGTCGCGCGGCTGCGGGACGACGAGCAGCCGGGGCGCGTCCTGATCGTCCCCCACGAGGGCGCCGAGCGGGGCGCCGGTCTCGCCCGCCGTGGTCAGCGGGACGAGGACGAAGGGGCGCTGCGCGAGATGCCGGTGCCGGACCGTGGCGACGGGCCGCGCCCGCCCGCTCGCCACGGCCTCCATGCGCGCCAGCGCGGACATCAACGACACGGGGACGCCTCCTTCGCGGACTCGGGCTCGGGCACGGCACCGGGGGCGCACCCGCCCTCGACCAGCGCCTCCGCGCGCAGCCGTGCCGCGCGGCGCAGCGCCGTCGTCGCCGGATCGTCGTCAGGGGAGGCGGGGCCGTGGGCGGCGGCGAGGACTTCGGTCACCGTCGTCAGACCGCCCAGCTCACCGCGTGTCGCGCGGCCCAGCGCCTCGACCGCGCCCTGGGACCGCGCCCGGTCCCGGCAGTGGAAGGCCAGCTCGCAACTGGCGAGGCACTCGGGCGCGTAGGCGGCGGGGACCGACTCGACGGAGGCCGTCAGCTCGGACACGGGCGCCGACGGATCAAGGCTCGCGCCCTCTGGGAGGGCAGCGGCGATCTCCTCGACCCGGGTGAGGCGCCCGAGCTGGCGGCGGGTGGTGGCGCGCTGCTTGCGGATGTCGACGCGCGCTGCCGTCGGCAGGTTGGAGAAGTCCTTCGGGCAGACTAGCAGCGCCTTCTCGCGCACCGTGCACAGCCCGTCCAGCGCCAGCGCGTACACCGCCGCCTGACGGGCCGCAGCGCCGACCTTCGCCGGATCGGCGGCGCCGTCCAGGATCGGGAAGGACTTGATCTCGATCACCGTGCAGGTGCCGTCCGGATGCACGGCGATCGCGTCCGGTTCCAGATACGCGAGCGAGCCCGCGACCTCCAGCGCCAGCATCGGATGGTCCAGCAGCGACCACCCCTCCGGCGCCCCCGTCAGCGCCAGCCGGGTGCGCTCGGCGCGCCCCGCCGGGCCGTCGGCCGCGAGGTCCGGCACGGCGATCCCGTCCGCCTCCGGCGGCTCCTCGCCCGTACGCGCGCACAGCAGCCGGATCAGCTCGGCGCCGCCGTCCGCCTTGACCTGGGCCTCGAAGGCGTTGCCGCGGACGAAGGCGAACTGCGACTGCCCGAAGGAGGCCGGAGCGCCCAGTGCCTCGGCGAGCGCCCCCTTGTCCACCCCGGCGCCGTCGAGCAGAGCGCGGCGGTCGCAGCCGGGGTTCGCCGCGAGGGCAGCGAGGGCGCGGGCATCGAGCGGGCGCTGCGGGACGCCGGGGCCGCGCAGCTCGGCGAGCCGCCGGTGCAGCGCCTTCGCGCGCCCCGGCGCCTTCGGGTCCGCGCCGTCCGGGGTCCGGGCGCCCTGGGTCCGGGCGCCCCGGGACCCGCCGTCCGTTGTCTGCGGCGGCACGCGGCCTTGGGATGTGGTCATCGGCGTTCGCCTCGCGGGAGATTGCAGTACCCGCGGAAGTCTGGCATCCGCCGCCGACAATCGTGCCCCTGACGTCCACGGCGACACCCCTGGCCCTCCCGGCACGGGCCCCGCGACGGCCCCGGAAGTCGCCCGGCGATCAGTTGCGCGAAGATGGAGAGGAGCAGATCAGGCCGTAGATGCGGAAGAGGTACCGATGGCAGCGCGCATCCTGCTGGTGCGGCACGGACAGACCGAGTGGTCCGTGACCGGCCAGCACACAGGCCGCACAGACATCCCCCTGCTGGACGAGGGCCGCGCGGCGGCCAAGCTGCTCGGCGAGCGGCTGCACAGGTCCCCCTGGGACGGACTCCCCGGCGTCGAGGTGCGCACCAGCCCGCTCTCGCGGGCCCGCGAGACCTGCGACCTCGCGGGCTTCGGCGACGGGCGTGCCCAGGAGTGGGACACGCTGATGGAGTGGGACTACGGCGCCTACGAGGGCCTGGTGCCCGAGCAGATCCGGGAGCGCGCGGGGGAGGACTGGTTCATCTGGCGCGACGGAGTCGAGGGCGGCGAGGCGCTCTCCTCGGTCGGCGCGCGCATGGACGAGGTCGTCGAGTGGGCCCGTTCGGCCGAACGCGACGTGATGGTCTTCGCGCACGGCCACGTGCTGCGCGTCCTGGGCGCCCGCTGGCTGGGCTACGACCCCGCCTTCGCCGCCCGGCTGCGCCTTTCCCCCGCCTCGCTCTCGGTCCTGGGCTGGGCCTACGGCGCCCCCGCGATCGAGCGCTGGAACGACACGGGCCACCTGGACTGAGCCGCCGGGCCGATCGGGACGAGACCGGGAGCCCGCGAGGCCCCGGCACGCCCGGAGCCCGGGACACAGGCCCCGGGCTCCGGAAGGCCGGACCGTACGACGCGGATCAGGCCGCGATCCGGATCAGGCCGTACGCGGCAGATGGCCCAGGAAGGCGGCCACGGAACGTTCCTCCGCGAACGGACGCAACCGTTTCGCCGCCGTCTCCAGCATCGCGCGGATACGGGTGGACTGCACCGGACCCAGCAGCGCCAGCGCCCTGCTGCCCGCGTCGGCGGCCTCGTCGGGGCGCCGCTGCGCCGCGAGGTCACCGGCCAGCTCGGCGGTGAAGAGCGCCGTGTTGCGCACGAAGTGCGGGTCCTGGAGGGCCACGGCGCGACGGGCGTGCTCCGCGGCGCGCCCCCAGTCGCCGAGCGCCGACCAGCACTGCGCCTCCAGGCCCTCCAGCTCGGCCTCACCGAAGAAACTCATCCATTCGGGGTCGGCGTCGGAGGGGCCGGAGCCGAACAGCGTGTGCGCCCTGGACAGCGCCTCCTCGCAGGCGGTGCGGTCGCCGAGCCCGGCCCAGCCGCCCGCCTCCCGCAGGGTGAGCAGCGACAGCAGCCGCGCGGAGCCCAGATGCTTCGCCGCCTGCTGCCCGGCCTGCGCGGCCCGTACGGCCTCGCGCGGGCGGTCCGCGTCGCGGGCGAGGAAGGCCGTGTTGCAGAAGGCGTGCGCCTCCAGCGCGGGGTCCCCCGCGACGCGCGCGGTGGCCAGCGCCTCCGCGTAGTGGGAGCGGGCGTCGCCGAAACGGCCCGAGTCGTGGGCCAGCCAGCCCACGGAGATGGCGAGTTCACCGGCACCGGCGTGCAACCTGTCGGACACGGCACGGCGGTGCGTACCGGCGTCGAGCAACTCGTAGGCGGCGCGGAGCGAGTCGCCCGCACGTTTGTAGAGGCCGTCGGCGCCGTGCCGGTCGTCGAGCAGGCGGATGTGGCGCACGGCCCGCTCGACGGCCTCGGCCTCGGAATCGCCGACCCGTCTCGCGGAAGAGGCGGCCGTGGGGGCTGCGGCGCTGGCCTTGCCCGCTGCGGGGCCACCGAACGAAACGGTCGCCAGGGCGGCGGAGCCGCTGGTCATGAACGCGCGGCGTAGCACGTCGCTCTCCTCGTCGATCTTGGAACAGTCGATACGCCAGTGATGGCCCCTGGCGGTACGGATCTCTGTCTGGAGCAGCACCGGATGTATGGGCGCGTCATCACCTCCCAGCGCCCCCTTTTGAGTACGGGCCGCGCGTCCCCGCACGGACTCGCGGGGTGCGAAGCCCATGTCCATGAGCGAGTAGCCCGGAAACATGTGCAGGAAAACCCGCTCGTACGCGTAATTGGGACATTGGATCTCACCGGCCTCCACCCGCCCGATATAACGGGCATCGCAGGAGACCTGTTCGCCGATCTCGCGTGCGGACCGGCGTACGGCTGCTGCGAACTCGCCGGGCGACAGCGTGCCGCGCAGCCGCCGGAAGGCCGTGTTCGGCCCGCGACGCGAACCGCGTGACGCGGAAGGTGACGACGCCATGGCGGGACCGTACCGTCTGTGACGGGTTCGCCACACAGTGTTTGGCTACAAAACGGATATCTCACCCTTGATCCGCCATGAAGTGCCATCCTTTGCGGCGGTCGGCCGCCGTAGCCGTTGACGTCCCCGGGCGTTGAACTCGGCATGACCATCGCGGGCGAGGAGTTCGGAGGAGGGGCCCCTGTGTTGAACACTGGCGTAGGCAACGGCACCACCGTGGGCGGCGGGTGGGACGCCGCCCGGCGGACCACTCCGTCGGCCGGGGCGCCCGGCGCGGGCCTTCCGCGCCCGGAGCCCTGCGACTTGGTGACCGTCCCGGCCCGGCAGGGCCTGGAGGCGGTCGACATCCTCCGGCTGCGCGACGAGGTGGGCCCCGTGCTCCACGACGCGCCCGGCGACACCCTCGGGTTCCTCGTTCCGCCCGGTACGGCGGCCTGCTGGGACCTGCCGGGCAGCGCGTGCACGCAGACTCTCGTGCGTCCGCGCGCGACGGCCGAGGAGCCGCCTGTCGCGGGCACGGGGTGGCTCGTGCCGCCCGCCACCGCGTACGCGGTGGCCACCGAGCCCGCGCGGCTGCGGGAAGCGCTCGGCGAGGCGGCGCGCACCATCGAGGCCGCGGACCGCTGCCACTGATCCCCTCCGGGAGACTTCCCGGCCGCCGGGGCACCGGAACGGCGCCCCTCACCCCTGCGGGGTGGGGGTGAGGGCCGCCCGGCAGGTGTTCCCGGCCCACAAGGTGTGAGGGGTTTCCCGCCGTCGTGGCGGGGAGAGGGGGGAGCCGTGTTTCTCGGCCTCCCGGGGGAGGGGGAAGGCGGGCGCGCGGCGCGGTGGAAACGTGGAAGGGCCCACCGCGCCGCGCACCGTCACGGGCCTCGTACGACCGCACCGCACAGCGCCGCGTTCGCCCCGCACCCGCACCGCGCGACACAGCACCCTCGGCGATACTGGCCACGTGGCGAACGACAGGCGGCGAGGGCGAGCGCGGGCGCGTCAGGCGCGTGAGGCGCTGAGCGCGGACGTCGAAGGCGGCCTCGCGCAGTTGCTGCCCGACCCGGACAGGGCCCGCGCCTGGACCCTGCTACTGGACGGCGCCCCCCAGTCGCACGTCGATCTGGCGGACCCAGCCCACCTCGGCTTCGAGTACCAGCGCAGACTCGGCCACGTCGCCGACCTCGTGGCGCCCCCGGGGCGCCCGGTCCGGGTGCTGCACCTGGGCGGGGGCGCGCTCACCCTCGCCCGTTACGTCGCCGCCACCAGGCCGCGTTCCACGCAGCAGGTCGTGGAGGTGGACGCGCCGCTGGTGGCGTTCGTGCGCGAGTGGCTGCCGCTGGAACGGGAGTGGCGGATACGGGTACGCGGCGGCGATGCCCGCACCGGACTCGGGAAGCTCCCCGAGGGCTGGGCCGACCTCGTGATCGCGGACGTGTTCAGCGGAGCCCGCACCCCCGCGCACCTCACCACCACCGAATTCCTCGACGAGGTACGCCGCGTGCTGCGGCCCGGCGGCTACTACGCGGCCAACCTCGCCGACGGGCCCTCCCGTTCGTCGCGTACGGGCGGCTCCGGTGAGGCGCCGCTCGCGTACATGCGGGCCCAAGTCGCCACCGTGCGCGCGGTCTTCGCTGAGGCGTGTCTCGTCGCGGACCCGGCCGTGCTGCGGGGGCGGCGCTTCGGGAACGCCGTACTCCTCGCCTCCGACGGCGAGTTGCCCGTCGCCGAGCTGACGCGGCGCGCCGCGGGCGACCCCCACCCCGCACGCGTCGAACACGGCAAGGCGCTCGCGGACTTCGCGGCCGGAGCAGAACCCGTCAGGGACGCGACGGCGAGGCCCTCGCCCCTGCCGCCCGCGAACGCCTTCCGCTGACGGTCAGGGACGGCGCGGTCAGCCCTCGAACGTCTCGAGGCGGGGCGGGCCGTCGTCCCAGCGGCAGAAGACCGAGGACGACGTGTCACCCTTGGTGAAGGTCACACGGACCCAGTGGTCGGCCCGCCACACCTTCATGTCCCAGCCCGCGTGCGGCGTCGCCGACACCAGCGAGGCCGACGCCTCACCCATGTCGAACACGGCACGCCCTCCCGCGACGGTCTCGCCCTCCACGTTCCCCTCGGGCGCCGCCCCCGAGGGGCTGCGGGAACCGGTGGACGGCTTCTTCGAGGAGGAGCCGGTTCCGGGCGACTTCGACGGCTTGCGGGGAGCGCTCGTGGAGGGCTTCGGGGAGGAGGGGGAGGGCTTGGGCCGGTGGGTGGAGGAGGCGCGGGGCTCGGCCTGCGAGGGCGACGCTTCGGACAAGGGGAGGGCGCGCGGCGGATCGTAGGCCGTACCCGACAGCACGGTGTGGACGCCGAACCACGACAGCGTGACGGCCGCCCCCGTGGCCAGGGTCCACGCCGCCGCGTGCACCAGTCCTCGTCGTTGCATCCCGCACACTGTAATGGCGTACGGTTCCGCCCATGGCAAGTGTGCTCGTGGTCGAGGACGACCAGTTCGTACGCTCCGCCCTCATACGGCACCTCACCGAGGCGTCCCACACCGTGCGCAGTGTGGGCACGGCACTGGAGGCGCTGCGGGAGGTGGCACACGTCGGGTTCGACGTGGTCATTCTCGATCTCGGGCTCCCCGATCTGGACGGCGCCGAGGCGCTGAAGATGCTCCGGGGGATCACCGACGTACCCGTCATCATCGCCACGGCCCGCGACGACGAGACCGAGATCGTCCGGCTCCTCAACGACGGCGCCGACGACTACCTCGTCAAGCCCTTCTCCGTCGAGCACCTCTCCGCGCGCATGGCCGCCGTGCTGCGCCGCTCGCGCGGCGGTGCCGGGGCGCCGGGGGCCGTCGGCGAGGACCGCGTCATCCGCGTGGGCGGGCTCGCCATCGATCCGCTGCGGCGGCAGGCGGAGCTGGACGGGGCGCTGCTGGACCTGACGCGGCGCGAGTTCGACCTGCTGGCGTTCCTCGCCGGGCGGCCCGGCGTCGTCGTCGCGCGCAGGGAGCTGCTGGCCGAGGTGTGGCAGCAGTCCTACGGGGACGACCAGACCATCGACGTGCACCTCTCCTGGCTGCGGCGCAAGCTCGGCGAGACCGCCGCCAGCCCGCGCTATCTGCACACCCTGCGCGGCGTCGGCGTCAAGCTGGAGCCGCCACGGGAGGCAGGCGGGGCCGGAGGGTTCGGGGCGGCAGGGGAGGCAGGGGAGCCCGGGCCGTGAGATGGGCGCTGGTGAAGGTGTGCCTCGCCGTGACCGTCATGGTGGTGGTGGCCTTCGCCGTACCGCTCGGGCTCGTCGTCAAGGAGATGGCCCGCGACCGCGCGTTCTCGAACGCGGAGCGGCAGGCGGCGGCCGTCGGCCCCGCGCTCGCGATCACCACCGACCGGCAGGCGCTCAAGCGCGCCGTGGCCAGCACCCAGGCGGGTGCCGACGGGCGGCTGGCGGTGCACGTGCCCGGTGTGCCGGGCACGGCCGGTGCCAAGGGACGTGCGCCCGTGGTCGTCGGCGAGCGGCGCGCTTCGGAGGACGACCTGGCGACGGCGCAGCGGCTGGGCCGTGCGTCCAGCGTCTCCGTGCCCGGCGGCTTCGCGCTGCTCCAGCCCACCGCCGTGGCCAGCGGAAAGGTGGCCGTGGTCGAGGTCTTTGTACCGGACGACGAGGTCGGCAACGGCGTCACCACGGCGTGGGTGGTCCTCGCGGGCGTCGGGCTCGCGCTCGTCGTCGGCTCGGTCGCGGTCGCCGACCGGCTCGGCACCCGCATGGTCGGCCCCGCCGAGCGGCTGGCCGGTGCCGCGCACGACCTGGGCGAGGGCAAGCTGGGGGTGCGGGTGCCCGAGGAGGGGCCGACGGAGCTGCGCTCGGCGGCCGTCGCGTTCAACTCCATGGCCGACCAGGTCGTCCAGCTCCTCGCCAACGAGCGCGAACTGGCCGCAGACCTCTCGCACCGGCTGCGCACCCCGCTGACCGTGCTGCGGCTGAACGCCGCCTCCCTGGGCGAGGGCGACGCGGCCGAGCAGACGCGCTCGGCCGTCGCGCAACTGGAGGGCGAGGTGGACCAGATCATCCGTACCGCGCGGGAGCAGCGCGCACAGTCCACCGGCGCGGGCGTCACCTCGGGGAGCGACGCGGCCGAGGTGATCAGGGAGCGGATGGGCTTCTGGTCGGCGCTGGCCGAGGACGAGGGCCGCGAGGTGCGGCTCGCCGGGGTGGAGCGCCCGGTGCGGGTGCCGGTCGCGCGCGCCGAGCTGGCCGCCGCGCTCGATGCGATGCTCGGCAACGTCTTCCGGCACACGCCCGAGGGCACGGCGTTCTCGGTCGACGTGCACAGCGCGGAGGACGCCGTGATCATCCTGGTCTCGGACGCGGGCCGCGGCATCGCCGACCCGGCCGCGGCCCTGCGCCGGGGCCACGGCGACGGCGGCCCCGGTTCGACGGGGCTCGGCCTCGACATCGTGCGCCGGGTCGCGGAGTCGACGGGCGGCGATGTGCGGCTGGGACGCTCGGTGCTGGGCGGTACCGAGGTACGGGTGTGGTTGGCGCTGCACGGCGGGGGCCGCTTCGGTGCCGTACGGGCTCACCGCAGGACCTCCCGCCGACGGCACGGGCACCTCCTGGGACCCCTCCTGCCGGGACGACGCCGGGTCTGAACCGGGCCTGGTCCGGGCTTGAACCGGGCCTGGGCCGGGCGGGGCAGCGGTCCGGGACCCGTCGCCCCACGCTCGCCCCGTGCCCGGCCTGCGTCCGGCTGACGCCCGGCTGACGTGTCCGGCGCGCGCCGCCGCGCGTCCGCCCCGGTCCCGGCCGACGCCCGCCCCGGGCCCGTCGGTGCCCGTGAGACGTAGCCGGAAACACCCGCCCCGTGTCGCGCGGCCCTCCGAGGCTGAGCGCGTCCTTTTCGCTGCCTTAAGGGCGTCATAAGGTCCGCGACCGCCGTCCCGTACCGGGCAAATGTCCGATTCGGCGGAGCTAGCGTGCTGCTCGTTCCCATGTCCCCCCACATGAGCGAGGCAGCACCACGATGACGAACAACGCCGGACACCGCCGCCGTACCAGCCGCAGAGTGAAGTTGACCGGGGCAGCCGCGGCAGCGGCCATCGTGGCGGGCGGGGGCTTCGTGCTCGCCGCCAACGCGACGGCGGGTACGACCACGGCCGGAGAGGGCACGGAGGCGGCGGCCGGAACCGGTTTCGCGCCCTACGTCGACACCTCGCTCCAGCCCTCGTACGACCTGCTCAAGAGCGCCGAGGCGACCGGCGTCAAGGAGTACAACCTCGCCTTCGTCACCGCCGCCGACGGCGGTTGCACCCCCAAGTGGGGCGGCACCCAGGACCTCGGCGACAACCCGGTGGCCCAGCAGATCGACGAGCTGCGCGCCAAGGGCGGCGACGTACGGGTCTCCTTCGGCGGCGCCAACGGCTCCGAACTCGGCCTGGCCTGCGGCTCGGCGGAGGAGCTGGAGAAGGCGTACGCGAAGGTCGTGGACACCTACGACCTGAAGAAGGCCGACTTCGACATCGAGGGCGGCGCCCTCCCCGACACCGCCGCCAACACCAAGCGTGCCAAGGCCATCGCCGCGCTCCAGAAGTCCCACGAGGACCTGGACGTCTCCTTCACCCTCCCCGTCATGCCGGAGGGCCTCACCCAGGACGGGGTCGCCCTCCTGGAGGACGCCAAGGCGAACGGGGTGAAGGTCTCCGCCGTCAACATCATGGCGATGGACTACGGCCCGTCCTACGACGGCGACATGGGCGAGTACGCGACCCAGGCGGCGACCGCCACCCAGAAGCAGGTCAAGGAGTCGCTCGGCATCGAGGACGACGCCGAGGCGTGGAAGACCGTGGCCATCACGCCGATGATCGGCGTCAACGACGTGGTCGTGGAGGTCTTCAAGCCCGAGGACGCCACCGAGGTGCGGAAGTTCGCCGACGAGAAGGGCATGGGCTGGCTGTCCATGTGGTCGGGCACCCGCGACAAGGCGTGCCCCGGCGGCCCCAAGGACCAGGCGGACCCGACGTGTTCGAGCATCGAGCAGGGCGACTTCGACTTCACGAAGGCGTTCACCGGCTGAGCGACGGCTGAACACCCCGTAGACCGGAACCGGAACCACCACCCCCCACCCGGGGTCGCCCCCAGGACCCCGGCACGGAGCGGGGCGCAGCGGAAGCACCACTCCCCCCACCCGCTGCGCCCCGCCCCCTCTGTCCGCTACCGCTCGTCCGGCGCCGCCTCCGCCTCCGCCGCACCGGTCACGTCGGCCACCCCGGTCACGTCGGCCGCGTCAGCCACCTCGGGGACCTCCGCGACGTCGGGCAGCGCGCCCGTTCTGGCCACCTCCGCGTACCAGCGTGCGGAGGTCTTCGGCACGCGCCGCTGCGTCCCGAAGTCGACCCGTACGGCGCCGAAGCGCTTGCTGTACCCGTAGGCCCACTCGAAGTTGTCCAGCAGGGACCACAGGAAGTAGCCCCGCACATCCGCGCCCCCGGCCAGCGCCCGGTGGACGGCGGCCAGATGGCCGTGCACGTACGCCACACGCTCCGGGTCGTGCACGCGGCCCTCCGCGTCCGGTACGTCTTCGTAGGCGGCGCCGTTCTCGGTGACGTAGAGGGGCAGTCCTGGGACCTCGTCGTGGAAGCGCAGCAGCAGGTCGGTCAGCCCCGACGGGTCGATGCTCCAGCCCATCTCCGTCCTGGCCCCGGGCGGCTGGTGGAACGCCACCCCCTCCGCCGCCGGCCACGGCGAGTGCGCGCTGTCCCCGTGCCCGTCGTGGCGCTCGACGGTGCCGTCGAGCGGCGCGGCGGAGACGAGGGACGGCGTGTAGTAGTTGAGGCAGAGCCCGTCGAGGGGCTGCCCGGCCGTCGCCGTGTCCCCGTCCCGTACGAAGGACCAGTCGGTCAGCCGCGCCGTGTCAGCGAACAGGTCGTCGTCGTAGGCGCCGCGCAGCATGGGCCCGGTGAAGACGCGGGTGGCCAGCGCGTCGACGCGACGGGCCGCGTCCCTGTCCTCCGGCGAGTCCGTGCGGGCCCGTACGACGGCGGGGTTGAGGCTCACCATGAGCTGGGCGCGCGCCGGCAGCGCGGCGCGCAGGGCCTGGGCCGCGAGGCCGTGGCCGAGGTTGAGGTGGTGGGCCGCGCGCAGTGCGGCGACGTGGTCGGTGCGGCCCGGGGCGTGGACGCCGGAGCCGTAGCCCAGGAAGGCGCTGCACCAGGGCTCGTTGAGGGTGGTCCACAGCTCGACGCGGTCGCCGAGCGCGTCGGCGACCAGCCGCGCGTAGTCCGCGAAGCGGTGGGCCGTGTCGCGGTGCGGCCAGCCGCCGAGGTCCTCCAGTTCCTGGGGGAGGTCCCAGTGGTAGAGGGTGAGCACGGGGGTGATGCCCTTCGCCAGCAGCGCGTCGACCAGCGAGCGGTAGAAGTCCAGTCCGCGCTGCACGGCAGGGCCCCGGCCCATGGGCTGGACGCGGGACCAGGAGACGGAGAAGCGGTAGGCGCCGAGGCCGAGCCGGGACATCAGCTCCACGTCGTCCCGGAAGCGGTGGTAGTGGTCGCAGGCCACGTCGCCCGTGTCACCGCCGAGCACCTTTCCCGGGGTGTGCGCGAACGTGTCCCAGATCGAGGGGGTCCTGCCGTCCTCCCCTGTGGCGCCCTCGACCTGGTAGGCGGCCGTGGACGCGCCCCACAGGAAGTCGGTGGGGAACTGTACGGAGGAGGTGGACACCTCGGAGGTCAATGTCATGGAAGCGCTCCCATTCGCGAGCGTACGAGGGTTGGAGGTACGGGTGCGGATACGGAGAGTGCGTACGGGCGGTGCGTACGGGGTGCGGGTGGAGCCGGGCGTACGGGGCCGGGCGGGGTGCGGGCGGGGAAGCGGGGCGGCCCGGGCCGGGGACGAGGACCGGGCCGCCCCTGGCCTCATCCCTTGACGGCGCCCTGCATGATGCCGCCCACGATCTGCTTGCCGAACAGGCCGAAGGCGATCAGCAGCGGCAGCGTGCCCAGCAGGGCACCGGCCATGATCACGGACTCGTCGGGGATGTAACCCTGGCCGAGCCCGGTGAGGGCGACCTGCACGGTCGGGTTCTCCTGGGTGAGCGCGATGATCGGCCAGAAGAACTCGTTCCAGGCCATCACGAAGGTGAGCATCCCCAGGACCGCCATCGCCGGGCGGGCGACGGGGAAGACGACGTGCCACACCACGCGCAGGCTGTGCGCCCCGTCCACCCTGGCGGCCTCGACCAGCTCGGTGGGCAGCGCGCTCACCAGGTACTGCCGCATGAAGAACACCCCGAAGGCGCTCACCATCGTCGGCAGGATCACGGCCTGGAGCTGGTTGGTCCACTCCAGCTCGGCGATGGCCATGAACAGCGGCACGACGCTGAGCTGCGGCGGCACCATCATCGTGCCGATCACCAGCAGGAGCAGGGTGTTCTTCGCGCGGAAGCGGAGCTTGGCGAAGGCGAACCCGGCGAGCGTGGCGAACAGCACGGTGCTGACCGACACGGCCCCCGCGACGATCACCGTGTTGACCAGCGCCTTGCCCATGTTCGCGTCGGACCAGGCGGTGCCCAGGTTCTTCAGGAGGTTGCCGCCGAACCAGAAGGGCGGCGGGGTCTCGGCCAGCCGCTGGTTGTTGCGGGACGCGGCGATCGCCGTCCACACCAGCGGGAAGAGGGAGCCGAGGGTGAAGAGGACGAGCACGGCGTAGGTCAGCCTGCCCCCGTGCAGGTGCCGCCCGGCGGAACCGGCCGCGCCGGCCCGCCGCACGCGCCGTGCCCGTCCTCCGCGCCCGCGACCGCTGCCGCGTCCGCGGGTGCCCCGTCCGCGACCGGCCCCGCCGCGCCCGTCCGCCGGCTCCTCGTCGCCGCGTTCGGCCCGTACGGCGAGCGCACTCCGCGTCGTCATGACGGACCCCCTCCGTGGCTCTTCTGGAGCCGTCGGGCGATCAGCCAGTTGACCAGGCCGATCACGATCAGGATCAGGAACATCGTCCAGGCGATGGCGGACGCCCGGCCGAGGTGGAAGTTGAACCAGCCCTGCTCGTACAGGTAGAGGCCCAGCGTCTGGTACTGGTGCGAGCCCCCGCCCGACTGCGAGCCGCCGAACAGCAGCGGCTCACCGAAGAGCTGAGTGGCGCCGATGGTCGAGACGACGACGGTGAACAGGATCGTCGGCCGCAGCGACGGCACCGTGACGTGCAGGAACTGCTGCCAGCGCGAGGCACCGTCGAGGGCCGCCGACTCGTACAGGTCGTCCGGCACCGACTGCATGGCGGCGAGGTAGATGAGCGCGTTGTAGCCCGTCCAGCGCCAGATGACGATGGTGGAGACCGCGAGCTGGGAGGTCCAGGTGCCGTTCTCCCAGTCGATGTTGTCGATGCCGACGAGCCCGAACGCCCAGTTGATCATCCCGTAGTCCCGCCCGAAGAGCAGCGTGAAGACGAGGGTCGCGGCGGCGACGGACGTCGCGTACGGGGTGAGCATCGCGACGCGGTAGAACATGCTGCCGCGCAGCCGGTAGTTGAGGAGGTGCGCCAGGCCCAGCGCCATCAGCAACTGCGGCACCGTCGAGATGACCCCGATGGTGAACGTGTTGCGCAGCGCGTTCCAGAAGAACTCGTCCTCCAGCAGCCGGGAGTAGTTGTGCAGCCCGGCCCACTCCATGTCGGTGGGGCTGTGCAGCGAGACCTTGTGGAGCGAGGCCCAGCCCGTGTAGAGCAGCGGGAAGAGGCCGAAGGCGGCGAAGAAGAGGAAGAACGGCGAGATGAAGGCGTAGGGGCTCCACTTCGCGTCCCGCCGGTAGCGGCGGCTGCGGCGTTCCGCCGCGCGCGAGCGCCCCGTGCCGCCCGCGCGCGTCCCGCCGCCCCCCGGCCCGTCCCGCCGCGCCCGTCCGGCCCCCCGTGCCCGCGTCGTGCGCGGGCCGGGGGAGCCGTCCGTGCGGTCAGGACCCGAGTCCGGGCCCGTTCCCGGGATGCGGTCAGTCCTCGACGACGTCATCGATCTTCTTCACAGCCGCGTCCCAGCCCTCTTCGGGGGACTTGCCCTGCTGCTCGACCTGGAGGATGCCCACGTCGGTGAAGGTCTGCTTGATGAGCCCGTCCTTCGGGCCGAGGACGGCCGTCGGGATGCCCCTGGCGGCGTCCGAGAAGATCTTCCCGATGGGCGCGTCACCGAAGTAGGCGTGCTTGGCGTCCTTCACCTCGGGCAGCTCCAGCGCGGTGGACGAGCTGGGGAAGCTGGCCTGCTTCTGGAAGAGCTTCGCCTGCTGCTGGGGAGCGGTCAGCCAGGTGGCGAGCTTGATGGCCTCTTCCTTGTTCTTGGCCTTCTCCGGGACGGTCAGGAAGGAGCCGCCCCAGTTCGCCGGCTTGGGCGCGGGGGCCACGTCCCACTTGTCCTCGGCCTTGTCGCCCGCCTTCTCCTTGATGTAGCCGAGCATCCAGGGCGGGCAGATCACGCTGGCGAAGGTCCCGTTGGCGTACGCCTGGTCCCACGCCTTGTCGAACTGCTTCAGCTTGCCCGTCATCTTCCCCTCGACGGCGCGCATGGCCAGGTCCCACGACTCGTTGACGGCCTCGCTGTCCTTGTAGATCAGCTTGCCCCCGGCCGTGTAGTTCTTCTTCGCGTAACTGGAGACGGAACCGTTGTAGAGGCCCGCGGCGCCGTCCATGAAGGCGGTGCCCTCGGGCGCGTTCTTCATGTAGTCCTCGCCGGTGTCGACGTACTTGCTCCAGTCGCCCGCCCACAGCTCGCCCACCTCGTCGCGGTCCGTGGGCAGCCCGGCCTTCTTGAACAGGTCCTTGCGGTAGCAGATGCCCATGGGGCCGATGTCCGTGCCCAGCCCTATGGTGCTGCCGCTCTCGGTGGCGGCCTGGTCCCACTTCCAGTCGAGCCAGTCGCCCTTCTCCACCCCGGGCGCCTTGCCGAGGTCGACGAACTTGTCCGCCTGGAGGGTGGCCAGCTCGTTGATGTTGTCGACCTCGACCGCCTGGATGTCGCTGAGGCCGCTGCCCGCGGTGAGGTGGTTCAGGAGCGCCGGGTAATAGTCCTCGTTGCGCTCGGTCGAGTTCTCCTTGATGGTCACACCGGGGTTGAGCTTCTCGTACTCGTCATAGAGCCCGGCCTGCTTGTAACCGAAGACACCGAAGACGCCGACCGAGACCACGGTCCCGCCCTTGCCGCCGCTGTCCTCGGCACCGGGGTCTTCGCTGTCCTCCGCACAGCCCCCCAGCAGACCTGCCCCTAGCGCGGCCGTGAGGACGGACGCGGCGAGGCGGCGGCGCAGGTGGCGGCGCGGGGAGGTACGGCTGTCGATGCGCATGTTGGCGTCCTCCCGAACGTACGGGTTGTGTAGAGGGGAAGTACGTTGGGAGCGCTCCCAGTCGTGATGAGTTGAAGAGTCCCGGAGCCCTCGCGGGGTGTCAAGGCATGTGGCAGCAACTGGCTCACGGCGGGGTGTAGTTCAATGATCCCCTCGGTACGGATCCCGCGCCCGCGCCCCGCGCGCCCCCGCGGGGCCGTCCCGTACGGCACGGCCCCGCGCGCCCCGCGCGAGCGGGCAGCATGACAGGCAGGGCCCGCACCCGCGCCGCGCACGGCGGGGGACGCGACGGGGAACATGTCCATGAGGGGGAGGCAGCATGGCCGTAGTCCGCACGGGCCGCGCCGGAGGTGCGAGGCCCACGCTGGAGCAGGTCGCCGCCCGCGCGGGGGTCGGCCGGGGCACCGTGTCCCGGGTGATCAACGGCTCGCCGCGCGTCAGCGACCGCACCCGCGCCGCAGTACAGGCGGCCGTCGCCGAGCTGGGCTACGTGCCCAACCGCGCGGCGCGCGCCCTCGCCGCAGGGAGCGCCGACGCCATCGCGCTCGTCGTCCCCGAACCCGAGACCCGGCTCTTCGCCGAGCCGTACTTCTCCGGCATCCTGCGCGGCGTCAGCGCGGAACTGGCCGACACGGACATGCAGTTGCTGCTGACACTCATACGCAGCCGACGCGAGCGCGACCGCTTCGCGCAGTACGTCACCGCTCATCGTGTCGACGGAGTGCTCCTCATCTCCGTGCACGCCGACGATCCGCTGCCCGACCTGCTGGAGCGCATCGAGATGCCCGCCGTGCTCAACGGGCGCCGCTCCGGCGGGGAGACCGTGCCCTACGTCGACTGCGACAACCAGGGCGGAGCGCAGCAGGCCGTCGAGCACCTCATAGGGCGCGGCAGGCGCGCCGTCGCCACCATCACGGGGCCCCTCGACATGTACGTGGCGCAGTGCCGCCTGGAGGGCTACCGCGAGGCGATGCGCGCCGCGGGCCGCGAGGACGGCGAACGGCTCACCGCGCACGGCGACTTCACGGAGGAGGGCGGCCACCGCGCGATGCGCGAGCTGCTGGAGCGCGAGCCCGGCGTGGACGCCGTCTTCTGCGCCTCCGACGTGATGGCCGCCGGTGCCAGGCTGGCCCTGCGCGAGGCGGGCAGGACCGTGCCGGGCGACGTGGCGCTCGTCGGCTTCGACGACTCGGCCGTCGCCCGCCACATGGACCCGCCGCTGACGACGGTGCGCCAGCCCATCGAGGAGATGGGGCGCGCGATGGCCAGGACCCTGCTGGAGCTGATGGCAAGGGAGCCGGGCGCGCGGGGGCGCAGGGACCGCCCGCCGCTCCCGGCGGGCGGGGCCGGGGCCAGGACACCGGGGCCCCGGCTGGTGCTCCCGACGGAGCTGGTCCGCCGGGGTTCGTCCTGAGAGGCGGGGCTCCGGGGACGAACCGGTGGCTTCGGGACTTTGAACCACCGGTGAGGCCGGGGCAGCCGTGAGGACCGTCGGGATGCTGTGAAGGAAGTGGGGCGGCGGCACCCCGCCAGGGGGTGCCCCGTGCGAACGGAAGTACGGTGACGCGATGTCCCGTCGCCGCAGACCCGCCGCGCACCGCGTGTCCCGTACGAAACAGCGGCGACGGCGCGTCCTGCTCGGCCTCGCCGTGGGGCTCGCCCTCACGGGCGCGGCGGTCGAGGTGGGCGACGTCCTCCCCGGCGAACACCCCGTGGGCGAGGGCCCGTCGGCCGCGTCGCCCTCGGCCACCCCGCCCTCTGCGGCGCGCACGTCCGCCTCGCCGGGGCACGGGGACAGGTCTGGTTCCGCTTCCGCTTCCGCGTCGCCGTCGGCCGATGCCGGCGACGCCACCGGCACGCCGGACGGGCGCGCCCCGGGCGGCGCCTCGGCGGACCCCGCCGAGGCCACCGGTGACGGCCGGGCTCCCGAGGGCGGTGGCGGCGACGGCGCGGAGGGACCGGCGCCCACCCGTACGAGCGGTCCTGGCACCACCGCGCCGCCGCCCGCGCCCGAGCCGAGCCCCACCCCCACGGGCGACGGGGACGACGGCTGCTTCCTGTGGTGGTGCCCCGACGAGTAGCCGTGTCCCTCGGCGCTCTTGGGCCCGTCGGGCTTCCGGTCACTCCTCCGGTTCCGGTCACCCCTCCGGTTCCGGTCACCCCTCCGGACAGTGCCCGGGTGCGGGCCGGCGCTCCCTGCCCTTTGCTTGGCTGATATGACCTCAGAAACGCGACACGGGGCAGGAACAGCGGCCGGGGCACGCCGTCGCCGGGCCGGACTGGCGAGCGGCGCGCTGGCGGCCGTCCTCCTCGTCGCCGGGGCCGCTGACACGGCCGTCGCGGCGCAGACACACCCCCGTGCCCCCGGGCACGCTCACGCGCTCACCCACCTGGGCGGCTGGGCGAGCCCCGTGGCGGGTGGCCGCGTCTCGCAGAAGTACGGCATCAAGGGGAAGTGGGCGGCGGGCCACCACACCGGCATCGACCTGGCGGTCCCCAGGGGCACCCCGGTCCGCTCGGTCGGCTCGGGCACAGTGGTCTTCGCCGGAAGGTCAGGCGCCTACGGCAAGGCCGTCACGATCCGTATGCACGACGGCCACTACACGCTCTTCGCGCACCTGTCGCGGATCACCGTCCAGCGGGGCCAGCGGGTGCGGGCCGGAACCTGGATCGGCCGCTCCGGCAACAGCGGACGCACCACGGGCCCGCACCTCCACTTCGAGGTACGGGCGCAGCGCGGCTACGGCTCCGACGTCGACCCGGTGGCCTACCTGGCCAGGAAGGGCGTCCGCCTGGTGTGACGCACGTCATGGCCGCTGGGTGCCGCGAGGCCCGTACGGACCGCCCGGGGTGCCGGGCGGCCGGGAACGGTGTAGATCGTTGAGCGTGGGCCGAGGAGCCCGCACGCCCCGCGCTCACGGAGGAACCATGACCATCGACCCGACGGACGCCACGCCCGACATCCACGACGACGCCCTGCTGGCCGACTCCGACCCGAACTCGGGGGACGAGGCGGAGAGGCCGGAGGAGAGCCGGATACTCGATCTCCTGGAGACCGAGTTCGACCAGCCGGACCCGTCCGACTGATTGGACCGTGCGACTGGCCGGGCCCCGGCGCCCCTGCCCCGGCCCCGGCCCCGCGTACGAAGAAGGCCCCCGGTCCGTTCCCGGACCGGGGGCCTTGCCTCTCAGGGTGAATGACGGGACTTGAACCCGCGACATCCTGGACCACAACCAGGTGCTCTACCATCTGAGCTACATCCACCATGACCGGCGCTTTTCTGACCGGCCGAGAAAGAGTGTACAGGGTCAGCGGGGGTGCTCGCTCACAGGTTCATGTGCGGGGGAGCACGTGCTTCGCCGCGATCTTCTTCGCCGCGTCGGAGTCCGGTCCGGGTGCGGGGACGAAGACCGCCTCGCGGTAGTAGCGCAGCTCGGCGATGGACTCGCGGATGTCCGCGAGCGCGCGGTGGTTGCCGTTCTTCTCCGGGCTGTTGAAGTAGGCGCGCGGGAACCAGCGGCGGGCCAGTTCCTTGACCGAGGACACATCGACGATGCGGTAGTGGAGGTAGCCCTCCAGCTCCGGCATGTCACGGGCGAGGAAGCCGCGGTCGGTGCCGACGGAGTTCCCGCACAGCGGCGCTTTGCCCGGCTCCGGAACGTGTTCGCGGATGTACGCGAGGACGCGCTCCTGCGCGTCGGCCAGCGTCGTGCCCTCGTCCAGCTCGTCGAGCAGGCCCGAGGCGGTGTGCATCTCGCGCACCACCTCGGGCATGGCCACCAGGGAGCGGGCCGGGGGCCGGATGACGATGTCCACACCGTCACCGAGCACGTTCAGCTCCGAGTCGGTGACCAGGGCCGCCACCTCGATGAGCGCGTCGTCGGACAGCGAGAGCCCCGTCATCTCGCAGTCGATCCACACCATGCGATCGTTCATGCGCCTCACCCTACGTCCGACGCTCAGCCCGAGCTGCGCCCGCGCTGCCCCGGCAGCCGTGGAGCGTAGACGTCGGAATCCGGTTTGCCCGGTTCGATGCGGCCTCCGCGTCCCTCCCTGGCCTCCCTGGCCTCTCGCGCCTCCCTCGGTTCACGGAGCTGGCCGGTGTGGCCCACGTGCGCGGCGTGGCCGGGCTCACGGAAGTCGCGCCCCTCCCGCATCTCCCGGGCTTCCCGTGCCTCCCTGACCTCCCTCGGGTCCCGCAGCTCGCGGAGCGGTTCCGGCGGCCTGGGGCCCGGGACAGGCCCGGGGTGCTCGTGGCCCAGCGACTCCGTCCGCACGTCCTCGGCGCCCGCGTCCGGCCGCCGGGCGCGGTAGGCGGCCCGGTAGGCGGCGGGGGAGGAGCCGAGCTGGCGCCGGAAGTGGCCGCGCAGCGCGACGGGCGAGCGGAATCCGCAGCGGCCCGCGACCTCGTCCACCGAATAGTCGGAGGTCTCCAGCAGCCGCTGGGCCTGGAGGACCCGCTGGGTGATCAGCCATTGGAGGGGAGCGCTCCCAGTCAGGGAACGGAAGCGCCGGTCGAAGGTCCGACGGGACATGTAGGCACGTGCGGCGAGCGTCTCCACGTCGAACTGCTCGTGCAGGTGCTCCAGCGCCCAGGCGACGACCTCCGCGAGCGGATCGGCTCCGATTTCCTCTGGTAAGGAGCGGTCGAGATGCCGTGGATGGCCGCCGGTCTCCGCGCCGTTGCCCCGGCGCGGGGGCACCACGAGGCGCCGTGCCAGCGCGCCCGCCGCCTCGGCGCCGTGATCGGTGCGCACCACGTGCAGGCACAGGTCGATCCCGGCGGCGGTGCCCGCGGAGGTGAGGATGTCGCCGTCGTCCACGAACAGTTCACGGGGATCGACATGGACGGCGGGATAGCGCTTGGCGAGTGTCGGCGCGTACATCCAGTGGGTCGTCGCGGGGCGTCCGTCCAGCAGTCCGGCCGCGGCGAGCACGAAAGCGCCGGTGCAGAGACCGATGATGCGCGCCCCCTCCTCGTGCGCGCGGCGGAGTGCGTCCAGCGCCGCCGTGGGCGGGGGCTGGGTGATGGAGCGCCATGCGGGGACCACGACGGTGCCCGCGCGGGAGAGCGCCTCCAGCCCGTACGGTGCGCTGAGCTGGAGCCCACCGGTGGTACGCAGCGGCCCGTCCTCGCCCGCACACACCAACAGCCGGTAGCGCGGGACACCCGCGTCCTGGCGGTCGATGCCGAAGACGGAGAGCGGGATGGAGCTCTCGAAGATGGGACCACCGCTGAAGAGCAACACCGCCACGATCTCGCGCCGGCGGCGCGCGGCCAGCTTGCGGGTCGTCGCCGGGCCGTTCGTGGAGTCCTGGCTCATTGGAACTAAGCCCCCCTCAATCGTCGCGTCCTCTCGGTCTACACGTCTCCCCCGCGGCGATAGCCAAGATCGAATCTACTGTGTCGGATGAGGTTGGCGGGACCAGTTCGGCACCCGACGTTATGTCGATAAGGCAACTTGGCGTGAAGCATTCGATCACGAAGCGTTCCACTCGGCGCCGCCGCTGGGAAGTGCGCATGCCGTCCCTGCCCCGTCGCCATAGGGCGCACACGTGCCCGGTGGTCCTTTCCTCCCTGGTGAAAGGGCTGTTGGGGGGAGCCCGCGACAAGCGGCTGTACTCGGCCGGAAGTTGGCCGAAAAACGAGGGGGATCAGTCGTGCGATCAGGTCACTCCACGGGCGCACCACTCAGCCGCTTTCGTGCGCCGGAGTGAACTACGCACTCTGGTCAGATGTGCGTCGGTTGTCGACCCCCGCGGTGTGCCCCCGCACCCGTGCGGCCGTGCCGCCCCCGGTGCGGGCCCGCTTGCTCGGCGGCCAGCCGCGTGTACGTGCGCTCCGACTGGCGCAAGAGCGCCCGGCATGCGGCGGTGATGCCGACCAGTCCGATGGACGTACCGAAGGCGACCAGCGGCGATGAGCCGCACACCAGCAGAACGACCAGGACGAGCGCGCTGCTGAACGCACCCCAGCGGACGATCTCCGTCACCGGATCGGCCGAATCCCGCGAGCCGGGCCACGCCGTGTCGGCGCGGGAGCGCGCGGCGTGCGGGCGGCCCTCGGGTGGCTCGTACGCGTACGCGTGCCCGTAGGCGCGCGTGCGCGGGCCGGGGCGGGAGGGGGTGCGGCGGCGGGTGCGACGGGAGGCGGGGCGCGTGGCGGAGCGTGGAGCCGGGCGTGGAGCCGGGCGTGGGGCGGGGCGTGGGGCGGTGGAATCGTGCGGGAGTACGGGCACGCCGTGCCTAACGCGGGCCCTCCGTGCCGGTCACTACGGCATACGGGGCGTACTCACGGGGGTGTGCGGGCCCGCCCGTCAGGGCTGGAGGGGCCGGTCGCCCCCGGCCGCCGTGGTGGCGGAGGCCCGCGCGGCCCGGGTGGCGAAAGATCTCGGACAGGGCGGCGGGCCGACGGACAGCCGACGGGGGACCGGCGGAGAACCGGCCGGGCGGACTGTAAGGGGCGCTGCGGGGCATTGCGCGAAGGCCGCCCCTGAGGCATGCTCCGGGGTCAGCGTTCGACCGGCAGCAGCTCCCCGGGCCCTGGGCAAGGGGGGAGTACCGCCGTACCCTTGGGGTAGGGACTTGAAAAGGCTATTCCCGGTCGTCATCACCTCAGCCACTCACGAGAGCGCACACGTCAACCGCCGTTCCTCCGCACACAGGACTCCCTTCGCCGAGACATCATGGCTGGACACGAGATCCCCGAACCAGCGGACCGTAAGCAGGTCGCCGATCACGCGGTGACGCCTGAGGCGGCGGAAGAACCTCGCCACTCCTGCGATCCGGCCTTCCAGCACGGCGTCGTCGTCGGTTTCGACGGCTCCATGTCGAGCGAGCGCGCTCTCGCCTACGCCATCGGCATGGCGAACCGCTCCGGCTCCGGACTGATCATCGTCCATGTGGCCAACCGGCTGCCCACCACCGTGTGGGCTGGCTGTGAGCCGCCCGTCTTCGTGGACGTTCCCGACCACCGTACCGAGGTGCTGGGCCTGGAACTGGCCTGCGCCGATCACCTCTCCGAGGTCCCCTGGATCCTCGTCGAGCGGGGCGGCGACATCTGCCACGAGCTGGAAGAGGTCGGCCAGGAGTACGAGGCGGACGCCATCGTGGTCGGCTCCACGCACGGCCTCGTCGGCCGGATCTTCGGCTCGGTCGCGGGCAGGCTGGCGCGGCGGGCGCAGCGTCCGGTCGTGGTGATTCCGTAGTCGCGTCGCGTCGCGTCGCGGCGTGGGGCTGGGGGTGGGGCATGTCGGCTGCCCGGTTTGCGTATCCGCGTCGGCTTCTCCGGGCGGCGGCGCCAACTCCCGGTTCCCTACGGGAGATTCATGACCGGACAATCGATAAATCTACCCATGCGTAGAGGTGGATTGTGCGCTTGTGAGGGGCATAAAGGTAGGGCCGGAAACACCGGAAGGACGTGCTGTCGCACGGGAGGTGACGGTCCCGTACGGCAGCCCACCCGCCGGCGTAATGGGCGACGCCGGCACAGGGGAGGCGGGGTTCCGCGCAGTTGGTGGCCTGCGCGGGACCCCGCCCGTACGTTCACTGGGGGTGCCAGGGGGCGCCAGGGGCGTCCGGGTCACTCCACCGTGACGGACTTCGCCAGGTTGCGGGGCTTGTCGATGTCCCGGCCCAGGGCCAGCGCCGTGTGGTACGCGAGGAGCTGGAGGGGGATGCCCATCAGGATCGGGTCCAGCTCGACCTCGTTGCGGGGTACCACGATCGTGTGGTCCGCCTTCTCCTGCTCCTGGTGCGCGACGGCGAGGATCCTGCCGCTGCGGGCCTTGATCTCCTCCAGGGTGGCGCGGTTCTTGTCGAGCAGATCGTCGTCGGGGAGGATCGCGACCGTCGGCACGGCGGGCTCGATGAGCGCGAGGGGACCGTGCTTCAGCTCGGAGGCCGGGTACGCCTCGGCGTGGATGTACGAGACCTCCTTGAGCTTCAGCGACGCCTCGCGGGCCACGGGGTAGCCCCGTACGCGGCCGACGAACATCATGCTCTTGGCCTGCGCGTAGTCGGCGGCCAGCTTCTCGATCTCGCCCTCGGCGCGCAGGACCTCGGCGATCTGGTCGGGCAGCTTGCGCAGGCCCGCGATGATGCGCTTGCCGTCCGCCACCGACAGGTCGCGGATGCGGCCCAGATGGAGGGCGAGCAGGCCGAAGGCGACGGCGGTGTTGGTGAAGCACTTGGTGGAGACGACGCAGACCTCAGGGCCCGCGTGCACGTACACGCCGCCGTCCGTCTCGCGCGCGATGGCCGAGCCCACGACGTTCACGACGCCGAGGACGCGGGCGCCCTTGCGCTTCAGCTCCTGGACGGCCGCGAGGGTGTCGTAGGTCTCGCCCGACTGGCTGACCGCGATGTAGAGGGTGTCGGGGTCCACGACCGCGTTGCGGTAGCGGAACTCGCTCGCGGGCTCGGCGTCGGCGGGGATGCGCGCCAGCTCCTCGATCAACTGGGCGCCGATCATGCCCGCGTGGTACGCGGAGCCGCAGCCCAGGATCTTCACGCGGCGCATGGTGCGGGCCTCGCGCGCGTCGAGGTTGAGGCCGCCGAGGTGGACGGTCGCGAAGCGGTCGTCGATACGGCCGCGCAGCACGCGGTCCACGGCGTCGGCCTGCTCGGCGATCTCCTTGTGCATGTACGTGTCGTGGCCGCCCATGTCGTACGACTCGGCCGCCCACTCCACGGTCTCGGGCGAGGTGGAGGTGCGCGAGCCCTCGGTCGTGTAGGTGCGGTAGTCGTCGGCCTTGATGGTGGCCATCTCGCCGTCGTCGAGGGTGACGACCTGGCGCGTGTGCGAGACGAGCGCGGCGACGTCGGACGCCACGAACATCTCGTGCTCGCCGATGCCCAGGACGACGGGGGAGCCGTTGCGCGCCACGACGATCCGGTCGGGGAAGTCGGCGTGCAGCACGGCGATGCCGTAGGTGCCCTCGACGTGCCGCAGCGCCTCCTGGATCCGCGCCTCCAGCGTCTCGGCCTGGGCGCGGGCGATCAGGTGGGACAGCACCTCGGTGTCCGTCTCGGAGAGGAAGACGACGCCGTCGGCGGTGAGCTTGGCGCGCAGCTCGGAGGCGTTGTCGATGATGCCGTTGTGGACGACGGCGACCTTCTCGGCCGCGTCGAGGTGCGGGTGCGCGTTCTCGTCGTTCGGGGCGCCGTGGGTGGCCCAGCGGGTGTGGGCGATGCCTGTGGTGCCGGCGAAGCGCTTGGGGAGGCGGTCCTCCAGGTCGCGGACCCGGCCCTTGGTCTTGGCCGTCTTGAGGCCCGCGCTCTTGCCCGTACCGCTGCTGTGGATGGCGATACCGGCGGAGTCGTAGCCGCGGTACTCCAGCCTCTGGAGTCCTTCCAGCAGCAGGGGTGCCGCCTCGCGCTTGCCGATGTATCCCACGATTCCGCACATGCTGGCTGTCGCCTCTCCCTCGCCCTGTACTGCTTGTACCTGTGCTGCTTGCTCGCGTGTCGCCGGTGCCGGTGCCGGTGCCGATGCCGGTGCCGGTGCTGCTGTGCCGTGCCGCCGTCGCGTCAGCCGTAGACGATGCGGCGCAACTGCCGGAGTGTGAGGTCCGGTGGTGCGACCGCGCGGTGCGGCAGCTCGGCCGCGATCCGCTCGAAGATGTCCGCGTTGGTCAGCCCACCGGACTGCATCTCACGGTGACGTCTGCGGACGAACTCTTCCGTCGTCTCGTCGAAGTACGCCAGGACGTCGAGCACGACCCGGGCCGCTTCGCCGCGCTGGAGCGGTGTGGTGCGGGCCAGGTGGTCGATGAGGTCGTCATGGACCGGCGTCCGGGCTTCGAGCATTCGTCGATACTGCGGGCTTCCCGCGCCTTACGCAAGAAATCTGCCCGATATCGGGCAGGCGTGGCGTGTTTATGTCGTCCGAGTCCGCCAAGTGGGCCGGGGGATGGTCTGCACCTTGACCCTTGGAGGGGTGCGCGGTACGAGTGAGTGATCGCTCGGTCGCACTCCGCACACGCGCCCCCTCCTCGGGGCCCCTCTTGTCACGTAGCCCTCGTACCGTCGAAGGGACCGCTCGTGAGACGACTCAGACCGCTGCTGCTGTGCCTCACCCTCCTCGCCGCCGCGCTGCCGGGATCGGCGGCCGTGGCCGTCGCCTCGCCTTCGGTGGGCGCCGGAGCGGACGGTCCGCCACGGCCGCTGGACCAGGTGATCCCCGCTCCGGAGTCCGTACGGGAGGGCGGGGCGCCCTTCACCCTCGGCGAGCGGACCCCCATCCGGGTGACGGGCGGCTCGGGCGGCTCGGGCGGCTCGGGTGGCGAGGCCCGTGAGGCCCGCGAGGCCGCGCGGGCGCTGGCCGCGCTGCTGCGCCCCTCCACCGGCTACGCGCTGCCCGTCACCACCGAGCCGGGCCGCGACGGCATCCAGCTCCGGCTCACGGACGAGGGGGATGACGAGGGCGACGCCGGGGGCGGGCTCGGGGAGGAGGGGTACCGGCTGGAGGTGTCCCGTAAGGCGGCCGTGATCAGCGCGCCGACCGGCGCCGGGCTGTTCCACGGGGTGCAGACGCTGCGCCAGTTGCTGCCCGCCGAAGTCGAGTCGCGCAGTGAGCGACCGGGCCCGTGGCAGGTGGCGGGCGGCACCGTCACCGACCGGCCCCGCTACGCGTACCGCAGCGCCATGCTGGACGTGTCCCGGCACTTCTTCTCCGTGGACAAGGTCAAGCGTTACATCGACCAGCTCGCGCTCTACAAGATCAACACGCTGCATCTGCACCTGTCCGACGACCAGGGCTGGCGCATCGCCATCGACTCCTGGCCGCGGCTGGCGACGTACGGCGGCAGCACCGAGGTCGGCGGCGGCCCCGGCGGCTACTACACCAAGGACGACTACCGCGAGATCCTGCGCTACGCCGCTTCCCGGCATCTGACCGTCGTGCCCGAGATCGACCTGCCGGGCCACACGAACGCCGCCCTCGCCTCCTACGCGGAGCTGAACTGCGACGGCATAGCGCCTCCGCTCTACACCGGTACCGAGGTCGGCTTCAGCTCGCTGTGCGTGCCGAAGGAGATCACCTACGACTTCGTGGACGACGTGGTGCGCGAGATCGCCGCGCTGACGCCGGGCCCATATCTGCACATCGGCGGCGACGAGGCCCACTCCACCAGCCACGAGGACTACGTGGCGTTCATGGACAGGGCGCAGAAGATCGTCGCCAAGTACGGCAAGACGGTCGTCGGCTGGCACCAGTTGACGGGCGCTGGGCCCGACGAGGGCGCCGTGGCGCAGTACTGGGGGACGACAGGGGAGGAGGCGGAGGTCGCGCAGGCCGCGAAGAACGGCACCCGGCTGATCCTCTCGCCCGCCAACCGCTCCTACCTCGACATGAAGTACGACAAGGACACCCCGTACGGGCTGAGCTGGGCGGGCTATGTCGAGGTCCGGCAGTCCTACGACTGGGATCCGGGCGGCTATGTGAAGGGCGCGCCGGGCGAGGCGGTGCTCGGGGTCGAGGCGCCGCTGTGGTCGGAGACGCTGGACACGAGCGACGAGGTCGAGTTCATGGCCTTCCCCCGGCTGCCGGGCATCGCGGAACTTGGCTGGTCGCCCGCCTCGACGCACGGCTGGGACCCGTACAAGGAGCGGCTGGCGCAGCAGGCGCCGCGCTGGGAGCGGCTGGGCATCGACTACTGGCGCTCGCCGCAGGTGCCGTGGCCCGCTACCGCTGACCGTTGAGGAGGCGGGTCCCGTTGCGGGGACCCGGTGTGGAGGGGGGCGGGGTCAGAACTGGTCGAGGACGGACTTCTTCGCCGCGGCGAACTCCTCGTCGGTCAGGACGCCGCCCTTGTGCAGCTCGCCCAGCTCACGCAGCCGGCGCAGCAGTACGTCGTGACCCGAGGCGTCCTGTTCCCGGTGCTGTCCATACGCGTCGTCCGGTGCGCGGCTGCCCGTGAGGGCGGGGGTGCCGCTGCCGCTGTCCGGGGCGGCGCCGGGGGAGGGGTGCGTGGCATGGGCGTGCGGGCCGCGCCCGTACCCCGGCCCGTATCCCTGCCCATGCCCGTGCCCATGTCCGGGGCCCGGCCCGTGACCGGGACCGTGGCCGCCGTGCGGGCCGCGGCCCTGGGGGTGCGGGAGGCGGGCGACGACGGCCGCGGCCAGGAGTACCGAGCCGCCGGTCTCGCGGTTCTGCCGGACGCCCCACAGCATCAGGCAGTTGGGGTCGAGCTGGGGCTTGAGCACGGGGTGCTTTCCCTTGGGCCGGAAGCGGAGGCTGCCGCTCTCCCAGCCGATCGCGGGGGTCCACTCGACGCCCTCCAGCTCCTGGAGGGTGAAGACGCGGCGTCCGTTGTGCGCCTTGCTCTCCTCCGCCATCCAGTTCCATTCGATCTGGACGCGTTCCCCGTCGAAGCTGGCGGTGCCGTCCGTGCCGTTCGCGGTGAGCGGCACGGACGGGCCCGGCAGCAGATAGCGGTCGCAGGGCGTGTCCGGGACGCGCTCCAGCAGCAGGGCGTTGCGGACCTCGTCCACGAAGTACTCCGCGACGCCCGTGCGGTCCTTCTCCACCGCCAGTTGGTACGGGTCCGAGGCGTCCGGCAGTCTGCCGCCCGCGACCTGGGAGAGCGGGTCGGCGCCGTCGCGGAGACGCAGCCGGAGCCGGCCGCCCTTGCGGCCGGGCTCGTAGGCCACTCCCGCCACGGCCGTGAGGGGCACCGCTACTTCCCCCAGCGACCTGCGCAACTGGTGCACGTGCCGCTCCGCTCCCGGCACGATGCGGACGGTGTCCCCGTCGAAGGTCCATGCCCCCGCGCGCTGGGTGATTTCCGCCATGCGGCGATTATCCGACGCCCAACTCCCGGGCGACCAGCATGCGCTGCACCTCGCTCGTGCCCTCCCCGATCTCCAGGATCTTCGAGTCCCGCCACATGCGGGCCACCGGATACTCGTTCATGAAGCCGTATCCGCCGTGGATCTGGGTGGCCTCGCGTGCGTTGGTCACCGCGGACTCGGACGAATACAGCTTGGCCAGTGCCGCCTCCTTCTTGAACGGTTCGCCCGCGAGCAGCCGCGACGCCGCGTCCCGCCAGGCGATGCGCGAGGTGTGGGCGCGCATCTCCATGTCGGCCAGCTTGAACTGGATGGCCTGGTTGGCGCCGATGGGCTTCCCGAAGGCGTGCCGGGTGCGGGCGTAGGAGACCGACTCGTCCACGCAGCCCTGTGCCAGGCCCGTGGCCAGGGCGGCGATGGCGATACGGCCCTCGTCGAGGGTGCGGAGGAACTGCGCGTAGCCCCGGCCCTCCTCGCCGAGCAGATTCGCCGCGGGGACCCGCACGTCAGAGAAGGACAGCTCATGGGTGTCCGAGGCGTTCCAGCCGACCTTGGAGTACGCCGGGGCGACGGTGAATCCGGGGGTGCCCGAGGGGACGATGATCGAGGAGATCCGGGGTGCGCCGTCCTCCTTGCGGCCCGTCACCGCGGTGACGGTGACCAGGCCCGTGATGTCCGTGCCGGAGTTGGTGATGAAGGACTTGCTGCCGTTGATCACCCACTCGCCCGTCTGCTCGTCCAGGACAGCGGTGGTACGGGTCCCGCCCGCGTCCGAACCGCACTCCGGCTCGGTCAGGCCGAAGGCGCCGAGCAGCTCGCCGGAACACAGGCGGGGGAGCCACTCGCGCTTCTGCTCCTCCGTGCCGAAGCGGTGGATCGGCATGGCGCCGAGGGAGACCCCGGCCTCCAGGGTGATCGCCACCGACGAATCGACCCGGGCCAGCTCCTCCAGGGCGAGACAGAGGGCGAGGTAGTCGCCGCCCATGCCGCCGTACTCCTCGGGGAACGGCAGCCCGAACAGGCCCATCTCCCCCATCTGCCGGACGATCTCGTACGGGAACTCGTGGTGCTCGTAGAACTCCCCGATCTTCGGGGCCACGACGTCGTGCGCGAACTGCTCCACGGTGCGACGCAGTTCCTCGTGCTCGGGGGAGAGGCGGTGGTCCAGGGACATGGTGCTCACTGCTCCTTGTGGGAGTCGGGAGGAGAGGTCTGCGGGGTGGTGACCGTGCCGGTGCCGGCCACGGCGGCTGTGCCGGTACCGGTGTCCGTGCCGGGGCCTGTGAGGGCGCGGACCGTGCGCGAAGGGCTGGGGCGGCCCAGCTTGTCGGCCATCCACGCGCTGGTGGCGGTGAGACGGCCGAGATCGACACCGGTCTCGATGCCGAGCCCCGTCAGCATCCACACGAGGTCCTCGGTCGCGAGGTTGCCCGTGGCGCTCTTGGCGTAGGGGCAGCCGCCCAGGCCGCCCGCCGAGGCGTCCACCGTGGTCACCCCGTGCTGGAGGGCGGCGAGGGTGTTGGCGAGGGCCTGCCCGTAGGTGTCGTGGAAGTGGACGGAGAGCCGCTCCGTGGGCACCCCGGCCTCGTTCAGCGCGGACAGCAGCGCCGTGACATGGCCCGGAGTGGCCACGCCGATGGTGTCGCCGAGGCTCAGCTCGTCGCAGCCCTGGGCGAGGAGCGCGCGGCAGACGCGGACCACTTGGGCGAGGGGGACGGGGCCCTCCCAGGGATCGCCGAAGCACATCGACACATAGCCGCGCACCCGCTGCCCGTCCGCCTTGGCACGGGACACCACGGGCTCGAACATCGCGAGGGATTCGTCGAGGGTGCGGTTCAGATTGGCCTTGGCGAAGGACTCGGTGGCGCTGGCGAAGACGGCGATGTCCCGGCAGGCGTGCGCGGCCGCCCGCTCGCGCCCGCGTTCGTTGGGCACGAGCACCGGCAGGCGCAGCCCGTCCGGCAGATCGCGGAGGAGCGGCATCAACTGCTCCGCGTCGGCCAGTTGGGGGACCCACTTGGGGTGGACGAAGCTCGTGGCCTCGACGGTGGTGAGCCCCGCGCCGTGCAGCCTGTGGATGAACTCGGCCTTCACCTCGACGGGGACGGTCCCCTTCTCGTTCTGCAACCCGTCCCGCGGCCCGACCTCATAGATCTCCACCCGTTCGGGCAGCCCCTCCACGGGGACGCGCATGGGCAGCCCCTCGATCATGCTCCCGCCTCCTCACGGTGCGACGGCGTGCCGGGACGTGCGCTCCCGGGGTGTGCGGTGCTGGGGGGTGCGGCGCCGGAGGGTGTGCCGTCGGGCCCGGTGGCGTCGCGGGGCTCCACGACCGCGAGCACCTGGTCCATGGCGACGGTGCTGCCCGCCGTGACGTCCAGCTCGGTGACGGTTCCGTCGTAGGGCGCGGTGATGACGTGCTCCATCTTCATCGCCTCGACCACCAGGAGGCTCTGCCCCGAGGTGACCTCCTCGCCCACCGACGCCTTGACCAGGGTGACGGTGCCGGGCATGGGCGCGGTGAGCGCGTCGGCGCCGTGCGCTCCCGCCGCGCCGCCGAGGGAGGCCGCGACGGGATCGTGGTCCTGGAGGTGCCAGCCGTCGCCGTCCCGGCCGAGCCAGCGGCCTGCGCCGCTGGGGGCGTGGTCGAAGAAGTGGGTGACGCCGTCCCACTCCAGGCCCACCCTGCCCCGCTCGGGCGGCAGCAGCCGCGCGGGCACGGGCTCGGCACCGTCCATGCCGACCCACGCGTCGTCGGCCCGGCCGCGGACATGGACGGTCACCGGATCGTGGCCCGGAGCCCGCAGCGCGTGGGGCGTCCACGCTGCCTCCCCGCCCAGGCGCCAGCCGGTGGGCACGGAGAAGGGGTCGGTCCATCCCGCGTCCCCGGGCGGGGCGGGCTCCAGCGCGGCCTGGCGCAACAGGGCCGCCGCCGCATAGGCCGCGGCGGGCACGTCCGTACGCACCAGGGTGTGCGCGTCACGGTCCACCAGGCCGGTGTCCATGGTGCCCGCGGTCACCTCGGGGTGTGCCAGCAGACGGCGCAGGAAACCGGTGTTGGTCTCGACGCCCAGCACCGCCGTCTCTGCGAGCGCTGCCCGCAGCCTGCGCAGCGCCGTGGGCCGGTCCTGGGCGTGGGCGACGACCTTGGCGAGCATCGGGTCGTACGTGGTGCCGACCTCCGCGCCCTCCACGAGCCCCGAGTCCGTGCGCACCCCCTCGCCCCCGGCCTCGCGGAGCAGCAGCACGGTGCCCGCCGAGGGGAGGAAGTCCACATGCCCGCCCTCGCCGGTCACGCGTGCCGTCTCCGCGCAGACCCGGGCCTCCACGGCGTGCCCTGTGAGGGTGACGCCCTCCTGCCCGAACGGCAGCGACTCGCCCGCGGCCACCCTCAACTGCCACTCGACCAGATCCAGCCCGGTGACCATCTCCGTGACGGGGTGCTCGACCTGGAGGCGGGTGTTCATCTCCATGAAGAAGTACGAGCCCGGATCGTCGGCCGGGACGATGAACTCGACGGTGCCCGCGCCGAGATACCCGCACGACCGGGCCGCCTCCACGGCGGCCCGGCCCATCGACGCGCGGGTGGTCTCGTCCAGCAGCGGGCTGGGCGCCTCCTCGATGATCTTCTGGTGACGGCGCTGGAGCGAACACTCGCGCTCCCCGAGGTGGATCACCCCGCCCTGCCCGTCGGCCAGCACCTGGATCTCGATGTGCCGGGGGTGGTCGATCCAGCGCTCCACGAGCAGGGTGTCGTCGCCGAACGCGCCCCGTGCCTCGCGCCGGGCCGCCGCGATCTCCTCCTCCAGCGCGGACGCGTCCCGCACCAGCCGCATGCCCTTGCCGCCGCCGCCCGCCGAGGGCTTCAGCAGCACGGGCATGCCGATCCCGCGTGCCGCCTCGGCCAGTTCGCCGTCGGACAGTCCGCTCCCCGAGGAGCCCGGCACCACCGGGACCCCCGCAGCCTGGACGGTCTCCTTGGCGCGGATCTTGTCGCCCATCACCTCGATGGCGGCGGCGGGCGGGCCGATGAAGGCCAGCCCGGCGTCTTCGCAGGCGCGGGCGAAGGCGGCGTTCTCCGCGAGGAAGCCGTAACCGGGGTGGACGGCCTGTGCCCCCGTGCGGCGGGCCGCCGCCAGCAGCCGCTCGGCCGAGAGATAGCTCGAAGCCGCGGGAGCGGGCCCGATGCGCACGGCGGTGTCCGCCTCCCGCACATGCCGTGCCCCGGCGTCCGCGTCGCTGAAGACCGCGGCCGAGCGGATGCCCATCGCGCGCAGGGTACGGATCACGCGCACCGCGATCTCGCCCCTGTTGGCCACCAGCACGGTGTCGAACATCGCCACTGTCCCCCTCACGCCCTCGTCCTCATGTCCGCCACGTCCGTCACCTGCGCCCTGTCCGTCACATGTGCGGTGTCTGCCGCGTTCGCCGTCATGTCGTATCCGTCCCGCTCGCCCTGCCTGTCACGTCCCGCACCCGGCCGCGCATCCGGTCACATCCGGAAGACGCCGAAGCGGGGTCCTGACGGATCGGTCTCCGGCAGGGGGGAGTTCGCGCAGGCCGTTAGCGCGAGGCCCAGCACCGTTCTGGTCTCCAGGGGATCGATCACGCCGTCGTCCCAGAGCCGCGCCGTCGCGTAATAGGCGTTGCCCTGTTCCTCGTACTGGGCGCGGACGGGGGCCCGGAACGCCTCCTCGTCCTCCGCGCTCCACTCCTCGCCGCGCGCCTCCAGCTGATCGCGCTTCACCGTCGCGAGGACGGCCGCCGCCTGCTCGCCGCCCATCACGGAGATCTTGGCGTTGGGCCACATCCACAGGAAGCGGGGGTCATAGGCCCGGCCGCACATCGAATAGTTCCCCGCGCCGTAGGAACCGCCGATGACGACCGTCAGCTTCGGCACGCGCGTGCAGGCCACGGCGGTGACCATCTTGGCGCCGTGCTTGGCGATGCCGCCCGCCTCATAGTCCCTGCCGACCATGAAGCCCGAGATGTTCTGGAGGAAGAGCAGCGGGATGCCGCGCTGATCGCACAGCTCGACGAAGTGCGCGCCCTTCTGGGCCGACTCGGAGAACAGGATGCCGTTGTTCGCCACGATGCCCACAGGGTGGCCGTGGATCCGGGCGAAGCCGGTGACCAGCGTCGTGCCGTACTCCGCCTTGAACTCCTGGAAGCGGGAGCCGTCCACCACGCGCGCGATCACCTCGCGCACGTCGTACGGAGTGCGGGAATCGACGGGCACCGCGCCGTACAGCCCCGCCGGATCGACGGCCGGTTCCTCGACGGGGCGCACCGGCCAGGGGAGCGGGCCGCGGTCCGGGAGGGTGTGCACGATGTCCCGCACGATGCGCAGCGCGTGCGCGTCGTCCTCGGCGAGGTGGTCGGTCACACCGGAGGTGCGGCTGTGCACCTCGCCGCCGCCCAGCTCCTCGGCGGTGACGACCTCGCCCGTCGCGGCCTTCACCAGCGGCGGCCCGCCCAGGAAGATCGTGCCCTGCTCGCGGACGATCACCGCCTCGTCGCTCATGGCGGGCACATAGGCGCCGCCCGCCGTGCAGGAGCCCAGCACCGCCGCGATCTGGGGGACACCGGCGCCCGACATCCGCGCCTGGTTGTAGAAGATCCGGCCGAAGTGCTCGCGGTCAGGGAAGACCTCGTCCTGCATCGGCAGGAAGGCGCCGCCCGAATCGACCAGATAGACGCACGGCAGCCGGTTCTCCAGCGCGATCTCCTGGGCGCGCAGGTGCTTCTTCACCGTCATCGGGTAATACGTGCCGCCCTTGACGGTGGCGTCGTTCGCGACCACGACCACCTCGCGGCCCGACACCCGCCCGATGCCCGCGATCACCCCGGCGGCGGGCGCCGAGTCCCCGTACATGCCGTCGGCCGCGAGGGGCGACAGCTCCAGGAAGGGGGAGCCGGGATCGAGCAGTGCGTCCACCCTGTCCCGGGGCAGGAGCTTGCCGCGCGCGGTGTGACGTGCCCGCGCCCGCTCCCCGCCGCCCTGCCGTGCCGTGGCCAGCTTCTCGCGCAGCCGCGCCGCCAGCTCACGGTGCGCCGCCACGTTGGCCGCGAACGCGTCGGACGACGGATCGGCGGAGCTGCCCAGCACCGGTGCCGACGCCGAGGGCGAGGGCGCGGCGGCCGTCGGAGCGGGAGCACGGGCAGGGCCCGCTGTTCCCGTGGTCGTCGATCCCGTCAGATCGTTCATGTCACTGAGCTCCCTTGCTCCGCGCCTCGCCCCGCACCCGTGCCCACTCCGCCGCGCTGCCGCCCTGTCCGCGGTGCCCTGCCCGCCCCGGACCCGGGCGCACGCGGGCATGCCCGGACCCGGCGGCCGGTTAATGCTCGTTAACTCCTCCATCAGGTTAACGCTCACTAACACCCGTGTCTAGAATGAATTCATGAGCACGAAGACGGGGTCCGAAGCGCCGACCCGCCGCGAGCAGATCCTGCGGGAGGCGGCGCGCCTCTTCGCCGAGCGCGGTTTCCACGGGGTCGGGGTCGATGAGATAGGGGCCGCGGTCGGCATCAGCGGCCCCGGGCTCTATCGCCACTTCGCGGGCAAGGACGCCATGCTGGCCGAACTGCTCGTCGGCATCAGCCGGCGGCTGCACGAGGGCGGCCGGATGCGCGTCGAGGAGTCGGCCGCCGCCGGTCTGGCCCCCGAGGCCACCCTGGACGCGCTGATCGACGGGCACATCGACTTCGCACTGGACGACCGCTCCCTCATCACGCTCCACGACCGCGAGCTGGACCGGCTGCGCGACAGCGACCGCAAGCAGGTGCGCAAGCTCCAGCGGCAGTACGTGGAGCTGTGGGTCTCGGCCGTGCGGAACGTGTATCCGGCGCTGACGGAGCTGGAGGCGCGGGTCTCCGTCCACACGGTCTTCGGGCTGCTCAACTCCACCCCGCATCTGAGCGGCCCTTCAGCCCTCCCGGACCGCGCGACCACCGCGGCGCTGCTGCACCGCCTCGCGCGCGGCGCCCTGGCCGCTGCGGCGCCCGGCCGTTCCGTCACCCCGTAGCGCTCGCCGCGCGTCCGGCGTCGCACCGCGTCACGCGGAGCCGCCGTGGTGCCCGTGTGGCCGCCGCCTCTGGACAGTCGACGTGACCGCTGGGTAGCTTGATGCCGGACGGTACTGAGCAAGCGCTTAGCCATGTCTGAGTGTCCTGCCGTGGCAGGCCCCATGGGCGCCCACCGCGGCGGGACGAGCGGCACACGGGGCAAGCGGGACCAGAGGAGGCGTGCATGCGTCGCACGGTGTTCAACGAGGACCACGAGGCGTTCCGGCAGACCATTCGCGACTTCATCGAGTCCGAGGTCGTGCCCTACTACCAGGAGTGGCAGGAGCAGGGCTACGTCCCGCGCGACCTCTACAAGAAGCTCGGCGAGCTGGGCATATTCGGCATCGAGGTCCCCGAGGAGTACGGCGGCGCAGGCGAGACGAGCTTCAAGTTCAACGCCGTCATCACCGAGGAGTGCGCCCGCGCCGGGGTCAGCTTCGGCGGCTCCAGCGTGCACACCGCGCTCTGCCTCCCGTACATCCTCAAGTACGGCAACGAGGAGCAGAAGAAGCGCTGGCTGCCGCACTTCGTCTCCGGCGAGATGATGACCGCCATCGCGATGACCGAGCCCGGCACCGGTTCCGACCTCGCCGGCATGAAGACCACGGCCAAGCTCTCCGATGACGGCACGCACTACGTGCTGAACGGCGCCAAGACCTTCATCACCGGCGGCGTACAGGCCGACCGCGTGCTGGTCTGCGCCCGTACCGCGCCGCCCAGCCCGGACGACCGCCGCGGCGGGATCTCCATCCTCGTCGTGGACACCAGGAGCGAGGGCTACGCGGTCGGCCGCAAGCTCGACAAGCTCGGCCTGCGCGCCTCCGACACCGCCGAACTCTCCTTCACCGACGTCAAGGTGCCCGTGGAGGACCTGCTCGGCGAGGAGGGCAAGGCGTTCTCGTACCTCGGCCAGAACCTCCCGCAGGAGCGCCTCGGCATCGCCATCGGCGCCTACGCGCAGTCCGCCGCCGCCGTCCGCTTCGCGCACGACTACGTCAAGGAGCGCACGGTCTTCGGCAAGGAGGTCGCCTCCTTCCAGAACACCAAGTTCGTCCTGGCGGACTGCAAGGCCGACGTCGATGCCATGCAGGCCGTCGTCGACCGCGCCCTGGAGGCGCTCGACGCGGACGAGCTGACCCCCGCCGACGCCGCCTCCGCGAAGCTGTTCACCACCGAACTCGCCGCCAAGGTGATCGACAAGTGCCTCCAGTTGCACGGCGGCTACGGCTACATGCTGGAGTACCCGATCGCCAACATGTACGCCGACACCCGCGTCTCGCGCATCTACGGAGGCACGAGCGAGGTCATGCGCTCCATCGTCGCCAAGTCGATGGGGCTGTGATCCCGGGCGGGACTGTGATCCCTGGTGGGACTGTGATCTTCGACGTAACCGCTGGTAGCCACCTGCGGGCACAATCAGCCGCATGAGCAACGAACTCGCGTCCCTGCTCGACCTGCTCGATCTGGAGCGGGTCGAGCAGGACATCTTCCGGGGCGGCAGCCGCGCCGCTGTCGTCCCCCGCGTCTTCGGGGGACAGGTCGCCGCGCAGGCGCTCGTCGCCGCCTGCCGCACCGTGCCGGAGGGGCGCCTTCCGCACTCCCTGCACGCGTACTTCCTGCGGACGGGCGACCCGGGCGCGCCCATCGTCTACACGGTCGACCGCATCCGCGACGGGCGCTCCTTCACCACGCGCCGCGTCGTCGCCGTCCAGCACGGGCAGCCCATCTTCCACCTCTCCGCCTCCCTCCAGGCGCACGAGGAGGGCCTGGAACACCAGGAGCCGATGCCCGAGGCGCCCGACCCGGAGACGCTCCCCACGGCGGAGGAGATGCTGCCCCGCTACGCGCACCTCTTCCGCGACGAGGACGTCCCCCGCCGTCTGATGAAGGCGCGGGCCGCCGTGGACCTGCGCTACGTGGAGGAGCCGCCGTTCGGCAGCGTCGGACGGCCGCGCCGCCCGCGCTCCCAGGTCTGGTTCCGCACCAACGGCAAGCTCGACGGTGAACTGGACGACCCCACCCTGCACATCTGCCTCGCCACCTACGTCTCGGACATGACCCTGCTCGACTCGGTGCTCCTGGCACACGGGCGCGGCGGCTGGGCGGTCGGCGACGTGGTGGGCGCGAGCCTGGACCACGCCATGTGGTTCCACCGCCCCTTCCGCGCGGACGAGTGGCTGCTCTACGACCAGGAGAGCCCGACGGCCCAGGGCGGCAGGGGTCTCGGCAAGGGGCGCATCTTCACCCGCGACGGGCGGCTCGCGGTGTCCGTCATCCAGGAGGGCGTGGTGCGGGTGCCGCGCGACTAGGCGCGGCTCGCAAATCGGGCATACTGCGCGACTATGGGCAATGATGCGGGCAGCGGCCCGGACGCTGACGTGGGGGCGGCGGAGAGCGAGAGCACGGTCACCGTCGTCGTCGCGGGCCTCGCCAACCTCGGCATCGCCGTCGCCAAGGCGATCGGCGGCATCCTCAGCGGCTCCAGCGCGATGCTCTCCGAGGCCGCCCACTCCGTGGCCGACACCGTCACCGAACTCCTCCTGCTCACCTCCCTGAAGCGGGCGGAGAAACCCGCCGACGAGGAGTACCCGCTCGGCCACGGCAACGAGCGTTACATCTGGGCGATGCTCGCCTCCGTCGCCACGTTCGTGGGCGGCGCCGTCTTCGCGGTCCACGACGGCATCCGCACCCTCAGCCATGGCGAGAAGCTCGGCGACCCGACGCTCTCGTACGTCATTCTCGCCGTCGCCTTCCTGCTGGAGGGCTATTCGCTGCTGAGGGGCACGGGTCAGCTCAAGGACGAGGCGGCGCGCCTCGGAATGCCGCCGCTCACCTACCTGCGGCACACGCCCGACACCGCCGTGAAGGCCGTCGTCATGGAGGACTCCGCGGCGCTCGCCGGGCTCGCCCTGGCCGCGGGCGGACTGCTCGGGGGACAGCTCAGCGGCTCGTCCGTGTGGGACGGCGTCGCCTCGCTGCTCATCGGGCTGCTGCTGGTCTACGTCGCCTTCTCGCTCGGGCGCAGCAACGCCTCCCTGCTGATCGGGCGCGCGCTGCCCTCCCGGATGCGGGACGTGGTGCGCGTGGAACTGCTCGCGCTGCCCGACGTGGAACGGGTACTGGAACTGGTCACCGTCGTGCAGGGGCCGCGCGAGGTGCTCGTCGCCGCCAAGGTGGACTTCGCCGACTACGCCACGGCCGCGGAGATCGAGTGGGCCTGCGAGGACGCGGAGGCCCGGCTGCGGGCACGCTTCCCCGCCGTGCGCCGCGTCTTCCTCGACCCCACCCCGGGGCCGGGACAGCGACGGCCCGGCACGGGCACGAACGGGAGCGGGGAGTGAGGGGAGCAGGGCAGGCGGAACGGGGTGCTATGCGGTGACGTCGCCGTTGAAACCCGACAGTCCCGCCGCCTCCAGGAGGTACGCGGTCATCGGCTCGTAGAAACGCGGGTCCACGACGTGGTCGTCCAGCGGGACCGCGACCGAGAGGGTGTCCTCCGCTTCGCCCAGGAAGAGGGCGGGGTCGTTGCAGTCGGCGAAGCCCACGGCGGGGATGCCGCGCTGCGCCGCACAGCCCGCCCAGCCGTGGTCGGCCACGACCAGGTCGGGCAGCGGCTGCTCCGTGCGCACCAGCCCGTCCAGGACCTCCCGCATCGGCTTGGGGGAGTGGGTGTGCCACAGGGACGCGCCGCGCTCGTACGCCGCGACGCCGCCGAACTGGACGATCACACCGTCGTCCGCGTACGTCCCCAGCGGGACCCGCACGATGTCGCACCCGGCGGAGTGCAGCGCGGACGCCAGCGCGCCGTGCATGTCCAGCAGCGCGCCGGGGTGCCCCGTCGCGAACAGCACCCGCTGCCCGCCCTCCGCCGCCTTGCGCAGCTCGGCCGCGGCGCGGTCCAGGGCGCCCACGGTCAGCTCGGGGTCGATGGTGTCCTGACCCGTACGGAAGTCGGGGTCGTCGACGACGCCGCAGCGCTCCGCCATCACCGCGAGCACATCCTGCTCATCGGCCCACCGGTCGCCGAGTTCGAGGCCGAGCCAGTAGTGCCGGTCGCCGTTGGCCAGCTTCCTGTAGTGCGAGAGGTTGTTCTCACGAGGCGTGGCGACATCCCCCGCGATACGGGTGCGGACGAGGTGGTCGATCAGCTCGGAGCGAGTGGGGGCTGCGCCTGTGGCGAATATGGGCATGCGGTCATTGTCACCCGAGGGCGCGCCACGTGACGGCCGTACCAGCGATCAGGGGCGGTCAGGAGTGATCGGCGACGGGCGCGGGGCGGGCGGGAACGGGCGGACGCGACGGCTCAACCGCTCGACACTGAGGCAAAAAGTGCTCCCGCACCTCTCTGAACTGTCCAAAGGCGTGCGAGAAGCAGCCCCTTACGCTCACAGCATGAGTACCCCGACGCCCGAGCCCCAGCATCAGCCGTCGCCCGAGCCCCGCGGCCCGGTCGACTCCTCGCGCATCCCGCGCTACGCGGGCCCCGCCACCTTCGCGCGGCTGCCCCGCCTGGACGAGGTGGGAGGGCGTGCCGATGTCGCCGTCGTCGGCGTCCCCTTCGACACGGGGGTCTCCTACCGGCCCGGAGCCCGGTTCGGCGGCAACGCGATCCGCGAGGCGTCCCGCCTGCTGCGCCCCTACAACCCCGCGCAGGACGCCTCCCCCTTCGCGCTCGCCCAGGTGGCGGACGCGGGCGACATCGCGGCCAACCCCTTCAACATCGACGAGGCCGTCGAGACCGTACAGGAGGCCGCCGACGGCATCCTGGACAGCGGCGCCCGGCTGATGACCCTCGGCGGCGACCACACGATCGCCCTCCCGCTTCTGCGCTCGGTCGCCCGCAAACACGGTCCCGTGGCACTTCTTCACTTCGACGCCCACCTGGACACCTGGGACACCTATTTCGGCGCCGCCTACACCCACGGCACCCCGTTCAGGCGCGCCTTCGAGGAGGGGCTGCTCGACACCTCGGCCGTCTCGCACGTGGGCACGCGCGGGCCGCTGTACGGCAAGAAGGACCTGGACGAGGACGCCAGGATGGGCTTCGGCATCGTCACCTCGGCCGACGTGATGCGCCGGGGCGTGGACGAGGTCGCCGACCAGCTGCGGCAGCGCATCGGGAACCGGCCGCTCTACGTCTCCATCGACATCGACGTCCTGGACCCGGCCCACGCCCCGGGAACCGGCACCCCGGAGGCGGGCGGCCTCACGTCAAGGGAACTGCTCGAGATCCTGCGCGGGCTCGCCGGGTGCCATCTCGTCTCCGCTGACCTGGTCGAGGTCGCGCCCCCCTACGACCACGCCGAGATGACGGCGGTCGCCGCCTCGCACACGGCGTACGAGCTGACGACGCTCATGAGCCGTCAGATAGCGGAGGGGCGGGGAGGGGGCGCGGGCTGAGCGAGGCCGGAGGCCGCCCTTCCGGCCGGGCGGTACGGGCGTGACCGGCGAGGTGTTCGGGGGGTGACCGGGTTGTTTCCGGCCGTGTTCGAAACGGCCTGTGCGCGTCCGATCGCGCGCCGTATCGGCGCCGTTCCGTTGCCGTGGAGACAAGGGCGCTGGTGGGCGGGGGTTGCGCGAAGCGACTCGGCCATCCTCGCTGGTTACTGTGCGAGTCTTATTTAACACGCAACGTTACTGATTCTGTTCGGTCGATGTGCATCTCGTGGAAGTTCTCGACAGACTTCGTAGCGCAGTCCCGCGGGATGGGGGCGTTGCATGACGGCGACAGTGCCGGCCTCGTGGGGGGTGCCCGCCTGTACGCATCCAGCGACGCCGCCACGGCCGCGGTGGTCCTGGGGAGCCGCCCGCTTCCCAGGGCCACCGCCGGTCCGGCGAGCGTCGACGGGGCCGCCCCACTCGCTCCGGACGCGAAGGCCGCGCGCGAGATGTCGCCCGGCCGTCGGTACCCGGTGACCTGCCGTCCGAGTCCCGTTACCGTGCCTGTCCGACGCTGCTCGTGCTCGTCCCCGGCCGGTACCCGCGGTCGGCGTGACCGCCCGCCGCGACCGATCCGTAAGGGGACCTCCGTGACCGTGCGTCCGCGTACCGTGCTCGCCCTCGCCACCGCCGTGCTCGCCACTCTCACCGCCCTCACCTCCGTCGGCCCGGCCGCGCACGCCGCCGCGAGCCCCCGGACGTACGGCGACGGCGACGGTGGCGACGGCGGCGGGGCGTGTTCGCCGCGTGCGAGCGTCGCCGGGTACTCGGACGCGCTCGACAAGACGGAGTACCAGGGCACCCCCGTGGCGGGGCTCTCCGCGCTGGCACGGGACGTGGACGGGCGGATCGCCGCGCTGTCGGACCGCTCCGTCCTGTTCTCCCTCGACGTGCACACCACCGGCGGCACGCGCACGGCGCGCACCACCCGCGCCGTGCCCCTCGCCGACGAGCGGGGCGAGCCCCTGGACTCGGAGGGCCTGGTCGTCGAGCGCGACGGCGACCGCCTGGTCACCTCGGAGACGGAGCCCTCGGTACGCAGGTACGACAGGGCTGGGACCCTCCTGGGCCGTCTGCCCGTACCCGAGGCGCTCCGGGTCGCACCGGCCGGGCGCGCCCGGGCGAACCAGACCTTCGAGGGGCTGACCGCGCTGCGCCACGGCCGCACCCTGACCGCTGCCCTGGAGGGCCAGCTGGCGGGGGACGGCAAGGACGCGTCGGGGCGCCCCCTCGTACGGATGCAGAGCTGGGACCGCGCGCGTGACGGCGGGTTCCGGGCCGCGCGCCAGTGGGGCTACCCCGTGGACGAGAAGCTCGGGGTGGCCGAGATCGCCGCCACCGGGGACGGCCGCCTCCTCGTGCTGGAGCGCGGCTACGAGCAGGGTGCGGGCAACACCGTCCGCCTCTACCTCGCCGACCCGCGCGGCGCGGACGACGTCACCCGCGTCGGCGAGCTGACGGGCCAGGACGGGACCGGTCTCGTCGGCAAGACCCTCCTCGCGGACCTGGGCGACTGCCCCGACCTGGGCGCGCCCAACCCGTCGCCGCAGTCCAACCCCCTCCTCGACAACATCGAGGGCCTGGCCGTCACGGGGCACGGGCACGGACATGCGCACGGGTACGCGCACGGCGGGTGGTTGCGCGTACTGCTGGTCAGCGACGACAACGCGTCCGCCACACAGCTCACGCGCCTCTACGCGCTGACGCTGCGGCTCCCGCGGCTCCCCCACGCCCCGTGAGCGCCTGAACGCGCCTCCTCACTCCCCTCACTCCCCTTGCCCCCTTGCGCGCACCCCCGCCGCCGGGCCTCCCTTTTGTCGCGCCGAGAAGTGTTGCGCCGTGTTGCGGCGGGATGAAATCCGCACGCCAGGGCGTTGCAGCATCCGGCAGTGCGGCGACTGAGGCGACGGAGAGGACGCGGTGTGACGGGGACGGACACGAAGAGCGGGACCACCAAGGCGGGCGGCATCACCAAGAACGGAACCGGAACAGGAACCGGCACGGGAGCCGGAACCGGAATCGGAACCGGAGTCGGCAAGGGCACCGGATGGGCCCGTCGGCTGGCCGCGTACTGCTGGCAGTACAAGCGCAACGTGCTGCTCGCCTTCGGCACCTCGCTCGCGGGCATGGGCATCATGGCGCTCGTACCGCTGCTCACCAAGGTGATCATCGACGACGTCGTGGTCGGCGGCCAGGGCGGCATGTGGCTGTGGATCGGCCTGCTGGTCGCCGCGGCCGTCGTCGTCTACGTGCTGACCTACGCGCGGCGCTTCTACGGAGGCCGCCTCGCCCTGGACGTCCAGCACGACCTGCGTACCGACATGTACCGCTCGATCATCCGGCTCGACGGCCGCAGCCAGGACGAGCTGTCCACGGGGCAGGTCGTGGGGCGCGGCACCAGCGACCTCCAGCTCGTCCAGAGCCTGCTCTTCATGGTGCCGATGATGCTCGGCAACGTGCTGCTCTTCGCCATCGCGCTCGTCGTCATGGTCAGCCTCTCCCCGCTGCTCACCCTCGTCTCGCTCGCCGTCTTCCCCCTCCTGTGGTGGATCGCGAACCTCAGCCGCGCCCGCCTCTTCCCGGCCACCTGGTACGCGCAGCAGCAGGCCGGAGCCGTCGCCTCCGTAGTCGACGGGTCGGTCACCGGGGTGCGCGTGGTCAAGGGGTTCGGCCAGGAGGCGCAGGAGAAGCGGAAGCTGCGCGACATCGGCCGCACGCTCTTCGCCGCCCGGCTGCGCACCGTCAAGCTCAACTCCCGCTACACGCCCGCGCTCCAGTCCATCCCCTCCCTCGGGCAGGTCGCGATGCTGGCGCTGGGCGGCTGGATGGCCACGCGCGGACAGATCACCCTGGGCACCTTCGTCGCCTTCTCCACCTACCTCGCCCAGTTGGTCGGCCCCGTGCGCATGCTCGCGATGATGCTCACCGTCGGGCAGCAGGCCAGGGCGGGCGTCGAGCGCGTCTACGACCTCATCGACACCGAGCCGCAGATGGCGGAGGCGCCGGACGCGCGTGAGCTGCCCGAGGAAGCGGAGGCGTCCGTCGAGTTCGAGAACGTCACCTTCGGCTACGACCAGGACCGCCCCGTGCTCGACGGCTTCGGCCTGCGCGTCGAACCGGGCGAGACCGTGGCCGTCGTCGGCACCAGCGGCAGCGGCAAGTCGACGGTGTCCCTGCTGCTGCCCCGCTACTACGACGTGACGGGCGGCGCGGTCCGCGTCGGCGGGCACGACGTGCGCGATCTGACGCTGCACTCGCTGCGCTCCGCCATCGGCCTCGTCCCCGAGAACAGCTTCCTGTTCTCCGAGTCCATCCGCGAGAACATCGCCTACGGCGTCCCCGACGCCACCGACGAGCAGATACGCACGGCCGCGCGCGCAGCCCAGGCCGACGGCTTCATATCCGAGCTGCCCTACGGCTACGACACGACCGTCGGCGAGCAGGGCCTGACCCTCTCCGGCGGCCAGCGGCAGCGCATCGCGCTCGCCCGCGCCATCCTCACCGACCCCCGGCTGCTGCTCCTGGACGACGCCACCTCGGCCGTCGACGCGCGGGTCGAGCACGAGATCCACGAGGCGCTGCGCGGCGTCATGGCGGGCCGTACGACGCTGCTGATCGCGCACCGGCAGTCGACGCTCGCGCTGGCCGACCGCATCGCCGTCCTGGACGGCGGGCGCCTGGTGGACACGGGCACCCACGAGGAGCTGACCGCGCGCTGCGCCCTCTACCGGCGGCTGCTGACCGACCCCGACGAACTGGGCGAGACCGACCGCGACCCCGCGGGCGCCGCGGGCCACGACGCGCACGAGGCGGTCGGCGGCGTCACGCCCGAACTGTGGGTACGCCCCGACGAGACGGGTGGGAAGGACGGCGAGAAGGGAACCGGAACCCCCACCGGAGCCGCCTCGTCCGCGGCGACCGCGGGCCGCCCGGGCGGCTTCGCCTCGCAGATGGCCGACATGCCGGGCAGCCCGGAACTCCTCGCCAAGGTCGCGGCACTGCCGCCCGCGAACGACACCCCCGGCATCGACGAGGACCAGGCCGAGCGGGAGGAGGAGTCCTACGGGCTCAGGCGCCTGCTGCGCGGCTTCAGCGCGGCCCTGGCGGTCGCCCTGGTCTTCGCCGCGCTCGACGCCGGGTTCGGGCTGCTGCTGCCCGTGCTGATCCGGCACGGCATCGACGACGGCGTGCAGAAGGCAGCGCTGGGCGCCGTGTGGACGGCGGCCGGGCTCGCGCTCGCCGTGGTCCTGGCCCAGTGGGGCGCGCAGTACGGCTCCATGCGGCTGACGGGACGCACGGGCGAGCGGGTGCTCTACGCGCTCCGGGTGAAGATCTTCGCGCAGCTCCAGCGCCTCGGCCTCGACTACTACGAGCGGCACCTGACCGGCGCCGTCATGACCCGTATGACGACCGATGTGGACGCGCTGTCCACCTTCCTCCAGACCGGTCTCGTCACCGCCGTCGTCTCCGTGTTCACCTTCCTCGGCATACTCGTCGCGCTCCTGGTCATCGATGTCCAGCTCGCCCTGGTCGTCTTCGCGACCCTGCCGCTGCTGGTCGTCGGCACCGTCTTCTTCCGGCGCAAGAGCGTGAAGGCGTACGAGCTGGCGCGGGAGCGGGTCAGCGTCGTCAACGCGGACCTCCAGGAGTCGGTCGCCGGGCTGCGCATGGTCCAGGCGTTCCGCGGCGAGGACCGGGGCGCCGACCGCTTCACGCGGCGCAGCGACGGGTACCGGCAGGCCCGGGTGCGCGGCCAGTGGCTGATATCCGTCTACTTCCCGTTCGTCCAGTTGCTGGCCTCCCTCGCCACAGCCGCCGTGCTCATCGTCGGCTCGGGCCGGATCGAGAACGGCACGCTGACGGCGGGCGCGCTGGTCGCCTACCTCCTCTACATCGAGCTGTTCTTCGCCCCGGTGCAGCAGCTCTCCCAGGTCTTCGACGGCTACCAGCAGGCGTCGGTCTCGCTCGGCCGCATCCAGGAGCTGCTGTGCGAGCGGACCAGCACCCCGGCGCCCGAGCACCCGCGCGAGGTGGGCACGCTGCGCGGCGAGATCGCCTTCAGGGACGTGCACTTCCGCTACACGACGGCCGAGGGCGGCGCCCACGAGGAGGAGGCGCTCTCGGGCATCGACCTGACCGTCCCGGCGGGCCAGACCGTCGCCTTCGTCGGCGAGACCGGCGCGGGCAAGTCCACCCTCGTCAAGCTCGTGGCCCGCTTCTACGACCCCACCGAGGGCGCGGTACTGGCCGACGGCGAGGACCTGCGCACCCTGGACCTGACGGGCTACCGCCAGCGGCTGGGCGTCGTGCCGCAGGAGCCGTACCTCTTCCCCGGGACGGTGCGCGACGCCATCGCCTACGGGCTGCCCGACGCCACCGACGCACGGGTCGAGGCGGCGGCGCGCGCCGTGGGGGCGCACGACATGATCGCCTCACTCTCGGACGGCTATCTGCACCCCGTCGCCGAGCGCGGCCGGAACCTCTCGGCCGGGCAGCGGCAGCTCATCGCGCTCGCCCGCGCCGAGCTGGTCGACCCGGACGTGCTGCTGCTGGACGAGGCCACGGCGGCGCTGGACCTGGCCACCGAATCCCTGGTCAACCAGGCCACCGACCGGCTCTCCGGCACCCGCACCACCCTGGTCGTCGCCCACCGGCTGACGACGGCGGCACGGGCCGACCGCGTCGTCGTCCTGGACCACGGCCGGGTCGTGGAGGACGGCACCCACGACGAACTGGTGGCGCGCGACGGGCACTACGCGCGGCTGTGGCGGACGTTCACGGGGGAGACGCAGCCGGCGGCGGCGTGATGGCGTGATGGCGTGAGGGCGTGACGGCGGGTTCGGGTGAGGGGGCCACCCTCACCCGAACCGTTGATCTTTCAAGGGTTGTACGCATGGCGAGATCTATTGACTCGTCATGTTCACAACTTTAGGTTCCTCCCATGCCTCGACCCGCACGTCTCGTGGCCCCGACGCTCGCCTGCGCCCTCGTGGCCGCCGTGCCCCAGGCGTCGTCGGCGGCCCAGCCGAGCCACCCCCCACAAGAAGTCCGCACCCCCGCCGCGTTCCCGGCTTCGTCCCCCGGCGGCTGGACGCTCTCCTCGCACCGGATCGACGCCGAGGACAGCTACCACGCCTACGTGGGCAACGGCTATCTCGGCCAGCGCGTCGCCCCCCACGGCTCCGGCTACGCCGCCACCGGCGAGAAGACCGGCTGGCCCCTGTTCACCCCGCGCTACGACGGCTCCTTCGTCGCCGGGCTCTACGCGCACAACAAGGAGACCGCCGAGAACCGGCAGGCCCTCGCGGCGCTCCCCACCTGGACCGGGCTGAACGTCGCCACCGGCGGCGAAGCGGGCGAGACGTTCTCCTCCGGCACCCCGAAGGGGCGTATCACCCGCTACACCCAGTCGCTCAGGATGCGTGAGGGCGTCGTCCGCACCTCGCTGACCTGGACCGCGTCCGACGGCCGCGCCACCGACCTCACCTACGACGTCCTCGCCGACCGCGACCACGCGCACGCGGGCGCCGTCAGGCTGCGGATGACCCCGCACTGGAGCGGCGAGGCCCGCGTGACCGACGTCCTCGACGGGCGCGGCGCGCGCCGCGTCTCCCAGACGGGCGGCGGCGACCGCACGGCTGACGGCGCGCGTACGGCGGGCGGCGCCCATGCGGCGGACGACGGCGGCACGATGGACGTCACCTTCCGCACCGACGGCACGAAGACCGACGGAGCGGTCGCCTCCACCCTGCGGCCCGGACCTGAGGTGCGTACAAGGAGTGAACAAAGGGCGGACGACGCGAAGAAGCTGACCGCGAAGCAGCACGTCTCCTTCACCGCGCGACGGGGCCACACCTACGAGTTCACCAAGTACGTCGGCGTCGACACCGCACTCACCTCCGGCTCGCCCGAGAAGAGCGCCCTCACCGCCTCGCGCGAGGCCGCGGACCGGGGCTGGGACCGCATGTACGCGGCGCACGCGGCCTCCTGGCGCGAGCTGTGGCGCAGCGACGTCGAGGTCAACGGCCGCCCCGAGATGCAGAAGTGGCTCCGCTCCACGCAGTACGGGCTCCTCGCCAGCACCCGCGAGGGCGCCGACGACAGCATCGCCCCCACGGGGCTGAGCAGCGACAACTACGCGGGCCTCGTCTTCTGGGACGCCGAGACGTGGATGTACCCGGGGCTGCTGGCCACCCGCCCCGAACTGGCCAAGTCGGTCGTCGACTACCGCTACCGCACCCGCGAGGGCGCCCGCGCCAACGCGCGCAGGCTCGGCCACTCCGGCCTCTTCTACGGCTGGAACACCGGCAGCCACGGCGACCTGTGGAAGGAATGCCACAGCTGGGACCCGCCGCACTGCCGCACCCAGAACCACCTCCAGAGCGACATCGCCCTGGCCACCTGGCAGTACTACCTCGCCACCCGCGACACCACATGGCTGCGCGAACGCGGCTGGCCCGTCCTCAAGGGCATCGCCGAGTTCTGGGCGGACCGCGCCACCAGGAACGGCGACGGCAGCTACTCCGTCAAGAACGTCGCGGGCCCCGACGAGTACAGCAACGGCGTCGACGACGCCGTCTTCACCAACGCGGGCGCCGCCACCACCCTGCGCCACACCATCCGCGCGGCGCGGCTGCTGGGCGAGCCCGTCCCCGGCAAGTGGGCGGCCGTCGCCGACAAGCTGCGCATCCCCTACGACAAGGAGAAGGGCGTCTTCCAGCAGTACGACGGCTACAAGGGGACCCTCATCAAGCAGGCCGACACCGTGCTGCTGCGCTACCCCCTGGAGTGGCCCATGTCCAAGGCCACCGCCGCCAGGACGCTCGACTACTACGCCGAGCGCACCGACCCGGACGGGCCCGCCATGACGGACTCCGTACACGCCATCGACGCCGCCGACACGGACGAGCCCGGCTGCTCCGCCTACACCTATCTGGAGCGGTCCGTACGGCCGTTCATGCGCGGCCCGTTCTCCGTCTTCTCTGAGGCGCGCGGCGACAAGGCGGGCGCGGAGGACCCGCTCTCCGGGTCGCCCGCGCAGGACTTCCTCACCGGGAAGGGCGGCTTCCTCCAGGTGTTCACCAACGGCCTGACGGGGCAGCGGATGCGCGAGGACAAGCTGCGCCTCGACCCGATGCTGCCGCCCCAGCTCAAGGAGGGCGTCACACTGCGGGGGCTGCGCTGGCAGGGCCGCACGTACGACGTCGCGCTCGGCGCCCACCAGACCTCGGTGCGGCTGACCGAAGGCGAGCCCTTCACGGTGGACACCCCGCAGGGCGACCAGGTCGTCAGCCAGGGCGCGCCGCTGACGCTCAAGACCCGGCGCCCCGACCTGAAGCCGACGGAGAACCTGGCCCGCTGCCACAAGGCCGAGGCGTCCTCGGAACAGCCCGGCATGTACGCGGGTGCCGCGGTCGACGGCAGCCATGCCACCGCCTGGACCCCCGACGGCAAGAAGGGGGCGCTCACGGTCGACCTGGGCAGGCCCGTGGACGTGGACGGCGACGGGGGCGTCAAGACACGGTGGTCCAGGACGGCACCGGAGAGCCACACGGTCGAGGTCTCGGCCGACGGCGACCACTGGCGCCCGGAGGGCGAGGACAAGGGCGAGCAGCCCTTCCGGTACGTCAGGGTCTCGGTCACCTCGAAGGACGCGAAGAAGCCCGCGGGCATCGCGGAGGTGACGGTGAGGGAGTGAGCTGAGGGGGCGGGGCGAGGTGACAGATGTCGTTATCTGAAATCTGTTAGTTGATATCCGTCAGCCGTCAGCCGTCAGCCGTCATCTGTTACCCCTCCTCGCAGAGCCCGACCACGTACTCGTCCACCGTCTGCACGAGCCCCTCGGGCAGCGGACTGCCGTCCGCGCGCCAGTGGATCGCGGAGACCTCGTCGTTGGCCGTGAACGGGGCGCGGGAGCGGGCCTGGGCGGCGTAGACCGCGCCGCGCAGCACGTGCCGCGTGGGCCCCAGCGCCGTCTTCGCGTAGCCGACGAAGCGCAGGGCGTCCTCGGGCACCGTCTGCCCCGTCTCCTCCCGCAGTTCGCGTACGGCGGCGGCCCGGGCCCTTTCGCCGGGTTCGATGCCGCCGCCTGGCAGCTCCCAGCAGGCGCGCTTGCGCTGGTACGTCATGAGGGTGTGCCCTTCGTGACGGAGCACGATCAGGACGTAGCCCAGGGGCGCGTCGTCCCCGTCGAAGCGGTGCGACTCGGGCAGGCGCTCGAAGGCGAGCAGCGCCATGTCGCGGGGGCCGGTGACCAGGGGCGGTGACGGTAGGTCGGTCATGGGAAGCCAGCGTAGGCCCGTGCCGCGAGGCCGCGAACCCCCGTGCACGCGCGTGAGAAGGCGCGAAAGGGGAGGCCGGGGCAGCGGTCGGGTCTGGCGGGACGGCAGCCGCACCGATAGGTTCACCGCGACCTTTGCTGTCCACAGGGGAGGGCGCATGCGCAAAACGCTCAGATGGTTGTTGTCGCTCGTGGTGCTCATAGGCACCGTCGGTGTCGGCGCCACGTCGGCGGGGGCCGCCACCGCGGCCAGGACCGACATCAAGGACCGGATCCTCGCGATACCCGGGATGAGCCTCATAGAGGAGAAGCCGGTCGACGGCTACCGCTTCTTCATCCTCAACTACAAGCAGCCGGTCGACCACCGGCACCCCTCCAAGGGGACGTTCAACCAGCGGATATCCCTCCTGCACAAGGGCGAGGACCGTCCCACCGTCTTCTTCACCAGCGGCTACGGCCTCAACACCGAACCCCGTCGCAGCGAACCCACGCAGATGACGGACGGCAACCAGGTGTCGATGGAGTACCGCTTCTTCACCCCGTCCAGGCCCGACCCTGCCGACTGGTCGAAGCTCGACATCTGGCAGGCGGCCAGCGACCAGCACCGCATCTTCAAGGCCCTGAACCGCATCTACGGCGAGAACTGGATCTCGACCGGCGGCAGCAAGGGCGGCATGACGGCGACGTACTACCGCCGCTTCTACCCGAAGGACATGGACGGCACCGTCGCCTACGTCGCGCCCAACGACGTCGAGAACGACGAGGACTCCGCCTACTACGACTTCTTCGAGAACGTCGGCTCCGACGCCTGCCGCGACCGGCTCAACGCGGTGCAGCGCGAGATCTTCGAGCGGCGCGACGAGTTCGTCTCCCGCATCGCCAAGTGGGCCAAGGACGAGGGCTACACCTTCGAGCTGGCGGGCGACGCGGACCGCGCGTTCGAGCTGGTCGCGCAGGACCTCGTGTGGGGCTACTGGCAGTATCACCTCGACGGCGCCGAGTGCGAGACCGTGCCCTCCCCCGACGCGCCCACGGACGAGCTGTACGACTGGGCCGACGAGATCGGCGGCTGGTCGGCCGGAACCGACCAGGGCATGCTGCCGTACACGCCGTACTACTACCAGGCGGGCACCCAGCTCGGCTCCCCCGACTACGAGGAGCCCCTCCTCGACGACCTGCGCAAGTACCCGGGCATCAACGTGCCCCGCACCTACGTCCCCAGGGACATCCCGATGCGCTTCGACCACAAGGCGATGAAGGACATCGACAAGTGGGTGCGCACCCGTTCCTCGCAGATGCTCTTCGTCAACGGTGAGAACGACCCGTGGAGCGCCGAGCCCTTCCGCGTCGGCAAGGGGACCAAGGACGCGCACGTCTACGTCGCGCCGGGCCAGAACCACGGCGCGAACATCGCCAAGCTCGGCGAGGACGACCGGGCCGCCGCCACCCGCGCGCTGATGAAGTGGGCGGGCGTGGACGTCGAGCCGGGGGCCACGCCGAAGCGGCTCACGCGCTACGACTCCGAGCTGGACCGGCCCGCGAAGCAGGACCGGATGCTGCGCCCGTAGGGCTCAGCGCCGCATTCGTGAATCCGGGCTGTGCCCGCCACCGCGTCTGGCTGAGCGGCGGCGGGCACGGCCCTCCGGCTTTGCGAGGGGAGCCGTCACCGGCGCGTTGAAGGGGGTGCACCGGTGACGGTGCACCGCCGGGCGCGGGCGGCTGGAGAGGCGGTCAGCGACGCAGCCAGCAGCGTGCCGACACCGCACCGCGGGGATGCCCCGGCGGTACTCCGATGAGACGGACGGCACCGCGCGGGGGTTCCCGTCGGGTCCGTCGGGCGGGGAACGGCCGGAGCGTCAGGCCGAGGCGGAGAGCAGGCGCATCAGGTGGTCGCGCACGCCGGGCAGCAGTTCCGGCAGCTCCGGGACCTGCGGGTACCAGCGCTTCTCGTACTCCCAGCACAGCCAGCCCCCGCCCGCGTCCGCGCCGCGCGGCCCGCGCTCCTGCTCCTGGCCCTGGTTCTGGGCTTCGCCGAGTCCCGCGACGGGGTCGGTTCCGGTTCCGGCGTCGGCGGCCGGTGCTCCGGCGTCCGTCTCGCGAGGGCTGTCCGCCTCCTCGTCGGCGGCGCGGGTCAGCAGCTCGACGACCTCGCCCAGCGGGAGCACGCCTTGTCCGGGCGGCAGGGGAGTGGTGTCCTCGGCCGAGGGGATGTCCTTCACCTGTACGTAGCCGAGGTACGGCGCCAGTACCCGGTGGGTGTCCTGCGGGGCCTCGCCGCCCCGCCAGGTGTGCATGACGTCCCAGAGCACTCCGGCCGAGGCGTGGCCCACGGCGCCGACCACGCGCGCCGCGTCAGCGCCCGTACCGTGCGAGTCGTGCGTCTCCAGCAGTACGCGCACCCCCAGGTCCGCGGCGAGCGGCGCGGCCTTGGCGAGCCGGCGCGCTGCCGTGGCGTCGGCCTCCTCCGCGCCGGAGTCCCCGCCACCGGGGAAGACGCGGACGAAGGGGGCACCGAGGTCGCGGGCCAGCTCCAGGAGGGAGCGCACTTCGGCCAGTACGGGGTCGTCCTCGCCGGGTGCCGCGACGCGCGCGTACCCCGCCACCGCCAGGATCTCCACCCCGGCCGCCTTGAACTCCTCCACCACGTCGACCCGTTCGGCCAGCCCCAGACCGGGGTGCACGGGTTCCTCCGGGTGCGCGCGCAGCTCGACACCGTGGAACCCGTTGTCTGCGGCGAGCCGGGCCACCTCGCGGATGGGGAGGCCGGGGACACCGAGCGTGGAGAAAGCGAGTCGCATGGGCTCAGAGGATCAGACAGCGGACCCGTACGACAAGGTCCGTGCCGCAACCGTGCCGTGTGACGGCACTGTTGTCGCACATCCGGCGCAACGGGGAGGGTGGGGGAGGGGTGGCGGGGCGCGGGTGGCTGACAAGATCTGATGTCTGATAGCCGTCATCTGTCAGCCGCCCCCTGGCGTGGGGGTGCCGTGGAGGCGCGGACCATCAGTTCGGCGCGGACCGTCGCCATGCCGCCCGGGGGCGGGGTCTCGCGGCCCAGGGCGAGTCGTCCGGCGCGTGCGCCCGCTTCGTGGAGGGGAAGGCGGACCGTGGTCAGTGCCGGGGCCGCGTCCGCGCTGAAGGGGAGGTCGTCGAAGCCCGCGACGGAGATGTCCTCGGGGATGCGCAGCCCCTGGTCGCGCAGGGCCGCGCAGATGCCGAGGGCGACGGTGTCGTTGGCGGCCAGTACGGCTGTCATGCCGGGGGCGCGGCGCAGGAGTTCGAGGGCGCCGTCGTAGCCGGAGGCGCGGTTGTACTCGCCGCCGTGGACGGTCAGCAGCTCCGCCTCGTCCAGCAGTTCGGGGAACCGCTCCTGGAGCGCGAGCCGGTGTCCCCCCAGGCGGTGGCGGGTGGTGGTGCGCTCGGCGGGGCCCGCGACGTAGCCGATGCGGCGGTGCCCGAGAGCGAGCAGGTGCTCGGTGAGGCGGCGGGCGCCACCCCGGTTGTCGAAGGCGAGGGTGACGATGCCGTGCCCCTCGGCGGCGCCGTTGCCGTTCGGGCGCGCTTCGTACGCGCCCCGGCCGGCCGTCCCGCCGGTCCCGTTCACCTCGCCCTGACCCTCGGTCTCGGCGTCGGCCTCCGCGTCCGGGGTCCCCGCCCCCGGGCTCTCCGACAGCGGCGGCCTGCCGCACAGGACGACGCGGGTGCCGCTCGCGGCGAGCCGTCGCAGCCGGGTGGCGAGCGCTTCGCCGTGCTCCTCGTCCTCGACGGCGCCGCCGCTCAGCACGACGGCGGCGGCGCGCTGGCGCTGGAGGAGGGTGAGGTAGGTGAGTTCGCGTTCGGGGGAGCCGCCTGTGTTGCAGACGACGGCGAGCTTCTGGCCGCCCACGCCCCCGCCCGTACCGCCGTCGCCCATCTCGCTCTGCACCGCGCTGGCGATGATGCCGAAGAACGGGTCGGCGATGTCGTTGACCAGGACGCCCACGAGGTCGGAGGTGGCTGCGGCGAGGGCGCTCGCAGGCCCGTTGACGACGTACTGGAGGTCCTCGACCGCGCGCAGCACCCGGCTGCGGGTCGCGCCCGCGACGGGATAGTTGCCGCTGAGCACGCGCGAGACGGTGGCCGCCGAGACCCCCGCGCGGGCCGCGACGTCGGCCAGGGTCACTGCCATGAGTCCTCCGTAAGTCACGTCATCCTGCCGCCTGCCCCCTCGGGCCCGTGCCGGTCCGCCCGGACGCGGGTCCCGGAGCCGGGCCCAGGGGCCGGGATGCGCGCCCCTGGGTGCGGGGCGGACGAGGGGACGTACGCGCGTCCGTACGTCCCGTTGCCGGGCGTCCGGGCCGGTGGCCCGGGTTCCGGCAACCGCGTGCGGGGTCGGCGAGGTCATGTTCTCACCCCGCGTGCGCTGCCCGTACACACCTTGCGCGCACCGCCCCCGTGCCCCCGCTCCACCGCCCCGAACCGCCCCCGAACCGCCCCCGTGCCGATCGGTTCCGGGTGGTGCAGGGGTCTTGTCCTGTCATGAGGGGCAGGCTTAGTGTCCCCCCGACGGCAAGCGCTTTCTATGGCGAGGAGCTTTCGCTGTATGCCCGTGGAGAAGACCCCCTTCCGTGCCGCTGTCGTCGGCACCGGCGGGATTGTCACCGGAAGTCATCTGCCCGCCCTGCGTGAACACGCCGACCGCGTAAGGCTCGTGGCCGCCGTCGACGTCGACCCGACGAGACTCGCCGCGTTCCGCGAGCTGGCGGCGGACGAGGGCGTCACCGGCTACGGCGGGCTGGCGGAGATGCTCGCGGCCGAACGTCCCGACCTGGTCCTGATCGGCACCCCGCCCTCCCTGCACGCCGAGCAGGCCGAGGCCGCGCTCCGCGCCGGGGCCTGGGTCCTGTGCGAGAAGCCGCTGTGCCTCTCCCTCGCCGAGTACGCACGCATCGCGTCGGCGGAGAAGGCGTCAGAAGGGGCGACGGGCGGAGGCGGACCGTACGCCTCCGTCGTCTTCCAGCACCGCTACGGTTCCGGCGCCGTACACGCCCGCGAGCTGCTGCGTACCAGGGCGCTGGGGAAGCCACTGGTCGCGCACTGCCAGACGACTTGGTACCGCGACACCGCGTACTACTCCGTGCCCTGGCGCGGCCGTTGGGACACCGAGGGCGGCGGTCCGACGATGGGGCACGGCATCCACCAGATGGACCTGCTGCTGCACCTGCTGGGCGACTGGACCGAGATCCGGGCCATGGCGGGCAGGCTCGTCCACGACATCGAGAGCGAGGACGTCTCGACCGCCCTCGTGCGCTTCGCCGACGGCGCCATGGCGACGGTCGTCAACAGCGTGCTCAGCCCCGACGAGGTCAGCCGCATCCGGATCGACTGCGCGGACGCGACCGTCGAGCTGACGCACCTCTACGGGCACGCCAACGACGACTGGTCCTACACCCCCGCGCCCCACCTCCTGGAGGACGAGGCGCGTACCGCGCACTGGCTGGCCCCGACCGCCGATCTGCCCAGCTCGCACGCCGCACAGCTCGCCGGGTTCCTCGACGCCATGGAGAAGGGCGAACGGCCTCCGGGCAGCGGCGGCGAGGCGTACCGGACCCTTGAATTCCTCGCCGCGCTCTACAAGTCGGCGTTCACGGGCCGCCCCGTCCTCGCGGGCGAGATCGGTCCCGGCGATCCCTACTACGACGCCATGCACGGCGGTCACCCCGACTGGGCCCCCACCGCACCGAAGGAGCAGTGACCACAGCATGACCGAGAGCATCACCGAGACCTCCGCACCCTCCGCACCCTCAGCGGCCTCAGCCGCCTCCACCCCCTCGGAACCCGCCGCGCCGCTCACCGTCACCCACACACACGGCGAGCGCGTCGTCGTCGCCGTGGACGGTACCGAGGTGTTCGCCTACGTCTACGCCCCCGACCCCGTGGCCTTCGAGGCGCGCAAGCCGTACGTGCACCCGCTGCGTACGCTCGCGGGCCGTACGGTCAGCGGCTACCGGCCCAACGACCACCGTTGGCACAAGGGCCTCCAGATGACCGCGAGCCATGTGTCGGAGCAGAACTTCTGGGGCGGCAACTCCTACATCCATGGCCAGGGGTATCTGCCGATCCATGAGCGGGTCGGTTCCATGCGCCACGACGGCTTCACGTCCTTCGAGGCGACGAGGGACCGGCTGGACTTCACCGAGTCGCTCACCTGGGTCGAGCACGGTGGCCAGGAGTGGGCGCGCGAGAGCCGTACGGTCGCGGTGCACTCGGCGGACGCGGAGGCGGGCGCGTACGCGATCGACTGGTCGATCCGTCTCACCAACATCCGGGACGAGACGCTCCACTTCGGCTCGCCCACCACCGCGGGGCGGGAGATGGCGGGCTACACCGGGCTCCAGTGGCGCGGCCCGCGCGACTTCACCGGGGCCCGGGTGCTGACGCCCGAGGGCCCCAGCACCGACCAGGAGACCATGGGCAAGCCCGCCTCCGCCTACCCGTGGATCGCGGTCGTCGGCGAGCACGACGACGTGGACGCGCACTCCACGCTCGCCTTCGCGCACGCGCCGGAGAACGCCGGGGCGCACCACGCCTCGCACTGGTTCGTACGCTCCGAGCCGATCCCGTCCGTCGCCTTCTCGTGGGCCTTCTTCGAGGAGTTCCCGCTGGAGCCGGGGGAGACGTTCGCGTACCGCTATCGGGTGGTGGTCGCCGACGGAGCCTGGGACAGCGCCCGGATCGAGCGGCACCTCGCGTCGCTCGCCTGGTGAGGGGGTCCGCTCGTGATGGAAGCACCGCTGCCGGGCGGGATCGGCCTGTCGCACATCAGCGCCTACCCGTGGGAGGCGGCCGACGGGGTGTGCGGGGGAAGCCCGCATCTGCATCTGGCCTGTACGGAGGCGTACGTCGTCACCGGCGGCCGGGGCGCCGTGCAGACGCTCACGGTGGAGGAGGGGTTCACCGAGACCCCGCTGGAGCCGGGCGCGCTGGCCTGGTTCACGCCGGGGACCGTGCACCGGATGGTCGAAGGCTCTGATCTGCGGGTGACGGTCCTGATGCAGAACGGCGGGCTGCCGGAGGCCGGTGACGCGGTCTTCACCTTCCCGCCCGACGTGCTGGCGGACCCGGACGCCTACGCGCGGGCCGCCGCGCTGCCCGCCAAGGAGGGCCCGGAGGCGGAGGCCGCCGCGCGCAAGCGGCGCGATCTGGCCGTCGAGGGCTATCTGCGGCTGCGCGAGGCGCTCGCGGACGGCGACGACGGGCCGCTGCGCGCCTTCCACAGGGCCGCGGCGCGCCTCGTGGCGCCCAAGGCCGAGGAGTGGCGCGAGCGCTGGCGTGCGGGCGCCCTGGCGGCGGCCGAACGCACGGGGGAGCAGTTGACCGCTCTCGCGCGGGGCGACGCCGCCCACCTCGCCGCCGGAACGGTGCGCGCGGCCGGGCCCACGCGGCGTGGCGGGTACGGCATGTGCGGCAGGCGCGACGAGTACGAACTGCCGGGCACGACGCTTCCGTACTACGGCGAGTAGCCGCACAGCGCCAGGGCGCCCGGCCCTCTCCGTAGCGGGCCGAACCTCGGTACCGGGCGCCCCCTCCCCACCCCGGACCCGTAGCCCCTCGCCCCCCGTAGACCCCCGATTCCCGAAGGCTCCGATCCCCGAAAGGCCCCCTCATGCCCCGACCCAGGACAAGGGCGTCCTGCGCGGCGGCCGTGGCGCTCGCGCTGTGTGCCACGCTCGCCGGATGCAGTGGCGGTTCCGCGGCGGACTCGGCTGCGGCGGACGGAAAGGTCACGCTCCGCTTCACCTGGTGGGGCAACGCGGACCGGGCCGAACGCACCAACAAGGCCGTCGCCGCCTTCGAACGCGCCCACCCCGGCATCGACATCCAGACGTCGTACTCCACGTACGAGTCGTACAAGCAGAAGCTCGCCACCCAGGCGGCGGGCAGCGACGTGCCCGACCTCATCCAGCTCGACTACCGCCAGATCAGCCAGTACGCGGGCTCGGACGTGATGCTCGACCTCGCCGGGCAGCGCGCCGAACTGCCCACGGGGGACATGGACAAGGGGCTGCTGAAGACCGGACAGGTCGACGGGCGCCAGTACGCGCTCCCCATGGGCATAGGTACCCAGGCCATGGCGTACGACAAGGAGGCGTGGCGGAAGGCCGGGCTGAAGCCGCCGAAGGCGGGCTGGACGTGGGACGACTGGGCGGCGTCGCTGCGCAAGCTGAAGGCGGCCGGTCACGAGCGGCCCATGACGGACCCGGGCTCCATGGAGGACTGGTTCGAGGTCTGGCTGCGCGGCCAGGGAAAGCGGCTCTACGGGGAGGACGGGCAGACCGCGTTCACCGCGTCCGACCTGGTCCGCTTCTGGGAGTTCACCTCGAAGCTCCGCAAGGAGGGCCTCGTCAGCGCGGCGAGGGACACCACGCAGATGGCGGGCTCGGTCGAGGACTCCCCGATGGGCCGGGACAAGGCGGTGGCCGAGTTCAACTGGGACGCGCCGTCGGCCGGTTACGAGGCCATGTACGGGGACCGGCTCGCGCTGGCCCCGATGCCCTCCGGAGAGGACGGCACGCCGGGTCAGTACTACAAGCCGTCCATGCTGCTGGGCATCGCCGCGAACAGCGCGCACCCGCGCGAGGCGGCCCGCTTCCTCGACTTCCTGCTGAATTCCGACGAGGCGGCCGACATCCTCGGCGTCGACCGCGGCACCCCCGTCAACAGCGTCCAGCGCAAGCGTGTGCTGCCCGAGGTCACCGGGTTCCAGAAGCAGGTCGCCGGGCTCCAGGAGTCCCTGGAGGGCAGGCTCCAGGACCCGCCCGCAGCGCCGCCGCGCGGCGACAACGGGCTCCAGTCGACCTTCCAGCGCGACTACGACCACGTCGCCTTCGAGAAGGCGAGCCCGCGCGAGGTCGCCGAGGACTACCTGACCGAGGCACGAGCGGAGCTGAGGCCGTGATGACGACAGCGTCGGGCGCGAGTACGGGTACGGGTACGGGTACGGGTACGGGTACGGGTTCGAGTACGGGTACAGGCACGGGCGTCGGCAAGGGGACCGCGACCCGGGGGACGGGGGAGCGTGGCGGCCCGGCCACGCGCCGGCCGGGCGGCGGGGACGCACGGGGAAGGGCACGCCGTCCGAAGCGCGAACGCGAGGGCGCCGCCTGGGTGTTCCTCTCGCCGTGGGTGCTGGGCGCGGGCGTGCTGACGCTGCTGCCCATGGCGGTCTCGCTCTATCTCTCCTTCACGGACTACAACCTTTTCGACCCGCCCTCCTGGATCGGCCTGCGCAACTACACGCAGATGTTCACCGAGGACCCGAGGCTGCTGCGGTCCGTCGGCAACACGCTGCTGTACGTCCTGGTGGCCGTGCCGCTCCAGCTCGCCCTGGCGCTGGCCGTGGCGGTGGCGCTGAAATCGATGAAGCGGGGCAAGGGCTTCTACCGTTCCGCTTTCTACGCACCCTCGCTGCTCGGTGCCTCCATGAGCATCGCGCTGGTCTGGCGGGCGCTCTTCAACGACGGCGGCACCGTCGACAACCTGCTGGGCGCCGTGGGCATCCACACCGGCGGCTGGGTCAACCAGCCGGGCTGGGCGCTGCTGAGCGTCGCGCTGCTGACGGTCTGGCAGTTCGGCGCGCCCATGGTCATCTTCCTCGCCGGGCTCCAGCAGATACCGGGGGAGCTGTACGAGGCGGCGGCCGTGGACGGGGCGAGCAGGTGGCGGCAGTTCGCCTCCATCACGCTGCCGATGCTCTCGCCGGTCCTGTTCTTCAACCTGGTGCTCCAGACCATCCAGGCGTTCCAGGTCTTCACCCCCGCCTACGCGGTCAGCGGCGGCCGTGGCGGCCCGGCGGACTCCACGCTGTTCTACACGCTCTACCTCTACGACCGCGGCTTCACCGCCTCCCACATGGGCTACGCCTCCGCCATGGCCTGGGTGCTGCTGCTCGCCATCGCCGTCGTGACCGCGGTGCTCTTCCGCACCTCCCGCTCCTGGGTCTTCTACGCGAACGAGGAGGACCGCTGATGTCCGCCACCGGCTCCCCGGCCACCGCGCACGCCCCCGCCGGGCCACCCGCCGCGCCTCCTGCCGGGCCGCCCGCACAGGCGCGCCGCAAGCCCTTCAACTGGGCGCGGTTCGCGCTGCACGCGGGCTGCCTCGCCGTCCTCGTGGTGATGCTGTACCCGCTGGCCTGGCTCGTCGCGACGTCCTTCAAGCCCGCGGACGAGGTGCTGGCCAGCCTGGCGCTGCTGCCCTCGCGGCTGGCGACGGAGAACTACGGGACGGCCGCCGAGGGCATCGAGGGCGTCAGCCTGCTCCAGCTCTTCGGCAACTCGCTGACCATCTCTGTCGGCGCCGTGCTCGGAAACGTCCTCAGCTGCTCGCTCGCCGCCTACGCCTTCGCGCGGCTGCGGTTCAGGCTGCGGGGGCCGCTGTTCGCGTTCATGATCGCGACGATCATGCTGCCGCACCACGCGGTGCTCATCCCGCAGTACATCGTCTTCAACCAGCTCGGCATGGTGAACAGCTTCTGGCCGATGGTGCTGCCGAAGTTCCTCGCGACGGACGCCTTCTTCGTCTTCCTCATCGTGCAGTTCATGCGCGGGCTGCCGCGCGAGCTGGAGGAGGCCGCGAAGATCGACGGCTGCGGTCCTTTCCGTACGTTCGCCAGCGTCATCCTGCCGCTCACCAGGCCCGCGCTGATCACCACGGCGATCTTCACCTTCATCTGGACCTGGAACGACTTCTTCACCCAGCTCATCTACCTCTTCGAGCCGGACAAGTACACGCTCACCCTGGCCCTGCGCACCTTCGTGGACACCTCCAGCCAGTCCGCCTACGGGCCGATGTTCGCGATGTCGGTCTTCGCGCTGCTGCCCATCGTGCTCTTCTTCCTCGCCTTCCAGCGGCTCCTGGTCGAGGGCATGGCGAACTCCGGCGTCAAGGGCTGAGGGAGGCCGCCGTCATGAAAGCCATGAAAGCGATGAACACCGGGGAGGCCGTGAACGCGCCCGCTCCCGCCGCGCGACGGGAGCGCGGGGAGCTGTTCGGGCCGCGCTTCGAGCTGTTCGCCGACGTGCTGAGCCTCGGCCTCGCCACGGCCGTCGCCTGCCTCCCCCTGGTGACCGTCCCGGCCGCGCTGTCCACGGCGTGCGCGCTGCTGCGGCGCCGCCGTCTCCACGAGGAGCCGTGCACCGCGGGCCGCTACGCCGCCGCGCTGCGGGCACGCGCATGGCGCGGCGATCTGGCGGCCGGAGGGGTGCTGCTCGCGCTGGCCGCGCTCTTCGTGGCCGACGCGGTGCTGGCCGCCGCCGGGCTGCCGGGCGCGGGGCTGTTCGGGCTGTTCCTGGCCGTCGTGGGCGCCGTCGCCGCGGTGGCGGGGCTGCGCGCGTGCGCGGCGCCCACGTCGGCGCACGGCTGGCGGAGCGCGCTGCGTACGGGCGCCGTACGGGCCGCTGGCGACCTGCCGGGCAGCGCCCTGGTCCTGCTCGCCCTGGCCACGGCCGTGGTCTGCGCCTGGGCGATGCCGCCGCTCCTCTTCCTGGTGCCCGGCCCCCTGGCCGTCGCGCTGACGGCGGTCGAGCTGCGTGTCGACGGCACGCGGCACGGGGCGGCACGCCGATGACCGGGCCCGCCGCGGCCCCACCGGGCGTGCGCCTCGCGTACACCGGCAGGGCGCGCTGAGCGGCCCTCTTGTGGAAGCCCACGCGAGCGGGCTAGCGTGAACAGGTAGAAAGCGCTTTCTACGGCCCTACGGCAGAGTCGCCAGGCGGGCGAGCGGACCGAAGGAGAAGAGCCCACGTGACACGCAAGACAGTGCGCATCGCCATGAACGGTGTGACCGGACGCATGGGATACCGCCAGCACCTGGTCCGCTCGATACTCGCCATCCGTGAGGAGGGCGGGATCGACCTCGGCGACGGGAGCGTGCTGTGGCCGGAGCCCGTCCTCGTCGGCCGCCGTGAGCAGGCGCTCAAGGCCATCGCCGAGCGGCACGGCCTCGACTCCTGGACCACCGACCTCGACGCCGTGCTCGCCGACGAGAGCATCGACGTCTACTTCGACTCCCAGGTGACCTCCGCGCGCGAAGAGGCCCTCAAGAAGGCCATCGCGGCGGGCAAGCACCTCTACACCGAGAAGCCCACGGCCACCGGGCTGGACGGCGCGCTGGAGCTGGCCAGGTCGGCGCAGGCGGCGGGCGTCAAGCACGGCGTCGTCCAGGACAAGCTGTTCCTGCCGGGCCTGCTGAAGCTCAAGCGGCTCATCGACGGCGGCTTCTTCGGCCGCATCCTGTCCGTGCGCGGCGAGTTCGGCTACTGGGTCTTCGAGGGCGACTGGCAGGAGGCGCAGCGCCCTTCCTGGAACTACCGCGCCGAGGACGGCGGCGGCATCGTCGTGGACATGTTCCCGCACTGGGAGTACGTGCTGCACGGGCTGTTCGGCCGCGTACGCACCGTGCAGGCGCACGCCGCCACCCACATCCCGCAGCGCTGGGACGAGCGGCGCAAGCCCTACGACGCCACCGCCGACGACTCCGCGTACGGCATCTTCGAGCTGGAGGGCGGCATCGTCGCCCAGATCAACTCCTCGTGGGCGGTGCGCGTCAACCGCGACGAACTCGTCGAGTTCCAGGTGGACGGCACCGAGGGCTCCGCCGTCGCGGGGCTGCGCCGCTGCCGCGTACAGCACCGCTCGGCCACCCCGAAGCCCGTGTGGAACCCGGACCTGCCCGCCACGGAGACCTTCCGCGACCAGTGGCAGGAGGTGCCCGACAACGAGGAGTTCGACAACGGCTTCAAGTCCCAGTGGGAGCTGTTCCTGCGGCACGTCGCCACCGGGGCGCCCTACGACTGGGACCTGCTGGCGGGCGCGCGCGGCGTGCAGCTGGCCGAGCTGGGCCTGCGCTCCTCTACTGAGGGCCGCCGCTTCGACGTCCCGGAGCTGTCCCTGTGAGCCCGGCGCCCCTCCGCCTCCCCGGCCCCTCCGGCGAACTGCGCGACTACGTGCCCCGCGCCGAGCCCGCGCCCGCCGTGCGCGCCCCCGGCGCGGGTCCGGGGGGTGCCGTGCCCCTCGTCTCGCGCACCGTCTTCTCGGCGGCGCACGTCGTCGCCGACCCCTTCGCCGACACCCATCCGGGCGGCCCGGCCGCCGTCGACTGGGACGCGACCCTCGCCTTCCGCAGGCACCTGTGGTCGCACGGCCTCGGCGTGGCCGAGGCCATGGACACGGCGCAGCGCGGCATGGGCCTGGACTGGGCGGGCGCGGCCGAGCTGATCCGGCGCTCGGCGGCCGAGGCCAGCGCCACGGGCGGACGCGTGGCCTGCGGCATCGGCACGGACCAGCTCACGCGCCAGGACGCCGGGCTCGCGGACGTACGGGCCGCCTACGAGGAGCAGTTGGCGCTCGTCGAGGAGAGCGGCGCCCAGGCGATCCTGATGGCCTCCCGTGCCCTGGCAGCCGCCGCCAAGGGCCCGGAGGACTACCTGGAGACGTACGGGCACCTGCTGCGCCAGGCCGCCGAGCCCGTCGTCCTGCACTGGCTGGGCCCCATGTTCGACCCGGCGCTGACGGGCTACTGGGGCAGCGCGGACCTGGACGAGGCCACCGGCACCTTCCTGCGGATCATCGCCGAGCACCCCGACAAGGTGGACGGCGTGAAGGTCTCCCTGCTCGACGCGCGCCGCGAAGTGGAACTGCGCAGGCGGCTGCCCGACGGGGTGCGCTGCTACACCGGCGACGACTTCCACTATCCCGAGCTGATCGCGGGCGACGAACGCGGCTTCAGCCACGCCCTGCTGGGTATCTTCGACCCGCTCGGGCCGCTGGCGGCCGAGGCGGTGCGGACGCTGGACACGGGGGACGCGAAGGGGTTCGCCGAGCTGCTGGAGCCGACGGTTCCGCTCTCCCGGCACCTCTTCGGGGAGCCCACCCGCTACTACAAGACGGGCGTCGTCCTCCTCGCCTGGCTCGCGGGGCACCAGGACCACTTCGTGATGGTCGGCGGCCTCCAGTCGGCGCGTTCGCTGCCGCACCTGGCGCGCGCGTACGAACTGGCCGACGGGCTCGGCCTCTTCCCCGACCCCGACCTCGCGCGCACCCGCGTCCAGCACCTTCTCGCCGTCCACGGAGTGACCCAGTGACCAGCGACCCCGGAGCCGTCGGCGCTGCCCGGTTCCCCGAGGGAGCGCTCGCGCGCTTCTCCATCAACCAGCGGACCGTCAAACAGCTCTCCCTGCCCGAACTCGCCGAGGAGTGCGGCAGGCTGGGCATCACGGGCGTCGGTCTGTGGCGCGAACCCGTCCAGGAGTACGGCGTCGAGAAGGCCGCGCGCCTCGTGCGGGACGCCGGGCTGGAAGTGACCTCGCTGTGCCGGGGCGGTTTCTTCACCGAGAGCGACCCGGACGGGCGCCGCCGCGCCCTGGACGACAACCGCGCCGCGCTGGACGAGGCGGCCACGCTGGGGACCGGGACGCTGGTGCTCGTCTCCGGAGGGCTGCCGGAGGGGAGCCGGGACCTGGCGGGCGCGCGGGAGCGGGTCGCGGAGGCGCTTGCCGAACTGGGCCCGTACGCGCGGGAACGGGGCGTACGGCTGGCCGTCGAACCGCTGCACCCGATGTTCGCCTCGGACCGCTGCGTCGTCTCGACCCTGGCCCAGGCCCTCGACCTCGCGGAGCGCTTCCCCGCCGACGAGGTGGGCGTCGTCGTGGACACCTACCACCTGTGGTGGGACGACCGGGCGCCCGAGCAGATCGCGCGGGCCGGTGCGGGGGGCCGCATCGCGGCCTTCCAGCTCGCCGACTGGATCACCCCGCTGCCCGAGGGCGTGCTGCTCGGACGGGGCCAGCTCGGGGACGGCTGCGTGGACCTGCGCGGGTTCCGCGAACTCGCCGACGCGGCGGGGCACGAGGGGCCCGTCGAGGTGGAGATCTTCAACGAGGACCTGTGGGCCCGCGACGGCGCGGAGGTCCTCGCGGAGACCGCCGAACGCTACGTGCGGCACGCGTTGGACTGACGTGTCGGGCTGCCGGAAAAAGAAGCGGATTCCCGTGCAACCCTTTGCGGGGAACGCGAGTCATACGTGGCATCGGGACTTCTGAGGGGGGAGCTTGAGAAGTCCTGGGGGGAACGAAGGGCCCGGTCTACGGACCGGGCCCTTCGAGTTGTGCGCCCAGCATGGGCGATTGCTTGGGGGTGGAAGTCCCCTGGGGGAAGAGGTGGTGCTAACCCCGAGCCGGAGGCAA
>NZ_BAAGSO010000110.1:0-761 GCF_054782395.1 Streptomyces daliensis | reverse complement strand
GCCTGGCCTGCCGACACCGGCAGCCCGGGACTGGCGCGGCGGTGGGCAGCGCGGGCAACTGCCCACCGCCGTGGCCCTGCTGCCGACTCCCTCGACCTCGGAGAACACCGGGCCCGGGCACGCCGCCCAGGGCGGGATGAACCTGCGGCACGTCGTCTCCCTGCTGCCGACTCCGCTGGTCGGGGATTCCAAGGGCGCCCGTCAGGCGACGGCGCTGAACCCTCGCAGCAGCTCACCGACGCTGACGGACCTGACCTTCAGCGGGGCGCTGCTGCCCACCCCGCGCGCGTCGGAGAGCGAGAACCGGCAGACCAGACGCACCCCCTCGCAGGAAGCCGGGACACACGGCAAGTGCCTCGCGGCGGAGGTGGCGAGCCTGCCGACCCCGCCGGGGTCGACTTCGGCGCCTACGGCCCGGCCGTCGCCCGCTGGGAAAGCGTCCTCGGACGTCCCGCTCCCCGGCCAGTTGATGCTCTGGGACGGCTGAACCCGCCCTTCGTGGAATGGCTCATGGGTTTGCCACCCGGCCACGTCACCGACGTACCCGCACTGTCCCGCAGCGCACAGCTCAAAGCGCTCGGCAACGGCGTCATGCCCCCGCAGGCCATCCACGCCCTGGACCTGCTGCTCGCCGCCGCACCCGCCGGCGAACTCACCGCCGCCGCGTAGCACAACACCGAGGGCGGCCCCCGTCTCGCCAAAGTCCGGGGCCGCCCTCATCCATCCGTCCCTCAACAGACCTGATGGAGGTCTCCAGCATG
>NZ_BAAGSO010000109.1:58590-76652 GCF_054782395.1 Streptomyces daliensis | reverse complement strand
TCAACTCGGCCTTCGGCCGTCCCGTACGTGACACACAGCAACCCTACCAATATGAATAGAATTCCCGACTCAGAAGACTAGGTCGCCTACTGCGTGGAGCCGCTGTCGTGCGGTTCAACGCGGCCGTTCGTTCCGGGGTCACCCGGCGGGCCCCGCGAACGCGAACGTAGCAGCAGTGCAAGGTTTTGCGAAAGATCGTGCAACTCAACTTGCAGAAATTTGCCGCAAGGTCTTTCGCGGAGATTGACGCGCTGTTACGTTCCTCCGCAGCCCGGCGCCGCAACGGCGCAGGCGTACATGTGGGAGGAATGGGACATGCGGCGTGGCATAGGGGCCACCGCGGCAGCGGCGGTGCTCGCACTGACGGCGACGGCATGCGGCGGGGGCGGGGACGAGGGCGACAACGGTGCCAAGGGCGAGATCGCGGGCACCGTCACCTACTGGGACACCTCGAACGACGCGGAGAAGGGCACGTACAAGAAGATCGCCGAGGACTTCGAGAAGAAGCACCCGAAGGTGAACGTCAAGTACGTGCACGTCAACTTCGGCGACGCGAACCAGAAGTTCAAGAACGCGGCGGGCGGCAACTCCGGAGCCCCCGACGTGATGCGCACCGAGGTCGCGTGGGTCGCCGACTTCGCCAAGCTCGGCTACCTCGCGCCGCTCGACGGCACCCCGGCGCTGGACGAGGAGTCCGACTACCTCAAGACGGCCGCGGGCAGCACCCGCTACGAGGGCAAGACCTACGCGGTGCCGCAGGTCACCGACACCCTCGGCCTCTTCTACAACAAGCGGCTGCTCAAGGAGGCGGGCGTCGAGGTGCCCACCTCCTTCGCCGACCTGAAGAAGGCCGCGCCGAAGATCAAGGACAAGACCGGCGCCACCGCGCTCTACCTGCGCGGCGACGACCCGTACTGGTTCCTGCCCTACCTCTACGGCGAGGGCGGCGACCTCGTCGACGCGACGGCCAAGAAGGTCGAGGTCGACGACGCGGCAGGCGCCAAGGCGTTCGCCGCGATGAAGGACCTGGTCGACTCCAAGGCCGCCATGACCGACAGCAGCGACGGCCAGGAGAACGGGCTCAAGGCGTTCAAGGACGGCGAGGCCGCCATGATCATCGACGGGCCCTGGGACATCGCCGGAGCCCGCGAGGGCAAGGAGTTCACCGGGGACAACAAGGACAACCTCGGCGTCGCGGCCGTCCCCGCCGGCAGCAAGGCGCAGGGCTCGCCGCAGGGCGGCTGGAACCTCTCCGTCTACGCGGGCACCAAGAACATGCGCACCGCGCAGGAGTTCGCCAAGTACATGAGCTCCGCCGAGGTGCAGAAGCGCACCACCGAGGAGATCAGCCTGCTCCCCACCCGCGAGTCGGTGTACGAGGAGCCCTCGGTCAAGAAGAACGAGATGGTCGAGTTCTTCAAGCCCGCCGTGGACAAGGCCGTGCAGCGGCCCTGGATCGCGGAGGGCAACTCCCTCTTCGAGCCGATCCGCGGCCAGGTCGACGGCGTCCTCTTCGGCGACACCTCACCGGAGGACGCGGCGAAGAAGACGGGTGACGAGTTCCGCAAGCTCCTCAAGGGCTACAAGTGACGGCTGTGAACACTGCTGATCCTTCCGCGCCGCAGGGCGGCGGCGCGGGCACGGACGCCGAAGCGGGCGGGGGCCGGAAGGGCCCCGCCCGCGGGGCGGGCCGCTCCTCGGGCCGTCCCGCCGGGCGCGGGACCCGCACGCCCGGCACCCCAGGACCGCTGCGCCGCGCGCTGGCCACCCACTGGTACGCCTGGACGATGGTCGCGCCCGTCGTGATCGTCATCGGCGTCATCATCGGCTACCCGCTGGGCCGCGGCCTGTGGCTGTCGGTGACCGACGCCGACGAGGCCAACGTCGAGCGCACCATCGGCGTCAACCACATCCCCGCCACCTACGAGTTCACAGGGCTGGAGAACTACAAGGCGATCCTGTCCGACAGCGTCTTCTGGGACCGGCTCGGCTGGACCCTGGTGTGGACCGTGGGCTGTGTGAGCGTCACCTTCCTGCTCGGGCTCGGGCTCGCCAACATGCTGAACCGGCAGGTCAAGGGGCGCTCCTTCTACCGCGTCGCGATGATCGTGCCGTGGGGCATCCCCGCGTTCGTCTCCGTCTTCGCCTGGAAGATGCTGTTCAACGAGCGCGACGGCATCCTCAACAAGGTCCTCGACGGCGGCGGCATCGACGCCGTGCCCTGGCTGGGCGACCCCGTCTGGGCCAAGGTCGCCGTCATCGCGGTGAACGTGTGGCTCGGCGTCCCCTTCATGATCGTCGCCATGCTGGGCGCGCTCCAGGCGATACCCGGCGAGCTGTACGAGGCGGCCGAGATGGACGGCGCCAATGCGTGGCAGCGCTTCCGCAACATCACGCTGCCCGGCGTGCGGTCCGTCAGCAGCACCGTCGTCCTGCTCAGCACCATCTGGACCTTCAACATGTTCCCCGTCATCTATCTGCTCACCAAGGGCGGGCCAGGGGACTCCACGGAGATCCTCGTGACGTACGCGTTCCGGCTCTCCTTCGTCAACAGCCCCCGTGACTTCGCGACGTCCGCTGCCTGGGGAGTGCTCATCCTCGTGCTGCTCTCGCTGTTCACGGTGTTCTACCGGCGGTCGCTCCGCCGACAGGGAGAGGTGTGGTGACGATGCCCGCCCGTGCCAACGCCAACGCCAACGCCAACGTCGGCGCCGAAGCGCGTACCGGCAAGAAGCGGCGCTCCTTCCGGGAGCGCGGACCGCTCGCCTCCACAGGGCTGCACATCGGGCTGCTGGTGGCGACCGTCGTGGCGCTGTTCCCGCCGCTGTGGCTGCTGGTGACCTCGTTCAAGCCGAAGAGCGACGCGTTCACCACCTCGCTGGTCAGCCACTTCACGCTCGACAACTACGACCACGTCGTCAACGACACCTACTTCCTGACGTGGTTCGGCAACTCGCTGCTCGTCGTCCTCGGCACGACGCTCATCGGCGTCTTCATCGCCGCCACCACCGGCTACGCCATCAGCCGCTTCCGCTTCCCCGGGATGCGCCCGCTGATGTGGGTGCTGCTGATCACCCAGATGTTCCCGATGGCGGTGCTGATCGTGCCGCTCTACAACACGATGGCCACGCTGGGGCTCCTCAACCAGCCGGTTGGGCTGATCATCACCTACCTCACCATCGCGGTGCCGTTCTGCGCCTGGATGATGAAGGGCTTCTTCGACACGATCCCCGTCGCCATCGACGAGTCGGGCCGGGTGGACGGGCTCAACCCCTTCGGCACGTTCTGGCGCCTCATCCTCCCGCTCGCCAAGCCGGGCATCGCCGTGACGGGCTTCTACACCTTCGTCACCGCGTGGGCCGAGGTCGCCTACGCGACCGCCTTCATGACGGGCGAGGAGAACCTGACCCTCGCGGGCGGGCTCCAGACCTTCGTCAACCGCTACGGCTCGGACTGGGGCTCCATGACGGCAGCCGCGGTCATCATCGCCGTTCCGGCGGCGCTGGTCTTCGGCTTCGCGCAGCGCCATCTGGTCTCGGGGCTGACGGCGGGCGCGACCAAGTCCTGAGCACGTCCTGAGCACGTCCTGAGCACGTCCTGACCAAGACCTGACGACGGGCCGCCCGGCACAGGCCCGGCAGGGTGCCCCCGCCCGCTCTCCGGGCGCGGGGCCACAGCGCCGCGCGCCCGTACACCCATGGCGCCCGTACGCCCACGGGCGGCCACGGGCGGCACACCGCCCCACCACCACGACTCTCCACCACCAGGGATGACATGACGCAGCACGACACCGCCCCCGGCGCGACCCTCGTCGCCAAAGCTCCGGGCGACGGCCCGGGGTGGTGGCGGCACGCGGTGATCTACCAGGTCTATCCGCGCTCCTTCGCCGACGCCGACGGCGACGGCACGGGCGACCTCGCGGGCATCCGCGCCCGCCTCCCGTACCTCGCCGAGCTGGGCGTGGACGCCGTCTGGCTCAGCCCCTTCTACGCCTCCCCGCAGGCCGACGGCGGCTACGACGTCGCCGACTACCGCGTCGTCGACCCGCTCTACGGCGTCCTCGCCGACGCCGAGGCACTGATCGAGGAAGCGCACGCACTGGACCTGCGCGTGATCGTGGACATCGTGCCGAACCACACCTCGGACCAGCACGCCTGGTTCCGCGCCGCGCTGGAGGGCGACGAGGCGGCCCGCGCCCGCTACCACTTCAGGGCCGGCAAGGGCTCGGAGGGCGAACTGCCCCCGAACGACTGGGAGTCCGTCTTCGGCGGCCCTGCCTGGACCCGTACACCCGACGGCGCCTGGTACCTCCACCTCTTCGCGCCCGAACAGCCCGACCTCAACTGGGACAACCCCGCCGTCCACGACGAGTTCCGCTCCGTGCTGCGCTTCTGGCTCGACCGGGGCGTGGACGGCTTCCGCGTCGACGTGGCGCACGGCCTCGTCAAGGCCGAGGGGCTGCCCGACGCCGGCGGGTCCGAGCGGGCGCGGCTGCTGGGCACGTCGCGCGTGCCCTACTTCGACCAGGACGGGGTGCACGAGATCTACCGCTCCTGGCGGCGCGTGCTGGAGGAGTACCCGGGCGAGCGGATCGCCGTCGCCGAGGCATGGACGCCGACCACCGAACGCACGGCGCTCTACGTCCGCGCCGACGAGCTGCACCAGGCGTTCAACTTCCACTACCTCGACACCGGCTGGGAGGCCGACGCGCTGCGCGACGTCATCGAGGAGTCGCTAGCCGCCATGCGCCCCGTCGGCGCGCCCGCGACATGGGTGCTGTCCAACCACGACGTCGTGCGGCACCGCACCCGGCTGGGCGGCGGCCTGGAGCGGGCGCGCGCCGCCGCGCTGCTGATGCTGGCGCTGCCCGGTTCCGCGTACGTCTACCAGGGCGAGGAACTGGGCCTCCCCGAGGTCACGGAGCTGCCGGACGAGGCCCGTCAGGACCCCTCGTTCTTCCGGGACAACGGGCAGGAAGGGCTGCGCGACGGCTGCCGCGTGCCCCTGCCCTGGGAGACCGACGGGCCCTCGTACGGCTTCGGCCCCGGCGGCTCCTGGCTGCCCCAGCCCGAGGGCTGGGGCAAGCTGGCCGTCGCCGCGCAGCGCGGCGACCCGGCCTCCACGCTGGAGCTGTACCGCGCCGCGCTGAAGCTGCGCCGCGCGCACCCCGGTCTCGGCGCGGGCGACGAGGTCACCTGGCTGGCGGCGCCCGAGGGCGTGCTGGCCTTCCGGCGCGGTGACCTCGTCTGCACGGCCAACACCGGCACGCTTCCGGCCCCGCTCCCGCCGGGGCTCGGCAAGCTGCTGCTGGCCAGCGGCCCGTACGACGGCGGCGGCGCCGCGCTGCCCGCCGACACCACGGCCTGGTGGACGGTCGCCGGACCCGGCGGCGACGGCGGGCGCCTCGTCCACGGCGGCGACGGCGGGCGCGTCAGCCACGGTGGCGACGGTGGGGAAGCGGAGGGGGATCCCGCGTGACCTCCGCCGTTCCGGCCGGACACCAGCCCGTCGGCCCCCTCCCCGCGGGCCGGCCGCCCACCGGGCGGCTGGCGGCCGTGGCCCAGCAGGCGGAGGTCAGCGAGGCCACCGTCAGCCGCGTGCTGAACGGCAAGTCGGGCGTGGCCGACGCGACCCGGCAGCGGGTGCTGGCCGCGCTCGACGTGCTCGGGTACGAGCGGCCCGTACGGCTGCGGCGGCGCAGCGCGGGACTCGTCGGCCTCGTCATCCCCGAACTGACCAACCCGATCTTCCCCGCCTTCGCGCAGGTCATCGAGCAGGCACTCTCCGGCTACGGCTACACGCCCGTGCTGGGCACCCAGATGCCGGGCGGGGCGACCGAGGACGAGCTGGTCGAGATGCTCGTGGAGCGCGGGGTCAGCGGCATCATCTTCCTCTCCGGGCTGCACGCCGACCTCTCGGCCGACCCGGAGCGCTATCTGCGGCTGGCGGGGCGCGGAGTGCCGTACGTGCTGGTCAACGGCTACAACGAGCGGATCAGCGCGCCCTTCGTCTCGCCCGACGACCGCGCGGCGGCGCACATCGCGGTGCGGCATCTGCGCGAGCTGGGGCACGAGCGGATCGGGCTCGCGGTCGGCCCCGCACGCTTCGTCCCGGCACGGCGCAAGGCGGAAGGCTTCGCCGAGGCGCTGGGCGACGCGGCCGGGGGCGCGGGCGGTGCGGGCGGTGCGGGGGGCGCCGAGAGCATGGTGCAGCACACCCTCTTCACCGTCGAGGGCGGGCACGCGGCGGCCGGGGCGCTGCTGGACCGGGGCTGCACGGGCATCGTCTGCGGCAGCGACCTGATGGCGCTGGGCGCGGTGCGGGCCGCGCGGCAACGGGGCCTCGACGTGCCGCGCGACGTGTCCGTCGTCGGCTACGACGACTCCGAGCTGAACGCCTTCACCGACCCGCCGCTGACGACGGTGCGCCAGCCCGTGCGCGCGATGGCGAACGCGGCCGTGCACGCGCTGCTGGAGGAGACGGGCCAGGACCCGGTGCGGCACGCGGAGTTCGTCTTCCAGCCGGAGCTGGTGGTGCGGGGCTCCACGGGCCAGGCGCCACCGTCCTGACGAGGTCTGACGAGGTCTGACGAGGTCTGACGGGGCCCTGGAGGGGCACTTGGACCCCTCCAGGATTCCGCCCGGCAACCTCTGCGCAATCTCTTCCACAAGTTTCTGCAAGCTGTTACGTTCTCAACCGCTCCGGTCCGGCCGGCCGGGAGCCCGTTCCGGGCTCCACGCGCCCGGCCGGCCGGACCGGTTCACCTTCAACGGCCTTACGGGCGCGGCGCGTTGCCCCCGAGGCGGACACCCGCATTCGCTTCTCCATCGGAGGCGTCATGGCCACGATCCCGCGCAAGATCCGCACCGCGTACCGACAGAGACCCGCCACCGCGCTGCTCGTCCTCGTGCTCACCCTCTGCGTGAGCGCCGCCCTCGCCGTCACGCCCACCCGGGCACAGGCGGCACCTCCCGGCAGCAAGGACGTCACCGCCGTCCTCTTCAACTGGCGCTTCGACTCCATCGCCAAGGAGTGCACCAGCAGGATCGGCCCCAACGGCTACGGCTACGTCCAGGTCTCCCCGCCCCAGGAGCACATCCAGGGCGGCCAGTGGTGGACCCAGTACCAGCCCGTCAGCTACAAGCTGGAGAGCCGCCTCGGCAACCGCGCCCAGTTCAAGAGCATGGTGGACACCTGCCGGGCGGCCGGGGTCGGCGTCGTCGTCGACACGGTCATCAACCACATGACCTCCGGCTCGGGCACCGGCACCGGAGGCTCCTCGTACACGAAGTACGACTACCCCGGCACGTACTCCGTAGCCGACATGAACGACTGCCAGTCGACGATCAACAACTACCAGGACCGCTACCACGTCCAGAGCTGCGAACTGCTCGGTCTCGCAGACCTCGACACCGGCGAGGAGTACGTGCGCGGCCGGATCGTCGCGTACATGAACGACCTGCTCTCGCTGGGCGCGGCCGGCTTCCGTATCGACGCGGCCAAGCACATGCCCGCAGCCGACCTGGCCAACATCAGGTCCCGGCTCAGCAGGCAGGACGTCGTCTGGAAGCAGGAGGCCATCTACGGCGCGGGCGAGGCCGTCTCGCCGAGCGAGTACCTGAGCGTCGGCGACGTGCAGGAGTTCCGCTACGCCTTCGACCTCAAGCGGGTCTTCCAGAACGAGAAGCTGGCCTACCTCACCAACTACGGCACGGGCTGGGGCTACATGGACGGCAGCCGCGCCGCCGTCATGGTCGACAACCACGACACCGAGCGCAACGGCTCCACCCTCAGCTACAAGAACGGCGCCGACTACACGCTGGCCAACGTCTTCATGCTCGCCTGGCCCTACGGCTCGCCCGACGTCCACTCCGGCTACGAGTTCAGCGACAACGACGCGGGCCCGCCCAACGGCGGCACCGTCAACGCCTGCTGGCTCAGCGGCTGGAAGTGCCAGCACGCCTGGCCCGAGATCCAGTCGATGGTCGGCTTCCGCAACGCGGTGCGCGGTACCGACGTGCGCGGCTGGTGGGACAACGGCAACGACGCCATCGCCTTCAGCCGGGGCACCAAGGGCTTCGTCGCGATCAACCACGAGGGCTCCTCGCTGACCCGCACCTACAGCACGTCGCTGCCCGACGGCACGTACTGCGACGTCCAGTCCCGCACCACCCGCACGGTCAGCGGTGGCCAGGTCACGGCCACGCTCGGCCCGAACACCGCGCTCGCGCTCCACGCGGGCAAGACCACCTGCTGACCACGGGCTGACCACCCGCTGACACCTTCCGGCGCGGCGGCGGGGTACCCGTGCCCCGCCGCCGCGCCCCGCACAGACCGTGCAGACCGCACAGACCCGACAGAGAGGAACCCCGCACGTGAGACGGCACCGCCAACTCGCCCTGTGCGCCCTGCTCCTGGCGCTGCCGCTGCCCCTGCTCGGGGCAGGGGCACCCGGCGCGGGCGCCGCCGAGGACGACGGCCTCGACCTCGCCTCGGCCAGGGCGCAGTGGATCGACCGCACCACCGTCGCCTGGCCCAAGGGCCTCGGCGAGGCGGCGGACACCCACCTGCTCGCATACGCGGCCGACGGCGGCCTCACCGTCCAAGGTGGCGACCTCGCGGGCGACGCCTCGCACCTCGCCCTCACCCGCGTCCCCGGCGGCCTCAGCGACGCACAGCGCGCGGCCCACCCGCACCTCGCCGCGGACTACGACGCCTACCGCCTCACCGAACGCGACACCGGCGTACTCCGCGAGGCACTGCGCGGGCAGGTCGTGGCCGTCGCCGGAGAGGGCGAGGGGGACACGTCGCTCTCGGCGGCCACAGGGGTGCAGATACCCGGCGTCCTGGACGACCTCTACGCGCGCCAGGCCACCCGCGCCACCCTCGGCCCCGACTTCCACGGCGGACCCCACGGCGACCGCACCACCCTCTCGGTCTGGGCCCCCACCGCACGCGAGGTCGAGGCCGAGATCGACGGGCGCACCGTGCCGATGCGCCGCAGCGCGGACAGCGGGGTGTGGAGCGCGACGGGCGACACCGGCGACTGGGCGGGCGCCACCTACCGCTACCGCGTCACCGTCTGGGCCCCCGCCGCACAGAAGGTGGTCACCAACGAGGTCACCGACCCCTACTCCACCGCGCTGACCACCGACTCCGAGCGCAGCGTCGTCGCCGACCTGGACGACCCGGCGCTGGCCCCCGCGGGCTGGCGGAACCTGCGCAAGCCGCGCGCCACCCCGCTGCGCGACGCGCAGATCCAGGAACTGCACGTCCGCGACTTCTCCGTCTCCGACCCCACGTCGAAGCACCCCGGCGCCTACCGCGCCTTCACCGACAGCGGCTCCGACGGCATGCGGCACCTGCGGAAGCTGGCCCGCTCCGGCACCTCGTACGTGCATCTGCTCCCGGCCTTCGACTTCTCCACTGTGCCCGAGCGCCCGTCCGACCAGCGCGAGCCCGGCTGCGACCTCGCCGCGCTGCCCGCCGACTCGCCCCGCCAGCAGGAGTGCGTGGGCGAGGTGGCCGCCGAGGACGCCTTCAACTGGGGCTACGACCCCCTCCACTACACCGTGCCCGAGGGCTCCTACGCCTCGGACCCCGAGGGCCCGTCCCGTACGAAGGAGTTCCGCGAGATGGTCGCGGGGCTCAACGGGGCCGGGCTGCGCACCGTCATGGACGTCGTCTACAACCACACCTCGGCCAGTGGCCAGGACCCGAAGTCCGTGCTGGACCGCATCGTGCCCGGCTACTACCACCGGCTGCTCGCCGACGGCTCCGTGGCCACCTCCACCTGCTGCGCCAACACAGCGCCCGAGCACGCCATGATGGGCAAGCTCACCGTGGACTCCGTGGTCACCTGGGCCCGCGCGTACAAGGTGGACGGCTTCCGCTTCGACCTGATGGGCCATCACCCCAAGGCCAACATCCTCGCCGTCCGCGCTGCCCTCGACCGGCTGACGGTGGCGAAGGACGGCGTGGACGGGAAGCGGATCGTCCTCTACGGGGAGGGCTGGAACTTCGGCGAGGTCGCCGACGACGCCCGCTTCACGCAGGCCACGCAGAAGAACATGGCGGGCACCGGCGTCGCCACCTTCTCCGACCGCTCCCGCGACGCGCTGCGCGGCGGCGGCCCCTTCGACGAGGACCCCCGCGTCCAGGGCTTCGCCTCCGGGCTGTTCACCGACCCCAACACGTCACCGGCCAACGGCACCCGCGAGGAGCAGCGCGCCCGGCTCCTCCACTACCAGGACCTGATCAAGGTCGGCCTCACCGGCAACCTCGCCGACTACACCTTCACCGACTCGCGCGGCCGTAAGGTCAAGGGCTCCGAGGTCGACTACAACGGCGCGCCCGCCGGATACGCGAAGGCTCCCGGCGACGCCCTCTCCTACGCCGACGCGCACGACAACGAGACCCTCTACGACGCCCTCGCCTTCAAACTCCCCGCGGACACCTCGGCGGCCGACCGCGCCCGCATGCAGGTCCTCGCCATGGCCACGGCAGCCCTCTCGCAGGGCCCCGCGCTCTCCCAGGCGGGCTCCGACCTGCTGCGTTCCAAGTCGCTCGACCGCAACTCCTACGACTCGGGCGACTGGTTCAACGCGCTCCACTGGGACTGCCGCCAGGGCAACGGCTTCGGGCGCGGCCTGCCCCCGGCCGCCGACAACGAGCCCAAGTGGCCCTACGCGAAGCCGCTGCTCACCAACCCCCGGCTCACCCCCTCCTGCACGGAGATCAACGCGACGAGCGCCGCCTACCGCGACCTGCTGCGCATCCGCACCACGGAGCCGTCCTTCAGCAAGCGGGACGCCGCCTCCGTACAGCGCGCGCTGAGCTTCCCCCTCTCCGGCACGGAGGAGACCCCGGGCGTGCTGACGGCGCGGCTCGACGAGCTCGTCCTCGTCGTCAACGCCACCCCGGAGCGGCAGGAGCAGACCGTCCCCGCAGCCAAGGGCCGCGGCTACACGCTCCACCCCGTCCAGGCGAAGGGCGCCGACCCCGTGGTGAAGCGGTCCGCCTACGACGCGCGGACCGGGACGTTCACGGTCCCCGCCCGCAGCGTCGCGGTCTTCACCCGGGGCTGACGACGGGCACGGCGCGGTCCTCGGAGCAGCGTGGTCCCCGGTCCAGGGCGGGCCGGGGACCACGCGGGCTCAGCTCTTGTGCGCGACGGGGCAGCCGCCCGTGAGGCCGCTCAGGAACGCGTTCGGGTCGTAGAAGTGCTCGACCTCGACCAGCTGGAGTTCGTCGCTGACCTTCGCGATGCTCATCCCGTACATCTCGATGCGCTTGCCCGTCGGCAGGAAGCCCTTGTACTCGCCGGAGAAGTCGCCCCAGTGCCGCCACTTGAAGGCGATGACGGGCGGCGGGGAGAGGACTTCCAGCACCTCCCAGAAGAAACCGCCGGGGAAGGCGGTGTGGAAGACGTGGTGCTGGGAGGCGAAGTCCTCCTGCTCACGGCGGTAGAACGGGCTGTCGCCGATGAGGACGTTGTAGCTGCCCTGCTCGGCGATGTCGGCGGCCGAGGCCCACTCGCCGCTGTTCACACGGGTGCGGAACCTGTCGGTGACCATGGACACCCAGGTCGCCGGGTCCTCCTTGTGCGAGACCTCCATCTCGAAGACCTGGGCGAGGGTCTCCACGATCGCTTCGAGCTGGTCCGGCTGGAAGTGGTGCGTTCTCTCCGCCGGCATCACCTGGTGCGACAGGTGATAGTCGGGTGCTTCGTTGCGCCACTCGCCGGGGTCCGAGGCCGCGATGACCGCCTCCCGGCCCTGGAGCCACAGCGGGGTCTCGGTCGTTTCAGGCATGGAGCCGTCCTTCAGGTGTGCGGAAACGGGGGATGGTGAGCACGGTCGTTCACGGAACGACCGCGACCGATCCTCTCGCCTTCAAATTCCCTACACAAGAAGGAAGTTGACGTTACATCACCTTCACGAATCAATCAGAAGTGAGCGAACGCAGACGCTCCAGGAGTTCTCCGAAGGGCCCGTCCGCGGGCTCCTGCGCCGCTATGCGGCGCACCGTGTCCGCCGCCTCCTGGTCATAGGCGGCCGTGACGGCGGCCAGCGCCATGAAGTCGTGCACGAGCTGGAGCTCCAGCTCCGCGCGCGGGATGGCCCGCGCCTCCAGCCACGTCAGCGCCGTCGTCTCGGCGAGACCGACCCAGGAGCGGATGACGAGGGCGAGCCGGGGCCCCGGGTCCTCCAGGCCGAGGTGCGCGAGCATCTGCGCGTAGGCGGCCCTGCGCACCTCGTCGATCATGGCGTTGGCCCGCGCGGAACCCACGGCGGGACCGCCGCGCAGCAGCGCGGAGAAGCCAGGACCGTGCTCCTCGACGAAGTCGAAGTAACGGCCCATCACCCGCAGCAGCCGCGCCCCGAGCGGCCCCTCGTGCGGCTCGACGAAGCGGGAGGCCAGCTCGTCGGCCGCGCGGCGCACGGCCGCCTCGTACAGGCTGTGCTTGCCGGGGAAGTAGTGGTAGACGAGCGGGCGCGAGATGCCCGCGGCGGAGGCGATGTCGTCTATCGACACATCGTCGGGCGAGCGTCGGCTGAACAGATCCAACGCGACGGCGATCAACTGCTTCCGCCGCTCCTCGACACCCATTCTGCGGCGCACGCCAGTGGTCATGCGGACAACCCTAACGAGCCCGCCGACGGCCCGGCAGACAAGGGGCGGAAGGGGCGCATGGGGCACGGGGTGCTAGAGGCGGCGGCGCTGACCGGGCTCGGGGGCCGGTTCCGGGTCCGGTTTTTTGGGGCCTCACATGTCCAGGGTCAGCCGCCCGTCCCGCGCCCGGGAGACGCATATCAGCATGGAACCGTCCCGCTCGGAGTCCGTCAGCAGCTCGTCGCGGTGGTCCACCGCGCCCTCCAGCACCCGTGTCTGACAGGTGCCGCAGAACCCCTGCGCGCAGGAGTACGCGGTGTCGGGGCGCACTTCGCGTATCGCGGCCAGCGCGGTCGTGTCCGCCGGGACGGTCAGCGTCGTGCCGCTGCGCCGCAGCTCGACCTCGAAGGCGCTGTCCTCGCCGCTCCCGCCGCTCCCGCCGGGTCCAGGGCCCGCTGCCGGGGCGAACCGCTCCAGGTGGAACCCGCCTCCCGGCGGGTCCTGGGCGCACAGCGCGCCGAGCGCCGCCATCAGCGGCTCGGGTCCGCAGCAGTAGACCGCCGCCTCCGGGGGCGCCCAGGCCAGGGCCGCCGCGAGGTCGGGCAGCCCGGCCTCGTCCTCGGGCACCAGTGTCACCGTGCCCCGCGGTCCGCCGAGCTTCGCGATGTCCTCCAGGAACGGCATCGAGGCGCGCGTACGGCCGCCGTAGACGAGGTGCCAGCGCGCGCCCGCCGCCTCGGCAGCGCGCAGCATGGGCAGGACGGGCGTGATGCCGATGCCGCCCGCGACGAAGAGGTAGGCGGGCGCCTCCACCAGCGGGAAGCGGTTGCGTGGCCCCCGCACCTCGACCTCGGTACCCACGCACAGCCTCTCGTGCACCTCGCGCGAGCCGCCGCGTCCGCCCTGCCCGTCGCCGATGAGCCGGGTCGCGACGGTGTAGGCGTCGGCCTCCGCCGGGTCGCCGCACAGCGAGTACTGCCGCACCAGCCCCGAGGGCAGCACCAGATCGAGGTGGGCGCCCGGCTCCCACGCGGGCAGCGGCGCACCCTCGGCGCCGCTCAGCCGCAGCCGTACGACCCCGTCCGCCACCGTGTCCCGCTCGGTGACGGTGAGCCGCATGCCGGTACTGGCGCCGGTGTCCGTGCGACGCTGCCCCCGCGTGCCCGAAGTGGGCCGGTCCAGCGCGGGCAGCGGCCACAGCGGGGACTTCTCTATGCGGCGCCCCATGGCCCGCTTGACGAGCAGCGCGGCGCCGAAGGCCAGCGCGACGTTCCTGGCGCGCGGCATCTCAGGCACCTTCCGAAGTGCGGTCCGGGACCCGCCCGTTGGCGCCGGGCGAGCCCGCGAGATAGGCGACGGCCTGCGCCGTGCTGCACTCCTGCGAGGGGTGGTACGCGCGGCCCAGGTACGTGGGTATGGAGCGGAGCATGTCCCCGGCCCCGGGCAGCACGCCCTCGCGCCCGCCGCGCAGGAACGCGCGGAAGCTGGCCTTGCCGTCCGTCAGCGTCGGGTCGTTCTCCATGAAGAACCGCACGCCCCGCTGCCACAGGAAGACCAGCGCGCCGAAGGCGAGCCCCCAGGTGCGCACCCGTCGCGAATAGGCGCCGTCGACGTGCAGGAACAGGTCGAAGGCCACCGACCTGTGCTCGACCTCCTCGGCGCCGTGCCAGCGCAGCAGGTCCAGCATCACCGGGTCGGCGCCCTTGCGGTCCAGGGCCTCGGCGTTGAGCACCCAGTCGCCGAGGAAGGCGGTGTAGTGCTCGATCGCGGCGATGAGCGCGATCCGCTCCAGCAGCCACCAGCGGCGGGGCCTGCCGGGCGGCAGCGTGCGGTCGCCGAGCAGCTTCTCGAAGAACCAGTCCACCTGCGCGGTGTACGGATCGGGGTCCAGGCCGAGGCGCCGCAACTGCGGCAGCACGTCGTCGTGCGCCTGCGAGTGGATCGCCTCCTGGCCGATGAAGCCGATCACGTCCTCGCGCAGCCGCGCGTCGCGGATCAGCGGCAGCGCCTGCTTGTAGACGTGCACGAACCAGCGCTCGCCCGCGGGCAGCAGCAGGTGCAGCACGTTGATGGTGTGCGTGGTGGCGGGGTCGCCAGGCACCCAGTGGAGCGGGGTCCGCGACCAGTCGAAGGCGACCTGGCGCGGCCTCAGCTCGGTGTGCTCGGACGCGACCGGCACGGGCCGCTTCCCCGGCTTGACCGGCTTCCCCGGCCCGTCCGGCTGCCTCTTGGCCGTATTAGACATGGCGTCAATGTACTTTCGGGTATCGGTCGGCGACAGGGGTACGGCAGAAGATTGCGCACCCGGTGAGCACGGGCTGTCTGGCACGGGCTACACCTCCTCCTAGCGGAGCGCCTGGAGCGGGGTGCCGTCAGCCAGCCGTGCGACGAGCCTGGTGCGGCTGCCCTTCTCGGCGCGCAGCGCCAGGGTGCGGCCCTTCTCCGTGCCCCGTACATCGCCGGTCGCCGTGACCGAGGCGACCTCCTCGCTGCCCGCCGCCAGCACGTACCAGTCACCGTCCCGCGAGCGCCACATCACCCCGCTCAGCACCCGCGGCTCCCGTGGCCCGCACGCCGGGCCGCCGACGGAGGGGGAGGCCGCGGCGCCCGGCTCCGACGGCCCGCGCGCGGGCGGCCGGAACACCGTCGCCACCCGCGCCCCCTCGCCCCGCCAGGTCTCGGCCCGCGTGCACAGCCAGTCGGCCGTGCCGTGCTGCCCCGGCCCCGGTCCCGGTCCCGGCAGCGGCTGCTCGGCGAACCGCCACGTGTTGACGGACCGCACCCCGTGCCCCGCCAGCGCGGGCAGCCGGCACGCGCCGTGCGCGAGCCTGGATCGCGCCGCCGCGCCCGTCGCGTCCGCCGGGGCGCCCCGCGAACCCTCAGGACCGGCGCCGGGATCGCCGTCCGTGAGGCGGGCCGGGGTCAGCTCGCCCAGATCGGAGTAGAGGTACGGCGCCGAGCGGCCCCGCACATCCAGCAGCAGGCCCGGCCAGCGCGCGCAGTCACGACCGCCCGTGGGGGGAGCGGGCAGCGGCGCGGTCACCCCGTCGCCGCCCACCTCGACCCGGTGACCCGCGTCCGAGGGCTTCAGCAGGTCAGCCGTCGACGCGCCCGCGACCCAAGGAGCCGTCAGATAGCGCACGTTGCTGTCGCTGCGCGAGACGACGAGGGCGCCCGCCGAGACCTCGTCGGCGCCGTCCGTACGCGCCAGGTCCAGCGCGGCGCCCCCGCGCTCCGCACCGGCCGACTCCGCGTACCGGGCCACGCGCAGCCCGTCGTGCAGCAGCACCACGCGGGCGCCGTCCACGGTCCCCGCGTACAGCAGCCGGGGCGGGCCGGACGGCGGGCCCGACGGGGTGCCGCGCGTCGTGGAGACGCTCACCTCGGGGCCCGGACGCGCCCATACGGCCAGCGCGCGACGCAGCAGCTCGCGGTCCCCGAGACGGTCGCCGCGCGCGGGCCACGCGGCGAAGTCCAGCCGTGCCGCGTCGCGCCACGCGGTGGGCGCGGCGCGCGTCAACGCGCCCGGATCCAGGGCCTGTTCGGCCGCTGCGTTGCGCGCGTACGGGGGAGCGGCGGGCCCGTCGGGGCCCCACGAGTCGCCGGGCAGCCCCAGCAGCCCGCCGCCCACGAGTGCTGCGGCGGCGACGGCGACGGCCGCCCGGGTGTGCTGGCGGCGGCGCATCAGGTCCGTGGGACGCGCCTGGAGCGAGCACGGGTCGAACTCGACGGACTCCAGCAACGACTGGTCCCTGCTGCCAGCCGGGGCGACGACGCGGTCGGCGCCGGCCAGCGCCGCGTCGGGGTCCGGCACGTCGGCTGCGCGCAGCAGGGCGCGGATGTCGTGCTCTGCCATGCCCTCCAGGCCACGCAGCACGTAGGCGGCGCGGGCCGCGCCGGACACGGCCGACAGCGCCTGGTCCAGGGCCAGTTCGTCGGCGCCGCCGGAACGGGGGAAGAGGCGCAGCCCGAACACGCGGGGCAGTGGCGCGGGGAGGGGCGGCAGGGCGCGTAGCGCCCGTGGCTGCCACGGGCCGAGCCGCCTCGGCCGCTCGGCGGCGAGCGCGGCGCGCAGCACGCGCAGCCGGATCCAGGCGTAGGCGGCCTGGGCGGTGCCGGGGGCTTCGCGGGGCGCGCGCTGGGTGGGGATCGCGCGCGTGGTGGTGCGGCCTCGGGGGAGGGCGCGCTGGACCAGGGCGTGCGCTGCGAGGACGCGGCGGTGACGGCCGAGGGCGGGCGGCAGCACGAGGTAACCGAGCCGCACGAGACGTGGATAGTGCTCCACCAGTGCGGCTTCCGCCTGCTCGACCCCGACCGCCTCGTCCGGCGCCCACGGGTGTGGTGGATACGGTGAAGTCGCTTCCTGGGATGCCACGTTCACGAGAACGAGCGATCGGGGCGCGAGGAAACGAAGGGTTCCCCCTTCACCGGGCTGTACCCCTTCACGGGGTGCGGGGTGAAGGTCACACGGGGTGCCCGTTTCTCGCAGGGGTGCGCTCTGTGGGTGCCCCTTGGGGTTTCGTCAGCGATGCTCAGGCCGGTGGCACGGGTTGTGCCCACCCGTCCCGCCAGCGGGACGATTGCCCACAACATTTTTGTGCTGCTGCACGGGGCGCTGCGCTGGGCTGGGCGCGGCGTTTTTCGGGTGCGGGTGGGTGGCTTCGGCGCGGTGTGTGGTTGCGGTGTGTTCGCGGCTGGCGCCGCGTGGTTCTTGGCTTGTGCCGGTGGTTGTGGGGTTGGTGTGTGGTGGGGGTCGGTGCCGTGCCGGGGTGTCTCCTCGGGCGGCGACAAGTGCGGGTCGGTTTTTCGGCTGCCTGCTGGTGGGGGTCGGTGCCGTGCCGGGGTGTCTCCTCGGGCGGCGACAAGTGCGGGTCGGCTTTTCGGCTGCCTGTACATACTCGTCGCCACCACTTGCGGGGACACCCCACCACGTCCCCTCCCACCCGGTGGCCAACCTCCGGCCGGTGGCCCCTGCACTTGTTCCCATGCTGTGGCCCGGTGCCGTGCCGACACCGCTACGCCACCACCATGCGCCCGCCCTGTTCTGCACCGGAGGGGCTCCGCCCCTGCTGCCGTGGGCTCGCCCCTGTTGCGGGCGGCGCCCTGGTGATGACGGCACCACCACTGTTGTGTGCCCGCCCCCGGCGCCGCGCCGAAGGGCCTCCGCCCCTGCCGGGGGAGCTGACGGCGACGGCTCGCCACCCCTGTTGTGGGCAGGCGTTCCGCATGGCGGAACGGGTGGGCACAACCCACCCACCGGGCCGCAGCCGCGAACGAACCCCCAAGGGGCACCGGGCTACGCACCCCTGCCAAGGGGGTGTTGCGCGGGACGGTTGGCCCGTGAAGCGGGCACCGTAGGGTCCCGCGCTGGTTTTCGTGCCGCCGCAGGGCAAGGAGGCGCACCCCGCGAAGGGGGGGGTGAACATTGGCCGACCCGGAGAGGAGGT
>NZ_BAAGSO010000109.1:17244-58580 GCF_054782395.1 Streptomyces daliensis | reverse complement strand
GCAGGTCGAGAAAGTCACCGGCGGAGAGCCGAACGCGAGACCTTCACGCCGAGGAGACACCCCACCCCGGCACCGGACACCCCCCACCCACGCGCCCACAACCACGGTGGAAACCCGGAATCACGCGGCGCCAGCCGCGACGCACCGGTCCATAGGCCGCGCCGAAGCCACCGGCCAGGCAGCCGAACACGGCGCCCAGCCCAGCCCAGCGCCCCGTGCGACGGCGCCAAAAATGTTGTGGGCAATCGTCCCGCGGGCGGGACGGGTGGGCACAACCCGTGCCACCGGCCCGCAACACGCGAACGAAACCCCAAAGGGGCACCCACACCAGGCGCACCCCCACGAGAAACGCGCACCCCGTGTGGCCTTCACCCCGCACCCCGTGAAGGGGCGCCACCGGTGAAGGGGCAACCCTGTGTTTCCTTCCGCGCCCCGCGAAGGGGTCAGTGCCAGGCGCTGAACTCCGCTTGGCCGCGGGCCGCGGAGCCACCGTTCGTGGCGGTCATGAAGAGGCCCGCGTCCATCGCGTCGCTTGCCTGGGGCACCTTCACCGTCGCGACTTCGCGCCACGACTTCCCGTCGTCCGTGGACAGCTCGCCCTTGAACGCGTTGCCCTTGCGCGACAGCCGCAGGGTGACGGGCGCCTTGACGCCGGTGACCCGTTTGTACGTGTCGAGCGTGCCGTCGCCGTCGGAGTCGTAGGAGAGGGCGACGCCGTTGGCGGGGGTGACCGCCAGGTTGACGAAGCCGGGGGAGGTGTCGGCGGCGCGCTGCCCCCCGGGCGCGGCCAGCGTGTTGCGGGCGACGAGCCCGGCCCGTGCCCAGGGCCCGGTCGCCTCCTGCGAGGTCACCTTCGCGGTGACCGAGTCCCCGTCGCGCAGCGCCCCCTCGCGGTAGACCGTGCCGAACTCCTCCGTGCCCTTCCACAGGTCCTTGCCCGCGCCGTTGATGGCGAAGCGGTCCTTGAGCTGGCCGAAGACGGCGTCGTTGCTGGTCGCCGTGCGCAGGCTCCGGTCCAGGGGGCCGCCGACGTAGAGGGTCCCGTCGTGTCGCGTACGGACGCGGCTCTCGCCCTCGGGCCCGTATTCGACCGTCAGCTTGTAGGGCAGTGGTTCCAGCGGGCGTTTCAGTGGCCGGTCGGGTGCGGGGACGCGCCAGCGGACCGTGGCGCGGGCGCCGGGGCCCACGCGCTTGACGGAGGTGGGGTCCTGGGGCTTGGCGCCGTCGAGTCCGGTGAGGGAGAGGTCGACGGCGCCGGTGGCGCGCAGGCCGTTCTCGTTGCGGAAGACGGCCTTCAGCTCGCCGTCGCCGCCCGCGGGCAGCGCGGGCGGGTCGGCCGTCACGCTGAGGCTGCCCTGGTACGGGGCCTTCGCGAGGGCGTCGTGTACGCGCTGCGCGGTGCGGTGCGTGTCGCCGACGGGCCGCAGCGCGTGGGTGTCCGTCTTCTTCGTCCAGGGCTCTTCCAGCGCGTACCAGTCGAAGCTCTTGGGCGCCCTGTCCTGTTTCAGTGCCTCCTCCAGCTCTTCGAGGTAGGCCCGCCACTGGGGGAGGTGGAAGTCGCCGATGAGGCCGTGCCAGTCGCGGTTGGCGTAGTTCGCGAGGCGCCCGGGGTCGGCGGCCGGGCGGTCGGCCCAGGTGGTGATGAGCACGCGCGCGGTGCGCTCCAGCGCGGCCCGCTCGGACGCGGCTTTCCGTTCGGACGCGGCGAAGCGTTCCTGCGCGGCGGCCATCTCGTCCGCCGTGGCGTGCCCGCCCCCCTCGGCCCAGGCGCCCGCCCAGGGGTCCATCGCGGCGGACATGGGCTCCTCGCGGGCCCGCCCTGGCGCGGCGGAGCCCGCCATGTTGCGTGCCGCCTCCAGCCAGGGGCCGAGCAGGAAGGAGCGGTGCGTGCCGGTGATGTCCTCGCTGAGCTGCATCAGCTTCAGCCAGAGCGTGGCGAGCTTGCGGAACGCGGCCGTGTCCTTGGCGCGGTAGGCGGACTGGAGCTGTCCGATCAGCAGCCAGGAGCGGTTGGCGAGGGCCTGGCGGGCGGCGTCGGCCAGGTCGTAGCGGTAGGCGTCGCTGCCGCGCAGTGGCTGCTTGACGGCCAGCAGCCCGGCCAGTGCCCCGTCGAAGTCCGGCAGGTCGAAGGCCGGGGTGTGGGTGGCGAAGTAGGTGCCGGAGCGGGCCTCCAGGCTGGGGCGCGCGGCGAAGATGGAGTCGTGCGGGCGGCCGTCGGTGCTGCTGATCTCGTACGCCGTGTCGCGCAGCGCCGTCAGGGCCCGGCGTGCCGCGCTGTCGTCGCCGCCGTAGCGCAGCCGCGCGTAGTCGTCGAACCACGCCTTGCGGTCGACGGCCTCGCGCCGCCACGCCAGCTCGCTGAACAGCTCGAAGGCGGCGGGGTCGCGGTGGGTGGCCTCGGGCATGTAGGCGGTCCCCGCCAGCGCGCTGCCCTGCCGGTCGCGCCACTGGGTGAAGCGCTCGGTCCACATGTGGGTCTTGGCGCCGAGGGTGGTGCGCCCGCCGAAGTTGGGGATGGTGCCGAACGCGTACGGGACCCCGCCCCAGTCCTTCTCGCGGTCCGTGACGCGCTCCAGGTCGGAAAGGCCGTCGACGATGAGCATGCGCTCCTTGCGCGAGACGCCCTCCAGGACCTCGCGGCGGGGGTTCTCCTGCCAGCCGAGGATGACCCAGGTGGCGTCGCGCACGGAGCGGTGCAGCGCGTCCTCCACGGCCCGCGCCGCCTCGGGCACGGGGACGTCGCCCGGGTCGCCGCCCTCGTGGAGCAGGTCCATCTTGACGTGGCCGATCTCGCCGAAGAGCGTCCGCTGGTGGCGGTAGAAGGCGTCGGCGACCTTGCGGAAGACCTTCGTGCGCGGGTCGAGCCAGGCGGGCCTGGGCAGCCCGTTCCAGGTGCCCTGGGGGATGGTGCGCCCGCCGGAGTTGCGCTTGGCGAAGTCGCCGGGGACGGTGCCGAAGTAGCCGGGCAGCACCGGGCTCATGCCCAGCTCGCGCATGCGCTTGACGATCCGCTGCGCCAGTTCGGTGCGCCGCTTCAGCAGCCCGGCGCTGATGGGGCCGCCGTACTCGGCCATGTTCTGGAGCAGCCACCAGGGCTGGTGGCTGGGTGCGGGGATCCAGGCGCGGGCCTCGGCGTCGCTGTAGCCGAAGTCCTTGAGGAGCCGGTGGTACACGGCCTCGGAGCCGACGGTCACGAGCACGCGGTTGCAGCCGTGCACGGCCAGCACGTCGATGAAGCGCTCCCAGTGCGGCCAGTCGGCGTAGGGCGCCGTGTAGCCGTCGTGGGTGTCGTTGAGCGCGAAACGGTGCGGGACGGTGGCCTCGCGCTCGTACGTCTCCGCCGGGGCCGGGAGCGTCTTGGGGAGGTCGAGCTGGGTGCCCGCCCAGGAGATGTGGGCCGCGCACGTGTACTTGAGGTACCAGTGCAGGCCCGTCAGCACGGCGACGGGGCCGGTGCCCGCGATCTCGATCGCGCCCGCCGTGCCGGTGACGCGGAAGCGCTCGCGCGGGCCCTGCGCCTTGCGGCTCCGGTCGCCGCCCTTCTCGTCGCTCGTGTCGTCGAACCAGTCGCCGGAGCCGCCGCCGACCCAGCCGTCCGCGTCGCCGCCACCGGTGTCCGCGCTGCCGGAGTCGCCGCCCGTGTCCGCGCCGCCGGTGTCCGCGCTGCCGGGGTCGCCGCCCGGGTCCGCGCCGGGCTCGCCGCCCGTGTCGCCGCTGCCGGTGTCGCCGCCCGTGCTCCCCCCGGTGTCGCCGCCCGTGCTTCCACCCGTGTTCCCGCCGGTGCTCGCGCCCCCGGAGTCCGTCAGCTCGCTGATACGGATCTGTCCGCTGTGGTCGGGCAGCAGCCGCGCCACCGCCTCGCGCGCCGGTCCGAGAGTGTCCGCAGCGGGGGCTGCGGCGTGCACCACCCGTCCGGCACCGATCGCCCTACCTCCCGTCGCCGCCACCGAGGCCGCAACCGCTCCGACTCCCAGGACGTGCCGTCTGCTGAGCTCCACAGTCCTCACCTCTCTCGTCCGGTCGAGGGGTGGGGAAGCGTAATCATGTGATCAACGGCGGTCGAGACCACGCGCGGAGGGTCGGCGGTGGTCTCCCGCGATGGTCTAACCAGGTCATCCGACAGCGCCGGATCCTTCGGCTAACCGGGCCCGGAGCCGCCCTTGTCCAGATAGGCCAGTACGGCCAGGACACGCCGGTTGTCGTCGTCGGACGGCGGCATGCCGAGCTTGCCGAAGATGTTGGACGTGTGCTTGGCGACGGCACGCTCGGTGACGAAGAGCTGGTTCGCGATGGCCGCGTTGGACCGGCCCTGCGCCATCAGCTCCATCACCTCGCGCTCACGGGCCGTCAGATTGCCCATCGGCTCGTCCTTCGCGCGGCGCGACAGGAGCTGCTGGATCACCTGCGGGTCCATCGCCGTGCCGCCCTCGGCGACGCGCCGCACACCGTCGACGAACTGCTCCGCGTCGAAGACCCGGTCCTTGAGGAGATAGCCCACCCCGCCGTTGCCGTCGGCGAGCAGCTCCCGCGCGTAGAGCTGCTCCACGTGCTGCGAGAGCACGAGCACCGGCAGCCCGGGGCGCCGCTGCCGCGCCTCCAGCGCGCACTGGAGCCCCTCGTCGCTGAACGAGGGCGGCAGCCGGACGTCGACCACGGCCACGTCGGGGTCCAGCTCGGCCAGCGCGCGGGTCAGCTCGGGGCCGTTGTCCACGGCGGCGGCGATCTCGAAGTCGTACGCCTCCAGCAGCCGGACCAGCCCGTCCCTCAGCAGGAACAGGTCCTCGGCGATGACAACGCGCACGCGATCTCCAGGGTGGCCTTACTCGGCCCGCCGGCACCGGCACGGGCGCCGACGGCGGGACAGCGCCGAATCTACCGGGGGCCGGGCTGAGCGGCGGCGGCGTGACGGGGCTCACGGGACGGCCGTACCCCGTCCGAACAGGCGTTTACATCTGGTTCACACAAGAGCAACGGATGAGAAACGGCTGGTTGTGAAGGTGCTTCACGCAGGGCTCGGAGAGTGCCCGCGAGCCCGGAGCCGCCGCACGGCGATCAGTCGGGCAGCGCTCCGGAGTCCGCCCGCACAGCCCCGCACCCGTGAGGACGACACCGTGACCTTCAAGGCCGAGTACATTTGGATCGACGGCACCAAGCCGTCCGCCAAGCTCCGCTCCAAGACCAGGATCCTGGCGGACAGTGAAGAGCTGCCCACCTGGGGCTTTGACGGTTCCAGCACCAACCAGGCCGAGGGCCACGACTCCGACCGCGTGCTGAAGCCGGTCTTCTCCTGCCCCGACCCGATCCGCGGCGGCGACAACGTCCTCGTCCTGTGCGAGGTCTTCAACGTCGACGGCACCCCGCACGCCTCCAACACCCGCGCCGCGCTCCGCCCGGTCGCCGAGCAGTTCGCGGCGCAGGAGCCGATCTTCGGCATCGAGCAGGAGTACACGTTCTTCGAGGGCGACCGCCCGCTCGGCTTCCCCGAGGGCGGCTTCCCGGCCCCGCAGGGCGGCTACTACTGCGGCGTCGGCGCCGACGAGGTCTTCGGCCGCGAGATCGTCGAGAAGCACCTCGACCACTGCCTGGCCGCCGGTCTCGGCCTCTCCGGCATCAACGCCGAGGTCATGCCGGGCCAGTGGGAGTTCCAGGTGGGCCCGCTGTCCCCGCTGGAGGTCTCGGACCACATGTGGATCGCGCGCTGGCTGCTCTTCCGCACGGCCGAGGACTACGGCGTCTCCGCGACGCTGGCGGCCAAGCCCGCCAAGGGCGACTGGAACGGCGCGGGCGCGCACACCAACTTCTCCACGAAGGCGATGCGCGAGGGCTACGACGCGATCATCACCGCGTGCGAGTCGCTCGGCGAGGGCGACAAGCCCATGGAGCACGTCTCGAACTACGGCACCGGCAGCCAGGAGCGCCTGACCGGAGCGCACGAGACCGCGCCCTGGAACGAGTACAGCTACGGCGTCTCGAACCGCGGTGCCTCCGTGCGCATCCCCTGGCAGGTCGAGCAGGAGAAGAAGGGCTACATCGAGGACCGTCGCCCGAACGCCGACGTCGACCCGTACGTCGTCACCCGGCTGATGGTCGACACCTGCTGCACCGCGCTGGACAAGGCGGGCCAGGTCTGACGGCCTGACGGCTCCCGCCGCGCGGTCCGGCCCCTGAGCGGGCGGGGCCGCGGGGGCGGGCGGCCGGGACGTGCGGAGTCCCGGTGCGAACGACGTGGCGTGTCCCGGCCTGCTCCTCCTGGCCGGGACACGCCACGTGGTCGTGGTGCCTGGACACAGGGTCAGCGCAGGGCCGCCTCGGCGCGCGCGAGGATCTCGGTCACGCGCTGCGCGAGGCGTACGTCGCACGGCGGACCCGCCTCGGCTGCCGCTTCCACACCCGTTCCGCTCGCCGCAGAGATCAGCGCGTCGATCGCACGGGCGAACGCCTCGGCGGGGCCCTCGTCGCGCTCGGGCAGTGCCGCCACCCCGGCCGTGCCCCGCACCTCGGCCGTGACCCCTGACGCCTCGGGCGGTACGGAGTGGCTGAGCGTGGCCGTGCTCGAAGCGCCGCTGGTGTGACGCAGCGTCAGGTGGACGGTGTCGCCGTGTCCGCCCGCCGCGTGCACGTCGTCCAGCGAGCGGACGTCGCCGAGCAGCGGCAGCAGCACCGAGAGCGCGTGCGGCCCGATGTCCCACAGCGCGCCGCGCTCGCGCCGCCACGGCGAAGCGGCGTACGGCGAGTCGCCGCCGCCGAAGACGGGCGAGAGCCAGTCGGCCCGGCCCAGCAGCCAGCCTTCCTCGGCGCGCCGCGCGCGCAGCCAGCTCGCCGACGGTTCGCTGAAGTGAAGCGTGAAGAAGACGACGGACGCCACTCCGGTACGGTCGACGGCCGCCGTGACGCCGCGCGCGCCCTCGACCGTCGTCGCCACCGGCTTGTCGAGCAGCAGATGACAGCCCGCCTCGGCGGCCCGCACCGCGAGCGGGGCCTGCACGTCAGGGGGCAGCGCGACGGCGACCGCGTCGCAGTCGGCGAACAGCGCGTCGACATCGTCGTAGGGCCGCGTCCCCAGCTCCGAGGCCAGCTCCAGCGCGGCCTCAGGGCGCCGCCCCCACACGCCCACCAGCTCGACGCCCTCGTGCGCGGCGAGCGCGGGCCCGTGGGTCCGCCGCGCCCAGGGGCCCGTGCCCAGCAGCCCGAACCTCACGCGCCCGCGCTCCACACCGAGGCCCCCTGGTCGTGGTGGCTGACGTGGCTGACGTACGAGCCGCGCGCGAGGTCGCTCACGTCGACGGAGGTGTGCAGGGCGAACCCGGGCGTGGGCTTGATGTGGTCGCGGGCCAGCCCCAGGACGGCGCGGGACAGCTCGGCCTTCACCTCGGGCGTGCGCCCCGACAGCAGGGACACCTCGATGTGGACCATGGCGATGTCGTCGGCGCCGTCCGCGAGCACGCACTCGTCGATCCGCCGGAAACGGGTTTTGCAGCCCGCGACGGTGCCCTCGATCGTCCGGGCGACCAGCGGGTGGAGGGCGAGCCCGAACCCCCTGCGGTCGAAGGTGTCGGCGAGGGTGTCGGAGTAGTCGACGGTGATATGCGGCATGGGGGCAGGGTAAAGGAGGTGACTGTGTGGAAGGCGTGGCCCTGCGCGGGTCGGCGCGGTACCGCCTCGCGGCGCCCCTCGCCCGGCGCAACCGGGCTGCCGGGGCGGTCCGTGAGCCCTCTCAGCGGGCCCCGGAACCGGACAGGCGACCGGTCCCGGGGCGGGTGCGGAAGGGCTCAGTCCGTACGGGCTGTACGGGCCGTGCGCGCGCGGCGGCGCGCCCGCACCCCCAGCACCGCGTCCACCGTGAGGAACGCCACCAGGCCGATACCGAACAGCGGCAGGAACCAGCCGACGACGGCGGCCACCGCGACCAGCGGCAGCAGCGTCGGCAGCGGGACCCGGCGCCACGCACCGCGCTGAGGGGGTACGCAGTGGTGCCACCACATGCGGTAGCCGAGCACGATCAGCGTGATCAGCGCGCCCGCGAGCGCCATCAGCAGCACCTGGTTCGCGAGCCCGAACAGCAGGCCCTGGTGGCCGTCGATGCCCCAGCGGGTCAGCTTCGCGAGGAGCGGATAGTCCTTGAAGTCCAGCCGGTCGACGACCTTTCCGTCGGACGGGTCGACGGCGATCTGGTCCAGGTGGTGCGGCCACTGCTTGTCGGTCTGCGCGACGACGTAGGCGGAGCCGGGGCCCGAGGAGGGGGTGATCTCGATCGGGCCGCTCAGCCCCTGGCCCTCGCGGGCCACGGTGAGGACGCGGTCGAGCCCGACGTCCTCGGGCTCGGCGGGGTGCCCGGCGTGTGCGTCCCCGTGCCCTTCGTGCGTCCCGTGGCCGCTGTGGTCGCCGCCGCTCCCGTGCCCTTCGTGACCGGTGCCGGTGCCCTCGCCGGTGTCCGTGTCGGCCGAGACCGTCGGTGTGGCGCTGCCCACGCTCGTCCGCAGCGCCTCGATGTTGGCGCCCGCGTACGCGGACCAGGACAGCCCCGTCGCGGACAGCACGAGCAGCCCGAGGGCCGCCCAGAGGCCGACGGTGCCGTGCAGGGAGAGGGTGCGGCGGGCGCCCGTCGTCCCGCGCAGCTTGCGCTGCCCGCGCGCCCTGCCCAGCCACAGCGCGACTCCGCCCAGGGCCACGACCCACAGCCAGCTCGCGGCGAACTCGCTGTAGAGGCGCCCGGGTTCGCCCAGATGCAGATCACGGTGCAGGTGGTCGATCCACGCCCGCACGGGCAGCGCCCCCGAGCTGCCGTAGCTCTCCAGCGCGCCCTGGACCCTGGCGGTGTAGGGGTCGACGAAGACGGCGAGGGAGTTGTCGGGGTCGGCCACGCTCGGGTCGTCGAGCAGCACGCGGGTGGCCGCCTCCGGCTCCGACGAGGGGCGTACGGCGGTGAGTTCGCCGTCCGGGTGCGCGTCGAGCGCGGCCTCGACCTGGCGCGAGAGCGGCAGCCGCGCGGGGTCGCCGTGCGGGCCGCCCTTGGGAACGTCGACGGTCAGCTCGTCCGCGTACACCGCCTTCTCGATCTGGAACGAGGCCGCGTACAGCAGCCCCGTCACCGCCGCGACGAGCAGGAACGGGGCTATCAGCAGCCCCGCGCAGAAGTGCAGCCGCAGCACCAGCGGGCGCAGCGCCTGCCAGCCTCCGGCGCGGGGGGAGGGGGTGGGCGCGGGCGTCCCTTCGGCGCGTGCCGCGCCCGAACCGGGCCGGTCGTGCGGTGGGGTCTCCGGGGTGTCTGGGGTCTCTACGGACATGCGAGGTCCTCCGGTCTGCCGCCGCGCGGACGCGCGCGTCCATGACCTGCGGGCCGACGGATCGACGGGCCGACGGGGCGGCCGTCCGCGCGGAGTCGGGTGTGGTGTGCCACGCCCCCGGCTGCCGGCGGACCTCTCGGCCGTCGGACGTCAGACGTCAGGCGGGTGCCGGAGCGACGGGCGTGGTGGAGCGGGGTGCGGGGCCCGTCGGCGGACCTCGGCGGGAGACCGTGTGGAGGAGCAGCGCGCACGGAGGACGCGGGGTCCGCGCGGGCGAGCGGCGCCGTACGGGGCGCGGTGCGGGAGCCGTCGCGCAGGCGCCGCGTACCGCCGCGCACAGCGCGAGCGGCGGCAGGGCGAGTGCGGCAAGGGCACGCAGCAGCCCGAACAGGGCCCGCTCACCGCGCCACAGCCACAGCGCGCAGAGCAGCGCGGCGAGCAGATGCGCCGCGAGCATGGTGGCCGAGCCGTGCCCGGTCGGCCCGAGCAGCTCCGCCCACTGCGAGGGGCCCGGCCCTCCGGCACCGGCACCAGCACCAGCTGCGGCACCGGACCCGGCGGCACCCGCGTCCATGGAGCCCATGGAGCCGGGGGAGCCCATGGGGGAGTGCGCCATGTGCGCACCGTGCCGCCCGCCATGGCCACCGGGTGCGGCGTGACCGCCATGCGACTGGTGCCCCGTACCCGCGAGACGGCCGAACAGCAGGTGGAGCGCGGCCTGCGCACCGAGCAGCCCGCCCCCGATGGCGAGCGGCCCGCGTTGACGTCGTGCGCCGAGCCAGCCGAGCACGGCCACCCCGGCGAAGGCGGCGCCGAGCACCCGTGGCGGGAGGCCGTGGCCAGCCGCCGTCGCGTGTCCGGCCCCGGCGAGCAGCACGCACACCGCGGCGAAGAGGAAAGCGCGCGCGGTGCGTAGCGGAGGCGTGACGGTGCCGCTCATCGGGCGGCATCCTGCCACGCTTCGGCCTCTCGACGTCGGCCGCTCACCGGCTGGGCACACCGGTCACGGTGCTGCGCCGCAGTCCCGCTTGTCTCAGCTCTGTCACCAGATCCGGGATCCATGTACGCAGCACTCGCGTGCGGCTAGCGTCCCGTTCCGCACGAACTGGAATTCGATCGCCGACAAGAAAGACGCGAGATGAAGCTTCGCAGAACCCGCATGACCATCGGCACGCTCATGTTCGCCGGCGCCGCCGTCACCCTCAGCGCCGGAAGCGCCTCCGCCATCAACTGGGACCACACCAGGACGTACGACGGCGCGCGTGTCTACTTCGAGGAGCACGGCGACATCGTCAAGGTGTGCGACACGTCGAAGAACGGGCATGCGGCAGAGGCCAATGTCTACGAGAACAGCCCCGGCGACGTCGGCTACACGATCACCGTCACCACGGGCACCGGCACCTGCAAGTCGCGCAGGGCGAGCCAGGGCCCCATGTACAACCTGATGGAGGGCAACAACACCTACATCAATCTCGACGGCAACGGCGGCACGTCCTACACCTACAAGTGGCTCAACGACCACTGAGGGACCGCCGTCGCGAAGTCGCCGGTGTGAAGGTGAAGGTGAAGAGGCCGGAGTGATCCCGGTGGAGCGTGCTCAGGCTGGTCGCGGAGGACAGCCCTGAGCAGCCACCGACGGCTCTTCCCCGCCATCCCCTGGCCGCGGGCCGGCCGTACACACTGGTCGGCACCGCGATGAGGCGACACACCCCGAACACCGAAGGGCCGCCCCTCCAAAAGGGGCGGCCTTTCCGCTATGTGTCCCGCGTTCCGTCACCGGCGCGGACGGCGGCGGACGGGGGTGGCGCTAGGTACACCCCGGTCCGGGTGCCGGTCCCCGTGCCAGCGGTGTGCCGCGCACCGCAGACTGGACGCGGAAGCGCGAGGCGCGGGACGGGGACGGGGCCCGGACCGGGCAGGGGAGAGGAAGCAGCGACGTGACGAGCCAGCCGCACGGGAACGGGCGCGAGGAACAGGGCCGGGAGGGCGCGGGCACGGGCACGGCCACCGACCGCGGCACCGGCACCGGCGCTGATCGCGGCACCGACAGTGGCCCCGACCGCAGCACCGGCACCAGCACCGGCAGCGGCACCAGTACCGGACCCGACCGCAGCACCGGACCCGCCGACGCCACGCCGCACGCGCGCCGTCGCCCGAGCCTGGCCGAACGCGCCAGGGACGCCGCGATCGCCGCCGTCCAGGGCCTCACGCTGATGGGCCTGTCCATCGGCGCCTCGCTCGCCCTGTTCATCCTGAGCGTCGTGTCGATCGCGCTGATCCTCGTCGGGGTCGGCGTCTTCACCACGCCCCTGGTGACCAGCCTGGTGCGGATGCACGCCAACCAGCGGCGCGCGTTCGCGCTGGAGTGGGCGGGCCTCCCCGTGCCCGCGCCGTACCGCCCCCTCCCGCGCGACCTGCGCACCGGGGTGACCGGCGTCGTCGAGCGCTGCACGTACCTGCTCAAGGACCCGGCCACCTGGCGCGATCTGGCCTGGCTGCTCACCGACGCGGTCGCGGGCTTCGTCTGCGCCGTCTTCCCGCCCGCGCTGGTCGCCTACGGCGTGTGGGGCTACGTCCTGCTCGCGGGCGTCTGGCAGGCGGTACGGGACAGCTACTGGTACGCCTTCATCCCCGTCACCGGCTTCTTCAGCGCCGTGCTGTGCGCCTGCCTGGGGACCGCCCTGCTCGCCGTGGCGCTGCGGGTGAACGTGCCCCTCATCAAGGCGCACTTCCTGCTCGTCAAGCTGATGATCTCGCCGAGCCGGGGCGCCGAGCTGGCGCAGCGCGTGGAGCGGCTGTACGAGACACGGCACGACGCGGTCGACTCGTCGGCCGCCGAACTGCGCCGCATCGAACGCGACCTGCACGACGGGGCCCAGGCGCGGCTGGTGTCCATGGGCATGAGCCTGGGCACCGTCGAGGCGCTGATCGAGAAGGACCCGGCGCAGGCGAAGCGGCTGCTCGCGCAGGCCAGGGCGAGTTCGGCGGCGGCGCTGACCGAGCTGCGCGACCTCGTCCGCGGCATCCACCCGCCGGTACTGGCCGAGCGCGGTCTCGGCGACGCGGCCGAAGCGCTCGCGCTGCGCACGCAGATCCCCGTGGAGACGGACATCGAACTGCGGGGGCGCTTCGAGGAACCCGTCGAGTCGGCGGCGTACTTCGCCATCAGCGAGGTGCTGACCAACGCGGCCAAGCACTCGGGCGCCGAGCGGGTCTGGCTGGACGTCCACTACAGCGAGTCGGCGGGCGGCATGCTGCGCATCGCGGTCACGGACAACGGCTGCGGCGGCGCCGACCTCGCCAAGGGCTCGGGCATGGCGGGCATCGAGCGGCGGCTCGGCCAGTTCGACGGCATCCTCGCGGTGAGCAGCCCGCCCGGCGGGCCGACGATGGTCACGATGGAGATCCCCTGCGTGCTGCGGCCCAGACGCTGACGGAACCGGGCCGACGGCGCCGGGTCGGCGTGACGGGGCTGGCGTGACGGGGTCGGTGTGACGGGGTCGGTGTGACGGGGTCGGTGTGACGGGGTCGGTGTGACCGGGCCGGTGTGACGGGGTCGGTGTGACGGGGTCGGTGTGACGGGGTCGGTGTGACGGGGTCGGTGTGACCGGGCCGGTGTGACGGGGTCGGCGTGACGGGGTCGGCGTGACCGGGCCGGTGTGACGGGGTCGGCGTGACCGGGCCGGTGTGACGGGGTCGGCGTGACGGGGTCGGCGTGACCGGGTCGGTGTGACGGGGTCGGCGTGACCGGGCCGGTGTGACGGGGTCGGTGTGACGGGGTCGGTGTGACCGGGCCGGTGTGACGGGGTCGGTGTGACGGGGTCGGTGTGACCGGGCCGGTGTGACGGGGTCGGCGTGACCGGGCCGGCGTGACGGGGTCGGCGTGACCGGGCCGGTGTGACGGGGTCGGTGTGACGGGGCTGGCGTGACCGGGCCGGTGTGACGGGGCGGTGCCCGGTCGGCTCCGCCCCGTCACACCGCCCGCCCCGTCCGTCACTCAGCGCGAGAGCGCGTCCCGTACGGCCTCGTCGGAGCGCGCGACGAGCGCAGTGCCGTCGTCCGCCGTGATGATCGGGCGCTGGATCAGCTTGGGGTGCTCGGCCAGCGCCCGGATCCAGCGCTCCCGCGCGTCCGCCTCGCGCGGCCAGTCCTTGAGCCCCAGCTCCTTGGCCTCGGCCTCCTGCGTCCGCACGATGTCCCACGGTTCGAGCCCGAGCCGCTCCAGCACGGCACGCAGCTCGTCGGGTCCGGGCGGGTCCTCCAGATAGCGCCGCACCGTGTACGAGGCGCCCTCCTCGTCGAGCAGCTTCAGCGCGCCGCGGCACTTCGAGCAGGCGGGGTTGATCCAGATCTCCATGCACCCACGGTAACGACCCGCGACCGCCCGCCCCACCCCCGGCAGGGGAGGGGGTGGGGCGGGCGGGGCGCCGCATCAGCCCAGCGCGGCGACCCGTTCGCGATAGCCCCGCACGGGCGCCGCGTCGCGGTAGGGCTCAAGGCGGCGCTCGAAGTCCCGTACGTACTCGTGCGCCCGCACGCTCCGCATCTCGGCCGCCTGCTGCGCCGCCTCGGCGCCCAGCGTGCACGCCTGCTCGATCTCGCCGAGCCCGAGCCTGGCCGTGGCCAGCACCACGCGGCAGAAGAGGCGGCTGCGCGCGTACCCCGTCCCGCGCAACTGGAGCGAGCGCTCCGCGTGCTGGGCCGCCGCGCGGTACTGCTGGAGGTCGCGGTGGCAGTGCCCGAACTCGTCGGCGAGCTGCGCCTCGTCGAAGAAGCGCGCCCACTGCGGCACCTCCTCGCCCGCACCGGGCCGCGACGTCTCCAGCGCGCGCTCGGCCCGCGCCAGCGACGCCGTGCACGCCCTGACCTCGCCGAGCACCCCGTGCCCGCGCGCCTCCGCCGCGTGCAGCAGCGCCTGGACGACGGGCGGCGCCGCCGTCCCCACGCCCTGCTGCGCGACCCGCGCGAGCTGCACCGCCTCCCTGCCGTGTCCGAGATACACGGCCTGGCGGCTCATGGTCACCAGGACGTAGCTGCCGTAGGCGCGGTCGCCCGCGGCCTGGGCCAGCCGCAGGGCCTGGACGAAATAGCGCTGGGCGAGGCCGTGCGCGGCGATGTCGTACGACGTCCAGCCCGCGAGCCGGGTCAGATCGGCTGCGGCGCCGAAGAGCCTGCGTCCGACCTGCTCGCCGTAGACCCCGCGCAGCATCGGCTCGGTCTCGTGCTCCAGATACCGCACCAGGGCCTGGCGCGCGTGGCCGCCGCCGTAGGCGTGGTCGAGGGCGCGGAACAGTTCGCAGACCGAGCGCAGCGCGTTGACGTCCCCGGCGCTCACCCGCTGTCCTGGACCGCGCTCGACCCGGTCCATCCGGGAGGCCGCCGTCGCCGCCGAGGTGGCGGCGGCAGCCGTGACCCCCGGCGCCGCGGCGGGGGAGGCGGTCAGCGCGTGCGCGCCGCCGGGCGCGGGGCGCCGCCCGGGGTAGCCCGCGTGCCCGGGGCCGTGGCCGGACCCGTGCGCGGCGGAGCCGTGCACGCCAGCGCCCGCCGGAACGGGCGAGGCGGACGGCTGCCCCGGACCCGGACCCGGACCTGGGCCCGGACCGCCCTGGCCCCGTAGCTGCGCGGGGACCCGCGCCCTGTTCCCCGGAGCCCCCGGGGTTCCGGGCGCCCCTCCCGGCGGCCCGCCGGGTCCGCCGCCGGGGCCGCCCGATTCCGGGTCGCCGCGCGCGACGCGCTCGTCGGCCCGGCCGATCAGCCAGTCGCGGCTGGGCACCACGAGCCCGGCCGGGGTGAACGCGATCTTGCGCAGCTCGGCATGGCTGCCGGAGTCCTTGCGCCACAGGCCGCTGACGATGTCCACCGCTTCGGTGGGCGTCGCGGCGAATTCCAGGCCCGCGTAGACGGGCGCGCACGCGTCGAGCCCCAGATCCTGCGCGGTCAGCCGACGTCCCAGCCTGCGGGTGAAGACCTCGGCGATCAGCGCGGGCGTCGTGCCCCGCGGCTGCTGGCCGCGCAGCCAGCGCGTCACCGAGGTCTTGTCGTAGCGGAGATCGAGACCGTGTTCCAGGCCGAGTTGATCCACGCGCCGGGCGAGCCCGGCGTTGGAGAACCCGGCCTCGGCGATCAGTGCGGCGAGCTGGCGGTTGGGGATGCGCTGTGGGGAGGACTGGGAGGAAGCGCTCCCAGGTCGTTCCATCGTCATCAGCTTTACGGTCTCCTGCCCTACGGCTTGCGGCAGACGCCGGGGCGCCCTGCGGAACGGCGCGAATGTAACGGCCCCTCGTACATCCCTCGGCCTCTTCGTCGCGTATTCATCCGTACGTGTGAGCCGACGGGCGCCTGCCAGGACCGCCGGGGACGGCCGTACAGTGGCTTCCAGGGCGCGATCCCGGGCCTCCGCGATCCGGAGCCCGGCACACCGTAGGAGGAGCTGTCGTGAGCGAGCTGCGCTTTGTCCACCTGGGGTTCGGCGGGGACGCCGTCGACTACCAGGAGGCGTGGCAGGAGCAGCGCAGGGTGCACGCCGCGCGCTTCGCGGACGAGGTCCCCGACACCTGTCTGCTGCTGGAGCACGCCCCGGTCTATACGGCCGGACGGCGCACCGCCGACAACGAGCGCCCGCTCGACGGCACCCCCGTGGTGGACGTCGACCGCGGCGGCAAGATCACCTGGCACGGTCCTGGCCAGCTCGTCTGCTACCCGATCCTGAAGCTCCCCCGCCCCGTGGACGTGATCGCGCACGTGCGGCGGATGGAGGAGGCCATGATCCGGGCCTGCGCCGACTTCGGCCTGGAGGTCACCCGCGTCGAGGGGCGCAGCGGTGTGTGGGTGCTGGGCGACCCGGTGGAGTCGCGCCCGTCGCCCGGCGGCCTCTCGCTGGACCTGGCGCCGGGCCTCGACGGGGCTGCCGGGCAGGGCGACGGGGAGGACGACGAGTTCGACGCCCGTCTCAAGGGCCCCGAGTACGCGCCGTCGAACGCGGGCCAGCGCGGCGAGGACCGCAAGCTCGGCGCGATCGGCGTCCGCGTGGCCAAGGGCGTCACGATGCACGGCTTCGCGCTGAACTGTGACCCCGACAACACCTCGTTCGACAAGATCGTCCCCTGCGGCATCCGCGACGCGGGCGTCAGCTCGCTCTCGAACGAGCTGGGCAGGAATGTCCCGGTGGCCGAAGTGCTTCCTGTAGTGGAGAAACACCTGCGCGAGGTCCTGGAGTCCACGGAACCGCTGCCGCGCGCGGTGTGAGACCCGAGTAAGCCAGCACTGAACCAGCACTGAGAACCGACGGGGGGCGACCCCCGGAGCCCGGAGAAGCACAGGCGTACCCTTATGGGCGCCGAGGAATCGAAAGTACGTAAGTACGTAGGGAGCCGGACGTGTCCGCTGTCGCACCCGACGGTCGCAAGATGCTCCGCCTGGAGGTCCGGAACAGCCAGACCCCCATCGAGCGCAAGCCCGAGTGGATCAAGACCCGGGCGAAAATGGGCCCCGAGTACAACGCCCTCCAGAGCCTCGTGAAGAAGGAGGGGCTCCACACCGTCTGCCAGGAAGCGGGCTGCCCCAACATCTTCGAGTGCTGGGAGGACCGCGAGGCCACCTTCCTCATCGGCGGCGAGCAGTGCACCCGGCGCTGCGACTTCTGCCAGATCGACACCGGCAAGCCCGCCGAGCTGGACCGCGACGAGCCGCGCCGCGTGGCCGAGTCCGTCCAGCAGATGGAGCTGCGCTACGCGACCATCACCGGCGTCGCGCGCGACGACCTGGACGACGGCGGCGCCTGGCTCTACGCCGAGACCGTCCGGCAGATCCACGCCATGATGCCCGGCACCGGCGTCGAGCTGCTGATCCCGGACTTCAACGCGGTGCCCGAGCAGCTCGCCGAGGTCTTCTCCTCGCGGCCCGAGGTGCTGGCGCACAACGTCGAGACGGTTCCCCGGATCTTCAAGCGCATCCGCCCCGGCTTCCGCTACGAGCGCTCGCTGGAGGTGATCACCCGCGCCCGTGAGGACGGCCTGGTCACCAAGTCCAACCTCATCCTCGGCATGGGGGAGACCCGCGAAGAGGTCAGCGAGGCCCTGCGCGATCTCCACGAGGCGGGCTGCGAGCTGATCACGATCACCCAGTACCTGCGCCCCACGCCCCGCCACCACCCGGTGGAGCGCTGGGTGAAGCCGCACGAGTTCGTGGAGCTCCAGCAGGAGGCCGAGGAGATCGGCTACGCGGGCGTCATGTCGGGACCGCTGGTCCGCTCCTCGTACCGCGCGGGGCGGCTCTACAAGCAGGCCGTCGAGGCGCGCGGCGCGAAGGTGGCGTAGCGCCGCCGCCTTCCGCCGCCCGAGCCGCGTGTCAGCGCGGCGTCAGCATGGCGCGAATACGGCGTGAGGTTCGACGCACATCCTTTCGAAGTCTTTGACCCTCCGGTCATGCGCTGGTAACACCGGAACGTGACGCTGGACTGACGCGGAGTACGGGGGATGTACGGGGGCCACGGGCGCGTGACCGGGCGCACGCCCGGCACGGACCCGAGCACCACAGCACCGCACAGCACGACTGGCACGGCACGACCGCGGCACACGCACGACCGCAGTACCCGCACAGCTCATTCCGTACCCACACGCCACTCCACGGAGGGGATCCGCCTTGCAGACCACGCTGCGCGCGTTGGAAAGCTTGGAGAGCCTGCTGTTGCGCCGGGGCAACCTGACGGCGCGCCGAAACGCCTGGACAGCGGTCCTGGAGGACCGCCAGCGAGCGAAGGCGCGTACGGAGGCACAGCGCATTCTGGAGGCCGCGAAGACCCGGACTCCGGCCGCCACGTAAACTTCCCCGCATGGCGAGGAAGGGCAACGCAGAGAACACTGCGAATCCAGGGCGGCTCAAGCAGATCGCCCTGACGTACAAGATGACCCGGCGTGCGGACCGGATGATCGGCTGGATCCTGGCCGGCGTGGGGCTTGTCACCTTCGGTGTCCTCCTCGCGATCGGCTTCCTGATCGGCCACCCGGTCTACGCGGGCATCCTGGGAGTCCTGCTGGGCTTCCTGGCGGCGGCGATCGTCTTCGGGCGACGCGCAGAGAAGGCCGCCTTCGGGCAGATGGAGGGCCAGCCGGGCGCGGCCGCCGCGGTGCTGGAGAACATCGGCCGCGGCTGGAACGTCACCCCGGCCGTCGCGATGAACCGCAACCAGGACGTCGTCCACCGTGCCGTCGGCAAGGCGGGCATCGTGCTGGTGGGCGAGGGCAACCCGAACCGGGTGCGCTCGCTGCTCGGAGCCGAGAAGCGCAAGATGGCGCGGATCGTGGCCGACGTACCGGTGCACGACATCGTCGTGGGCGACGACGAGGACAAGGGCCAGGTGCCCCTGAAGAAGCTCCGCACCAAGATGCTGAAGCTGCCGCGCACTCTGGCGGGCGGCCAGGTCACCGAGGTCAACGACCGCCTGCGTGCGCTCGGCGATCTCATGAGCAACATGCCGATCCCGAAGGGGCCGATGCCCAAGGGGATGCGGATGCCGAAGGGCGGCCAGGGCGGCGGTCGCTGACCGGACACTTGCTGTCGTATACGGCGCGGGGGCGGGCTGAACCGGCACCGCTCCGTACGACAGGGGCCGTACGAGGGCCGTAGAAGGACCGCAACAAGGGTGAGGGCGGCACGAGGCGCGGTAGCGCTCCCGTGCCGCCCTCACTCGTAGCGCCCGTAGCGGAAGCGGTCGCCGCGTCCACGGCCGTGCCTGGTCGACTCCGGACCCGAACCGATCGGATCAGGTCCTGAACCGGTCAGATCCGGACCTGGACCGCGCCGGAGAGGCGGTCGTGGAGGCCGCGGCTGTCGCGGTCCCAGATGAGCGCGGGGATGGCGAGGCCGAGCAGCACCGTCCGTACGGCCGTACGCCACAGGGGCAGCTTGCCGTGCCCGTCGACGGCGATGACGCGCAGCCCCAGGAGGCGCTTGCCGGGCGTGCAGCCGATGGTGCCGACGGTCAGCAGGCTCATGACGAGGAAGACGGCGAGGGCCCAGTTGTTGGCGGACTGGAGATCGCGGCCCGCGAGGAGTCCGTAGCCGATCAGCACGCAGAGCGCCCAGTCGATGAAGATGGCCCCGAAGCGGCGGCCGACCGGCGCGATGGAGTTCGGGCCCTCTTGGGGGAGGCCGAGCCGCTCACCGCGGTAGCCGAAGTCCGCGCCCATGTCCTCTGCGGTGGCGCGGGGTCCTGAGAGCCACGAGCCGATTGCTTCCCTGTTGTCCACCCGTCAACGGTAACGCGCGGGAAAATGACCTTGCCCGCAGGTCACCAGGGGCCGACGCTCGTATCCTGGTTAACATCGGCGAAACAAACGGGTCATGCTTGAGAAATGGCCTCTGCTTATGGTCGGGCATCAGCGCGCCACCGCACTGGCCTGCGCCCCGCAGCAATTCCCGTCCCCTCGCGGCGGGACTAGGAGGAGTTGGATGTTCCAGAACGCCGACGAGGCCAAGAAGTACATCGCGGACAACGATGTGAAGTACATCGATGTCCGCTTCTGCGACCTGCCCGGCATCATGCAGCACTTCACGGTCCCGGTCGAGACCTTCGACCCGGCCGAGAGCCTGATGTTCGACGGCTCGTCGATCCGCGGCTTCCAGGCCATCCACGAGTCCGACATGGCGCTCGTGCCTGACCTGTCCACGGCTCGCCTGGACCCCTTCCGTGCGGAGAAGCACCTCAACATCAACTTCTTCATCCACGACCCGATCACCGGCGAGCAGTACAGCCGTGACCCGCGGAACGTGGCGAAGAAGGCCGAGGCGTACCTCACCTCCTCCGGCATCGCCGACACCGCGTTCTTCGGCCCCGAGGCCGAGTTCTACGTCTTCGACAGCGCCCGCTTCGAGACCAAGGCGAACGGCGCGTTCTACGAGATCGACTCCGAGGCCGGCGCCTGGAACACCGGCGCCCTGGAGGACGGCGGCAACCGCGGCTACAAGGTCCGCTACAAGGGCGGCTACTTCCCGGCCCCGCCCGTCGACCACTTCGCCGACCTCCGCGCGGAGATCAGCACCGAGCTGATCAAGGCCGGTCTCCAGGTCGAGCGCCAGCACCATGAGGTCGGCACCGCGGGCCAGGCGGAGATCAACTACAAGTTCAACACGCTGCTCGCCGCCGCCGACGACCTGATGCTCTTCAAGTACATCGTGAAGAACACGGCCTGGCGCAACGGCAAGACCGCGACCTTCATGCCGAAGCCGATCTTCGGCGACAACGGCTCGGGCATGCACGTCCACCAGTCCCTGTGGAGCGAGGGCTCCCCGCTCTTCTACGACGAGCAGGGCTACGCGGGCCTCTCGGACACCGCCCGCTACTACATCGGCGGCATCCTCAAGCACGCCCCGTCGCTGCTGGCCTTCACCAACCCGACGGTGAACTCGTACCACCGCCTGGTGCCCGGCTTCGAGGCCCCGGTCAACCTGGTCTACTCGCAGCGCAACCGCTCCGCGGCGATGCGCATCCCGATCACGGGCTCGAACCCGAAGGCCAAGCGCGTCGAGTTCCGCGCCCCGGACCCGTCCTCGAACCCGTACCTCGCCTTCTCGGCGCTGCTGATGGCGGGCCTGGACGGCGTCAAGAACAAGATCGAGCCGGCCGAGCCGATCGACAAGGACCTCTACGAACTGGCCCCCGAGGAGCACGCGGGCGTCGCCCAGGTCCCGACCTCCCTCCCGGCCGTCCTCGAGGCCCTGGAGTCGGACAACGAGTACCTCCAGGCGGGTGGCGTCTTCACCTCCGACCTGATCGAGACCTGGGTCGACTACAAGCGCACAAACGAAATCGCCCCCATGCAGCTCCGCCCGCACCCGCACGAGTTCGAGCTGTACTTCGACATCTAAAGAGCGGGGTCGGGCGACCTGGGAGGGCACCTGGGAACATGCGTTGACCTGCGAAGACACTGCTCAGCAGTGCTCGTTGTTCCCGCTTGTTCTCCACCCCCTTGTGCACCGCGTGTGCACCGCCCGACTGATTCTCTGACGTAGCGTCAGCAACAGCGAGGCCGTCACTCTCATCAGGGTGGCGGTCTCGCTCTGCAGCGTGTGTCCTGTACCGACCCTCGGTGCGTGCGGGCGATCAAGGAAAAGGGTGGGCTTCGGCCCAGGCGTCGGTGACATCCTGTGTTGGTGGACATAGTTTTCCCCGGCCAACTGGGCACGGTCGAACGAGAATCCCGTGCCGCTGCGCAAGCACTGATCGGACGTCTGAAGCTCACCGCGCCTCATGCGCTGCCGACGAAGCAGCAGGATGTTGCCTTCATACCGGTGACCCGCGCGCAGTGGAAGTCGGTACTGAAGGGCGCCGATCTGCCCAGGCTTCAGCAGGAAACCGACGAGACGGCGATGGAAATCCTGCTCCTGCGGACCGCCTCCGGCGCGACGGTCGGGAAGCGACTTCCAGAGTTGTTGCAGCGTCTCGACAGGTCGGTTGTCGCCCTTAGCGCCGTCGCAGGTGAGGTATCCCGGTTCACCCCTTCCCGGACCAGCGCGACTGAGCGTGGGTTGGCCGCTGACCTGGCGCAAGCGAATCAGTGTGAGGCGCAGGCGCTGTTCGCCTGCCTTGAACAGGGGTGGCTAGAGTCCGCCTGGGATCCGGTAAAAAGGCATGCGTACGTCCAGCAGTCCGGGCGTCACCGCAGCTCAGAAGGGGTGTGAATGATGTAACCGGACGTCAAGCTCAGGATGGCCAGCCAGTGGAAGTCCGGCCCGGGGAGACACCAGGGTCCCCGGTAGCTGACTCCCGGCGTCACTCGAAATGGTGGCGTCGAAGTGGAGTGACAAGCGCCCTTCGGGGGCGTGCGACTGACCAGTCCGCAACATGAAGTGAAGCCTGCAGCGTCGTCATTTAACCCCCGCCCGCGGACGGGCCAAGGAGGAGCCGAGCCTGTGCTTGTTCGGCGAAGGCCACGGAAGGTGATCTTGAACCTGGGGCGGTCGCCGAAGAACCTCTCGGCGTAAGGGGCGTGGAATGGTCAGAAGGTTGTCCTGGGAACTGGAGAGAGCCTCCTCGGCCCCGGGTGTGCGGCCCGGGAAGCGTGACTTGCCTATAACCGGCAGAACCGGGAAATGGTGGGTTGCCGAGAGGCAGTCGGAGGGGGTCGTAGTAGTGGTGATCGGCGGGACAACACAACCCGCCGGGAGCGAAGGGCCCCTGCTTCATCGATGCGGATCGCGAACAGGGAGGGACCCGGATGAGTGCCGTATCGGCTAATTCCATCCGCCGGGAGGAAGGCGCCGCAGGGCCGGGCGGCCGTCCTTTGGACAAGGTCCGAGCCTTGCAGCGGACGCTTTACCGCTGTGCCAAGCAAGAACCCGAACGCCGGTTTCATGCCCTGTATAGCCATGTCCACCGCATGGACGTTCTTCGGCGGGCATGGGCCGGTGTGTGTGTGCGAACCGGGGAGCCCCCGGCGTGGACGGTGTGACCGTCGACTCGGTGGCAGCCTCGGGGGTGGATGTGTTCCTCCAGGACCTGTCGGAGAAACTGCGGACGTATACGTATCGTCCGTCGGTACTGCGGCGGGTCCAGATTCCCAAACCGGGGCGGCCGGGCGAGTCCAGGCCGCTTTTGATTCCCACCGTGGCGGACCGGGTGGTGATGACGGCCGTGAAACTGGTCCTTGAACCGGTCTTCGAGGCCCAGTTCACCGAGGCGAGTTACGGTTTCCGGCCCAAACGGTCGGCGATCGACGCGTGCGAAGCTGTGCGCGTCGCCGCCAATCAACGACGGGATTGGGTTTTCGAAGCCGATATCCGGGACTGTTTCGGGACGATCGATCACGACGCGCTGATGGCCCAGGTGGCCCGGCGCGTGGTGGACCGGCCGATGCTGAAGCTGATCCGGTCCTGGCTGCGGATGGGCGTCCTGGAGGGCGGGGTGACCTCTCTGACAGGGGCGGGAACCCCGCAAGGTTCACCGATCTCCCCGCTGTTGGCGAATATCGCACTGCATGTCCTCGACGAGGTGTGGCAGGACGAGGGCCGCCGGCTGGGAGTGCTGGTGAGGTACTGCGACGACTTCGTGGTCTTGTCGCCGACCAGGCAACGGGCAGAACAAGCCCGGGAATTGGCGGCGTTGGTGCTCGGGCAACTGGGGATGCGACTACATCCCGAGAAGTCGGGCATCACCTGTCTCACCCGAGGCGGGAAGGGCTTTGATTTCCTTGGATTCCACCACCGGAAAGTCGAGTCGTGGAAATGGCGGGGCAGGTTCTACTTGCAGCGCTGGCCTTCGGCCAGAGCGATTCGGGTGCTGCGGGAGAAGATCCGCGCAGCCACCGGCCGCTCGAAGAGCGAGCGGCCGGTGGCTGCCGTGGTCGCCGATCTCAACCCGGTCCTGCGGGGCTGGGGTGCGTACTTCCGCAACGGGAACTCCGGGCGGAAGTTCAACGCGGTCGACGGCTACGTCCATGAGTGGCTGGCGATCCTCACCAGCCGGAAACATGGCCGAGCGGGCCGAAACTGGGCCACTCGTTACACCTATAAGTGGATCACACGGCTCGGGGTCTACCGCCTTACCGGAAACGTACGCAGGGCGACAGCGCATGCCAGTCGGTGAACGATGTCGGAAAGCCGTGTGCGGGAGAACTGCATGCACGGTTTGAAGCGGCGGGGACTGGAAACGGAGCCGCGAGCCACCGCGCCAGTCCCCGACCCTACTTAGGGAAGTACTGCCGTAGCAGGCCGTTGGTGCTCTCGTTCGAGCCGCGTTGCCAGGGGCTGGCCGGGGCGCAGAAGTAGACCGGGACGTCGGTGGCGATGGTGAACGCGCCGTGGCAGCCCATCTCCGAGCTCTGGTCCCAGGTCAGGGGCCGTCTGAGGTGGGATGGCAGTGTCTGGACCATGGTGACCAGAGCCTCGCGGACGCTCTTGGCACCGTGGTCACCGGGCAGGTGCAGCAGGACGTAGCGCGTGGCGCGCCCAACCAGAGTGCCGATGGCAGACTTGCTGTTCTTGCCGATGATGAGGTCGCCGTCCCAGGGCCCGGGGACCGCCCGGTCCTCGGCCCTCGGCCGGACGCTCGCTGATCATGACCATCGAGGGAACGAACCGGGCTGGTAATGCTGGCGCCGGGGCTTGCGCCGGACATGGCCGGTGCGCAGGGCACGGGCCAGCTCGCGGCGCAGTTCTCCGCGCCCTTGGACGTAGAGGGCCTGGTAGAGGGTCTCGTGGACCACGTGCATCTCCGGCCGGTCGGGGAACCGTGTCCGCAGATGCCTGGCAGATCTGCTCCGGGTCCCATCGCAGGTTCAGGTGGTCCTGAATGAAGTTCCGCAGCTGCGGACTCCGGCCGATCTTCCCGGGCTTGGGGCGGGGCCGACGGGCATCGGCGCATGCCTGGGCGGTGTGCGGGCCGTACTGGCCGATGGCCGGGTGGCGGTTGCGGCGGATCTCCCGGCTGACCGTGGACGGGCAGCCCAGTTCGGCGGCGATCACTCGGACGGCCGCCTTCTCTCGCAGCCGGTCGGCGATGTGGATGCGGTCTTCCTCGCGCAGGTACCGGGACAGCCCGCCAGACGCTGCCACCACGTTGAGCGGTGGCAGCGCCTTCCGGTTTCCGTATCCGTGACGCCCGTTACGCCACTTCTTGCCGGTCCGCACGTCGACCCCGATGATCCGACACGCTGCCCGCTTGCTCACGCCTTGCTGTTGAACTGGGGTGTTGCGACGACTCCTAGAATCCAAGGAGGTTCCACGCCCGGGCTGCTGCACGTACGCGGCCCCGGGTGCACAGAGTGTCGACAAAGGCAGCCAGGTGCCCCTGAGCGGTGCTGCTTTCCCAAGCGAGCCCTCATGGCGAAGCGGAAGTTGGCTGAGGTCGGCGTAGTTCATCGCCCGCCGCTCGCGTGGAGGGCACCGTTCTCAACATCGTCGACATGGATGATGGCATCCGGGATATTCTTGAAGTGCATGAGGGCCTTGACGGAGATCTTGTAGCCCCGCCCCGCCCTCGCTGCGGGGAAAGGGAATTGTCCTGCCCTGATGAGCCGATGCGCGGCGGACTCGGCGATCCCCATCACATCTGCGGCTTCCCGGAGTCCGATGAATGAGGGGTAGAGATCGGAGAGGTAGTAGTAGAGGTTTGGGTCGGAGATCCAAGATCGGGAAAGTCCCGAGATCCTAGACTGGCTGACCGAGCCCGAACGGCTACCAGATCGGAGTCCGTCGTGGAAACCCCGAAGAACATCGAAGTGTCCCTGCGTCTGAAACAACGCCCCGACGCGTTCGCCTCCGAGCTGTTCCGCGACATCGGGATCGCGGATACTTGCGACATCGATGATCGACGACATTCTGAGCGTGGAGTCCTGCGTGAAAAATTCCTGCTGGTTTAATATCTCGACGTCATCTGTCGAGCACTCGGAGGAATTGGCATTCCCAATCCGGAAGGCCATCTCGAAGGCTGCCTTGACCATACGGTCTCTGACGTGACGGGGTGATACGCCCATGGCTGTGCCTGTCCAGACCTCCAGGGCGGCTGCCACCATGGACGACCGAATTTCTTCGCGTTCGACTTGGAAATCATAGGAGATCCTCGTGGACAGCGAGCGGAAGCAGGGAATGATGCAGTCGAGGATGACCAGCCGCCACGTGTCGTCGCCGTCCAGGTCACACAATCTGCCCATGGCTATCATGGACTCCCACTGGCGCGAGGTGGCGGCTGATCGAACTCCCGACGAAATTGCAGTGGAACGGAACTTGGAGTAAGTGGGATGTCGTTTGATCTCACACTCCCGAACATCTCCCACATGCACGCAGACCGGCTCTTCCCCGAAGATTTCTCGAACCTTCCACTCGATTCGATCGAAAACATCCGGCATGACTTTCCCCTTGATCAATCGCCTTCGATTGCGACTGAGTATGGGGGTTCAGGAAGATCCAACTGTCCTTCGCGAGTCGCGTCACCTAATAGGGTGAAGAATGTTTACGTGTGGATGTCTCTAGTTTCACAGTGGACCCACTAGGACCGCTTGATGCATCAACACCGCCAGTCGCATTAGGCCATCAACGAAGCTCAGGCACCGGCCACAGTCGGCTGAAGGCCCAGCTTGGAGCCCCGTAGTGTTCAAGTTCTCGCCGGGGCTAAGACGAAGGGGGACAAGTCTTCGCGGGATTCGAAGCATCGCCGGTTCCACAACCTGAGCAGCGCGCTGCCCGTTTGCCGGTCTCGCGCTCGTCGAGGCTCTGCCTGGTTCGACACACGTGCTGAGGGCGAGGGCGCAAGGCAGCGGTGGTTACCAGTCTCATGCTCGCGTTCGATGCCGCAGCGCCAGCACCGTCTCCCTCGTGACCGCCTCCTTGAAGCGGGCCGAGGCTGATGTTCTGCTAGCCGCAGCCGCAGCCGCAGCCGCAGCCGCAGCCGCAGCCGCAGCCGCTTGGCGACGCGACCCGTCAACGTGGCGGCGACGCTGCCCGCAACGTACGCGCCCATCGGCGGCCCCGTCTGGCACGACTGCGGGACGCGGCCCCGCCGGGCCCGTACGCCGCCGCCGCGTCGCCCGCCACGAAGACCTCCGGGTGGGAGATCGGGCGCAGCGCCGGGCCGAGGGTCAGCAGTCCGCGCGTCCACCGCGAACCCGGCCTCGCGCGCCTGCCCCGGCACGCGGAACCCGGCCGTCCAGGCGACGGCATCGGCCGGGATCGCGCCGCCGTCGGCGAGGACCAGGCCGTGCGCCGCGATTTCGCTGACGTCACCCCGTGCCGCACCAGCGCGCCGAGCAGATGGCGACGTGCACGCTCGAAGAGCCCGGCGCCGTACCGTGAGCGCCGGGTGGGCCGCGGCCAGTTCGGTGGCCGTCTCCAGCCCGGGCCCGCTCCGGCCACGGCCAGCGAGCCCCCGCGCCGCAGTCGTACGCGCGCAGGGCGGACCGCGTCCTCGTACGTGGCCACCGCCGACGCGTGCGTGGCAGTGCCGAGGACGGCGGCGGTGTCGGCCACGCTGCCCAGCGCGTAGACGAGGGTGTCGTAGCCGAACGCGAGCTTGCCGGGGTTGACGACGGTGTGGACCGCCGTGACCCGCGCGGACGAGGGCCGCCGGTGCGCCGTTCACCTCGGCGAACTCGGCTCGGACCCGCGCCGCCTCCGGCCGGGAGCGCAGGCCCAGCAGATAGCGGAGCACTTCGTCGCGTCCCGCCCGGCGGGCCGCGGACACCTCGCCGCCGTTAGTCGTAGAAGGCGACTCCGTCGCCGCCCTCGGGATTGGTCGTCGAGAGCATCAGCTCTGCCTTGTTGTTGCCGCCGTCGACGTAATCGTCAATTCCGTTGAAGACGAGGCAGCCGCCCTTGCTGGACTTCGACGCGATCTTCCGGGAATTGCTGCTGTCGTGCTCCCACAGGGTGTACGTGTACGTTTCCGACTTGTTCGCGAGGCACGTGCGGAAACTGCCGCCGCTGGATTGGACGTAGTCGGTGAACCACAGGCCGTTGTCCACATCGCGGTTACTGAAATCCCCGGCGCCGACATAATTCCAGCCGGCCGAGGCGTTTGCGACACCCGACCCGCTGACGACCGCCACTGCGGCGAAGAGCGCTACACCGACGGTCCTGTACTTCCTCATACCGGTCCTTAGAACGTCCCCGATATCCTGCCGATATCCTGTCAGCAACTCACCCTAACATCGCGGGCAGTTGGACAGGTCGGAGATTTCGGGCACCGGAAATTCGCCGGAATTTCGCCCGGAATTTCGCCCGGGATTTCGCCAGGAAATCGAGCCGGAACGCGGCGAGAGCCGCCGCCCCCGGCACGGGGGGCGGCGGCTCTCACCTCGGACCAGACGCGTCGGTCAGACGAGGTCGAAGCGGTCGAGGTTCATCACCTTGTCCCAGGCGGCGACGAAGTCCCTGACGAACTTCTTCTCGCAGCCCTCGCTCGCGTACACCTCCGCGACGGCACGCAGCTCGGCGTTCGCGCCGAAGACCAGGTCCGCACGCGTCCCCGTCCACCGCACGGTGCCACTGGCGTCGCGGCCCTCGAACTCGTCCTGCGCCTCGGACGTGGACTTCCAGGTGGTGTCCATGTCGAGCAGGTTGACGAAGAAGTCGTTCGTGAGCTGCCCCGGGCGCTCGGTGAGGAGCCCGTGCTTCGACCCGCCCTGGTTGGCGCCCAGGACGCGCAGGCCGCCGACGAGGACCGTCAGCTCGGGCGCGCTCAGGGTGAGCAGGTTGCCCTTGTCGATGAGCAGATACTCGGCGGGCAGCCGGTTGCCCTTGCCCTGGTAGTTGCGGAAGCCGTCGACGGTGGGCTCCAGCGCGGCGAAGGACTCGGCGTCCGTCTGCTCCTCGGAGGCGTCCACGCGGCCCGGTGTGAAGGGCACCTCGACGGGCTGGCCCGCGTCCCTGGCCGCCTTCTCGACGGCCGCGCAGCCGCCGAGCACGATCAGGTCGGCCAGCGAGACGTGCTTGCCGCCGCTCGCCGAGGAGTTGAAGGACGCCTGGACGTTTTCCAGGGTCCGCAGCACCTGCGCCAGCGACTCCGGGTCGTTGACCTCCCAGCTCCGCTGCGGCTCCAGGCGGACGCGGGCGCCGTTGGCGCCGCCGCGCTTGTCGCTGCCGCGGAAGGTGGACGCGGAGGCCCAGGCGGCGGAGACGAGCTGGGCGACGGTGAGGTCCGTGCCGAGGATGGCCTCCTTCAGGGTGGCGATGTCCGCGGCGTCGATCAGCACGCCGGTGCGCTCGGGCAGCGGGTCCTGCCACAGCAGCGTCTCGGACGGGACCTCCGGGCCGAGGTAGCGCTGGACCGGGCCCATGTCACGGTGCGTCAGCTTGAACCAGGCGCGCGCGAAGGCGTCCGCGAACTCCTCGGGGTTCTCGTAGAAGCGCCGGGAGATCGGCTCGTAGATCGGGTCGAAGCGCAGTGACAGGTCCGTGGTGAGCATCTGGGGACGGTGCTTCTTCGACGGGTCGTGCGCGTCCGGGACGATCTCCGGCGCGTCCTTGGCGATCCACTGGTTGGCGCCGGCGGGGCTCTGCGTCAGCTCGTACTCGTACTCGAAGAGGTTCTTGAAGAACCCGTTGCTCCACTGGGTCGGGGTGGTCGTCCACGTCACCTCAAGGCCCGAGGTGATGGCGTCCGGGCCGACGCCGGAGTTGAACGTGCTCTTCCAGCCGAGGCCCATCTGCTCCATCGGCGCGGCCTCCGGGTCGGCGCCGACGTTGCTGTCGGGCCCCGCTCCGTGGGTCTTGCCGAAGGTGTGGCCGCCCGCGATGAGGGCGACGGTCTCCTCGTCGTTCATCGCCATGCGGCGGAACGTCTCGCGGATGTCGCGGGCCGCCGCGATCGGGTCCGGGTTGCCGTTGGGGCCCTCGGGGTTGACGTAGATGAGGCCCATCTGGACCGCGCCGAGCGGGTTCTCCAGCTCGCGGTCGCCGCTGTAGCGCGCGTCGCCGAGCCACTCGGTCTCGGGGCCCCAGTACACGTCCTCCTCGGGCTCCCAGGCGTCCACGCGGCCACCGGCGAAGCCGAAGGTCTTCAGGCCCATCGTCTCCAGCGCGACGTTGCCGGTGAGGACGAGGAGGTCGGCCCAGGAGATGCGCTCGCCGTACTTCTTCTTGACGGGCCACAGCAGACGGCGGGCCTTGTCGAGGCTGGCGTTGTCCGGCCAGCTGTTGAGCGGCGCGAAGCGCTGCTGGCCGGAACCGGCGCCGCCGCGGCCGTCGCTGATGCGGTACGTGCCGGCGCTGTGCCAGGCCATACGGATCATGAGCGGGCCGTAGTGGCCGAAGTCGGCGGGCCACCAGTCCTTGGAGTCGGTGAGCACCTCCGCGATGTCCCGCTTCACGGCGGGCAGGTCGAGTGTCTTGAACGCCTCGGCGTAGTCGAAGTCGTCACCCATCGGGTTGGCTTCGGCGGGGTTCTTGGCGAGGATCTTCAGGTTGAGCCGCTCGGGCCACCACTGGCGGTTGCCGCCGCCCTGTGTCGGGTGCGGGGCACGCCCGTGCGCCACCGGGCAGCCGCCTTCTTCCTCCGTCTTCGCGTCTCCGACGATCGCTTCGTGGTTCTCAGACATGGGAATCCTTCCGGACTCGGCTGACCACGGCTCAGGAACCACCCACGTGGTCTCAGCTCCCGCTGTGTCCTGCCCGCGTCGTGCCCCTTGGCTATAGCTGGAGCCGATCCTACGATGGACGAAATCCAAGTCAATACGACAACCAACACCGGTCACGCGTTCTTAGCTGGTTGTCGGTCGACGGTTAGGCTGGTGGCCATGAGTGACCTGCTGGAACGGCTTCGCGGGCGTGGCTGGCGGCTGACCGCCCAGCGCCGGGTGGTCGCCGAGGTACTCGACGGCGAGCACGTCCACCTCACCGCGGACGATGTGCTCGCACGCGCGGAGGCCCGGCTTCCGGAGATATCCCGCGCGACGGTCTACAACACCCTCGGCGAACTGGTCCTGCTCGGTGAGGTCATCGAGGTGGCCACCGACGGACGCGCCAAACGCTACGACCCGAACGCGCACCGGCCCCACCAGCACCTGGTGTGCTCCGGCTGCGGCCTCATCCGCGACGTCCACCCGGACGGCGATCCGCTGGCCGACCTCCCGGACTCCGAGCGGTTCGGATTCACCGTCTCCGCCGTCGAGATGACGTACCGGGGCCTGTGCCCCGACTGCGCCCGCGCCTGACGGAGCCTGACAGAGAGCCTGGCGGAGAGGGCGCAGCCGGGGCCGGGATCACGTGGCCGTCTCGCCCGTGCGGACAGGCAGGCGGTCACGCTTCCGCTGGAGGGCGCGGAAGTCCTCGTACCACGCCTTGTTGAGCCCGGGGCTCCCGTCCTCCCCTTCCTCGACGGTCCTGCTGGCGTACACGCTGTTGAGCATCCATGGCGTCTTGTCGGGACCGATGTCGCGCACCATGGCGTCGGCCTGCACGACGCCGTAGGTGGCGACCGCGAGCTTCCCCGTGTCGCGGAACTTCCGCATCTGGTCCCGCAGATAGTGCCGGTTCCGGTGGAACCAGGGGCTCGCGGCGAGGAAGGCGTCCCACTTCTCCTGGGGGAAGGGGTTCTCGGCGGCCTCCTTGAGCAGTTGCCACACGCGCGTGCCCGGGGCCACGTCGTACTTCGAGGCGAACGCCGCGGGGATCTTGTCCCGCATGTGCCGTCCCCAGTTGAGGACGAGGGAGAACTCGGTGGCGAGGAACTTCTGGTCGTCGCGGAGGTGGGGGAGCACGTAGTCCAGGTACTTCTGGCTGGCGTCGAGGGACGTCACGTGGGGGTGGATGTCGACGCCCTCGATCTCCCGGGTCTTGCCGACGAACTCCATCCACCGCCGGGTGGGGGCCGTCCGCCGGGCCGGGTCGTCCAGGCGGTTGAGCGCGCCCATGTAGAGGCGGGTCCTGCACCGTGCTCCGAAGTGCTTCTTGCGGTACGCGATGACGTGCTCGGCGAGGTGCTCGTAGAACGCGTTGATGGCGGGGCCGCCGCGGTCGGCCCGGCGGGTTTCGAGGAAGGGCTCGTTGCCGATCACCAGGATGTCCATCGTGCCCAGCGCGGCGTCCAGCACCTTGTCGACGCGCGCGAGTTCGGCGTCCATGGCGGAACTGCCCGCCTCGGGGAGCGCCTTGTGCTGGTACGGGAACTTCAGCGACAGGATGGTGCCGTAGCCCTCTTCGCGCGCCTTGAGCAGGGTGGCGACGGCTTCCTGACGGGCCGGGTCTGACGTGCCGTCCTCCCGCATGGGGATGAAGCCGCGCAGCCACCCGGCGGAGATCCCCCGCAACTGCGCGAAGGTCATGTCGCTGGGGTCCTCGTTGAAGTTGGCGCCGAGGGCGCCGCTCGGCGGCGCGGGGGGCCGCGCCGACTCGTCGTCGCCCGATCCGCCCCCGGAGCCGCCGCCGTTCCCGTTCCCCCCGCCGTTCCCGCTGCCGGACCCTTCGTCGTCCCCTCCCAGGCCGCACCCGGCGAGCAGGAGAGCCGCGGCCCCGGAAGCGGACGCGCCGAGCAGCGATCGCCGCGATATTCCCGCCCCGTCGCCGTGCTCGTTGTCGGATCCGGGCAGTCGCAGGCGCCTCATCCAGCCTCCTTCTCGGTCCATGACCGGTTGCACCGCTGCCGGGGCCCTTCCCCGCCTTGCCGCGGCTCGCCCCACGGGGCTGTGCGCGGGGGGCCGTTGACGGCGTACCGCTCAGATGACCGTGCCCACGTCCTGGGCCACGAGGGTATCCATGGCGCGCTCGGCCACGGCGGCGATGGTCATCGACGGGTTGCACGCGCCCGTCGTGCCCGGGATCAGGGCGCCGTCCAGTACATAGAGGCCGCGTTGGCCGCGCACCCGGCCCTCCAGATCGCACACCGTGCCCATCGGCGCGCCGCCGAGGGGGTGCCAGGTGCTGTTGACCAGGAGGTTGGTGTCCGTGAGGGTGCCGAGGCCGCGGGAGAGGGCAGCGACCCTGCGCTGGATGTGGCGGTAGGAGGAGGCGTCGCCGCCCAGGGGCCAGTGGAGCGAGACGGAGTCGGTGAGCGAGTCGTAGCGGAACCGCCCCCGGTCGGCGCTGACGCCGAAGCCCACCAGCATCGTCGTCCGCGTGTCGAGGCCCAGGGGAGGAAGGGACGCCTGGATGACCGTGTTCGCGTGCGTCGGGTCGGCCCAGTCCTTGCTGCCGTAGACCACGGGCCCGCCCTGTTCGGCGCCGAAGTCCTCTTCGAGGTTCGTCCACGCGTAGATGCGGTCGCCGTTCGTGCCCCACCCTTCGCCGAGCCCGTCGGGCAGATCGGGGACGGCTCCTGTGGCGCCCGCGCGCACGAGGAGCCTGCTGGTGTTGAGGCTCCCGGCGGCCATGATCAGGGCCCGGGTGGTGAGGACCTTCTGTTCGAGGGTGCGGCCCGCGTCGTCGGTCCGCTCGACGTGCACCTCCCAGCGGCCGTCCTTCGCGCGGGCGACGCCGGTGACGTTGTGGTGCGTCGCGACGGTGACCTTCCCCGTCGCCTCGGCCCGCTCGATGTAGGTGACGTCGACCGAGTGCTTGCCGCCGTTGTTGACGCCGAGCGCGCAGTCCCCGTTCGTGTAGGACGGCTTCATCTCGCCGCGCAGCTCGGCCAGCGCGTAGTCCCAGTCGATGGGCATCGGGATCTTCTCCACCCCGTAGCCCGCCCTCCGCGCGCGCTCGGCGAAGACGCGCGCGGCGTGGTAGTTGGGCGAGCGGATCAGATCGTCGGGCGCCGTGACCGTGCGCAGCATCCGCGCGACGCGCGGGTAGTGGACGCGGTGCATGCGCGCGTGGTCCAGCTTCTCGGGCAGCCAGGTGTGGAAGACGGCCTCCGACGGCTCCAGGGTCATGCCCTGGTACACGAGCGAGCCGCCGCCGACCCCGGCGGCGCAGACGGCCAGGATGTTCTCGCCGAGCACGGGTTCCAGCAGCCCGACGTACGGCGCGAAGTCCAGCGGGGTCCCGATCAGCTCCGCCAGCGGCCGGAGCGCCGCCGGGACGGTGCCGTACCAGAGTGCCCGCTTGTCGAGGCCCGAGACGCGCGGGAACGTCTCCGCGTCCGGACCCGTCGGCCAGCGCCGCCCGCGCTCCAGGACCGTCACCGGGACGCCCGCCTGCGCCAGCCGCAGCGCGGCGACGCCGCCGCCGAAGCCCGAGCCGATGACGACGGCGCGGTGCTCCTCCCTGGTGAGCCGCACGCGGGCCGGTGTGGAAGCGGTGGCCGGGGCGGCGGTGGCGGCGGTGGCGGTGGGGGCCGTCAGCAGGCTCGCGGCCCCGAATCCGGCGGCTCCCGCCAGAAGGGCACGCCTCGACGTGGTGGGCATGGGCGGCTCCCGGAGTGCGACGGCAGGGGCGGGCCGGACTGGGCGGCCAACCTAGGCCGTTCGACGGAGCACGGATAGTGCGATCGTTCTAGTCCTGGGAGCGGGCGTGCTCACCTCGGCACAGGGGGCGTCTCGGTGTGGAGGGGGCGTCGCGAGGGGCGGCGGATCAGTGGGGTTAACATATGAGCACCGCCTAGCTCGAAAGATAGATCTGTGACTGTCAATGAGGACGTGTTCACCAACTGGAAGCACCGCGAGGAGATCGCGGAGTCGATGATCCCGGTCATCGGGAAGCTGCATCGCGAGCGGGACGTGACGGTCCTGCTGCACAGCCGCTCCCTGGTGAACAAGTCGGTCGTCAGCATCCTCAAGGCGCACCGGTTCGCCCGGCAGATCGCCGGGGATGAGCTGTCGGTCACCGAGACCCTGCCGTTCCTGCGCGCCCTCGCCACGCTCGATCTCGGCCCCTCACAGATCGACATCGGCATGCTGGCCGCGACGTACAAGGACGACGACCGCGGGCTCTCGGTGGAGGAGTTCACCGCCGGGGCCGTCGCCGGTGCCACGGGCGACAACAAGATCGACCCCAGTCGCCCGCGCGACGTCGTCCTCTACGGCTTCGGCCGCATCGGCCGCCTCCTCGCCCGGCTGCTCATCGAGAAGGCGGGCTCGGGCAACGGCCTGCGGCTGCGCGCCATCGTCGTCCGCAAGGGCGGCGAGCAGGACCTCGTCAAGCGTGCCTCGCTGCTGCGCCGCGACTCCATACACGGCCAGTTCCAGGGCACCATCACCGTCGACGAGGAGAACGCCCGGATCGTCGCCAACGGCAGCGAGATCCAGATGATCTACTCCGACGACCCGACGACGGTGGACTACACCGAGTACGGCATCCAGGATGCCGTCCTCATCGACAACACCGGCAGGTGGCGCGACCGCGAGGGGCTGTCGAAGCACCTGCGTCCCGGCATCGACAAGGTCGTACTGACAGCGCCAGGCAAGGGCGACGTCCCCAACGTCGTGCACGGCGTCAACCACGACATGATCAAGCCGGACGAGCGGATCATCTCCTGCGCGTCCTGCACCACCAACGCGATCGTGCCGCCGCTGAAGGCGATGGCCGACGAGTACGGGGTGGTGCGCGGTCACCTGGAGACCGTCCACTCGTTCACCAACGACCAGAACCTGCTGGACAACTTCCACAAGTCCGACAGGCGCGGCCGTTCGGCGCCGCTCAACATGGTCATCACCGAGACCGGTGCCGCCTCCGCCGTGGCCAAGGCGCTGCCCGACCTCAAGGCGAGGATCACCGGCAGCTCGATCCGCGTCCCGGTGCCGGACGTCTCGATCGCCATCCTCAACCTTCAACTTGAGCGCGAGACCAGCCGCGAGGAGGTCCTCGACCACCTCCGCGACGTCTCGCTGACCTCGCCGCTCAAGCGTCAGATCGACTTCACCAGCGCCCCCGACGCGGTCTCCAGCGACTTCATCGGCTCGCGCCACGCCTCGATCGTCGACGCCGGTGCGACAAAGGTGGAGGGCGACAACGCGATCCTCTACCTCTGGTACGACAACGAGTTCGGCTACTCGTGCCAGGTCATCCGCGTCGTCCAGTACGTCTCAGGGGCCGAGTACCCGACCTACCCGGTTCCGGCGGCTCCGGAAAACCGGCCCGCGCATTAAGCATCCGATGACAATTCCGTGCCGAATTCTCGTGGGTGGATGACAAGGAAAAAACGGTGCGGCGGCGCGTGCGAGAACTTCAGGACGCCTTCGGTGAAGGTTTCTTGAGTTCTCGCGTAAGCGTCAGTACCTTTCGTCGGCGCCATATCGGCCTCGTTTCCCGGCCGGTCGTTCGCCTCGCAGGCGTACCGCGTTCAGCATGTCTCGCTTTCCCGGAGTTCCCCAGAGTTCCCGGAGATTTCTCCGGAGGCTCCGGACGACCACACGAGAGGTGTTTCCATGAACGGCAAGTCGGCTTCAAAGAAGGTACGGGCCACGAAGGTACGGGCCACCCTCGCCGCCGCGACGCTCGCGGCGGGCGGGCTGGCCGGGCTCGGTACCGCTGGCACCGCGCACGCCATCCAGCCCACGCTCAGCCTCACCTACACCTGCACCATGCCCCTGATCGGTGCCCAGCAGATGACCGTGGCGATCACCGCGGACGCGCCCGCCTCGGTCGCGCGGAACACCCCCAGCCCCACGTTCCCCGTCTCCACCGTGGCCACGGTGAACGCGACGACGACATCCGCTCTCAGACTCATCGGCGCCAGGACGCTGACGGGCACGGCTTCGGCGTCGGCCACCGTCCAGGCGCCGCAGGGGAACATTCCGCTCACCGTTCCCAACACCTTGCGGAACACGGCCATCCCCGAATCCGGCGCGTTCCCCGTCACGGCGAACGGCACGGCGCCTTCCATGACCTTCACCCAGGCGGGCACCGGCACGATCCGGGTCGGCAACCTTTCCCTGACCCTCACCCCGAAGACCGCGTCCGGCGGGAACACAGGGCTCGGTACGTTTACCGTTCCGTGTACGCAGAATTCCGGTCAGAACAACGTGCTGGACACGTTCACCATCACCTGACGGCCGGAGAGCGCGCGCACGCGTGCTCGCGAAAACGCGGGTCCCGTCGACGGCGGGGCCCGCGTTTCTCGTCAAGTGCGTGTCAGAAGAGCGCGTCGGGGGTGGATACGGGAGGGGAGAAGTCGCGCTGTACCGGGAGGGCGAGCGCCGCGTGCGCGGCGCGGTCGGCCGCCTCGTTGAGCGGGTGCCCGCTGTGCCCGCGCACCCACTCCAGACGCACGTCGCGGCCCTCCATGCGCTCGGCGGCCTGCTCGATCAGATAGCGGTTGGCGACGGGCTTCCTGCTGGAGTTCAGCCACCCGTTGCGGCGCCAGTTCGGCAGCCAGACCGTCAGGCACTTGATGGCGTAGACGGAGTCGGCGTAGACGGTGAGCGGGCCGCTGGTGTCCTCCAGCACCGCCAGTACCGCGGCCAGCTCCGCCACCTGGTTGGTGCCGCGGCCCAGCGCGCCGGAGACGGTACGCGCTGCCCGGCCCTCGGCGTCGGCGATGACGTAGGCCCAGGCGCACGGCCCCGGGTTGGGGTCGCAGGAGCCGTCCGTCGCGGCGATGATCCGTTCGCGGACGTTGGGCGGGGTGGGCGAACTGGGCATGTGGGAAGTCCTGGGGGAAGGCGGGCGCGTCGGTGGTGAGGCGTCGCCCCATTGTGGCGCACGGCTCGTGGGGCCGGGGCTCCGAGCCCGCGCGGTCCGGACTCCGACCCCCGTACGGAGGCCGGACCGCGCGGAGTCCGTCGAGCGCTTGTGGGGGCGCCGCCGCGCTCAGGTGTCTCGGGCGACTCAGGTGTTCTCGTGGCGGGCGACGTTGGCGAGGTAGCGGTCGCGGGCCTCGCGGACGTCGGCGAGGTCGTCGGCGTGCGCGCGTAGCTGCCGCTTCTGGTACGCGGCCTCGGTCCGCCACCACACCCCGACCAGCGACGTCGCACGCTTGCAGGCGACATCGGCCCGCGCGGTGGCGATCTCGGCCCGCGAGGGCTTCTTCGCCGTACGCCGCCATCGCGCGTCGTCGTTCGCGGCCGTCGGATCGGCGTAGTCGAAGCCCCTGTCCCGCATGCAGGCGCTCCAGCGGGCGAACGCCTTCGTCACGGCGGGGGCGCGCCGAGAGCGGTCGTAGGTGTCGGCGGAGATCTCGTCGACCAGCTCGAAGTCGGCCTTGGGCACGCCGCGCAGCAGAGCGCGCTCCGCCTCCCGTTCACACCCCGCGCTGCTGCCTTCTCCGTCGTTGCCCGCCTTGTCCTTCTCCGCCGCCGCGCCGTACGCGGCCGTCCGCTGTTCGGGGGACAGCTTCGCCTCGCGCCGCGCGAGCCATGCCTCCGTCGCCTCGGAGTGCGGGTCGGGCAGCGGGTGGTAGCCGTAGCGCGCGGCGGGCTCGGGCTCGATGAGCCCGTACCGGCCGCGGTGCGGCCAGACGCGCTCTTCGCGCGCGGGCAGCCGGGGCCAGTCGAGCCCCGCGCGCGCCATGCAGGCGCCGATCAGCCGGTCCTGCGCGACGGTGATGCGCGCCATCTCGGGGGCGCCGAGCGTGTACGCGTCGAGGGGGAGCGTCAGCTCCTTCACCTCCTGGGTCGGCGCCGGCGGCGGCGCCGGCGAGGCCGGGCCCCCGCCCTCGCCGGTACCGGGCGCTGGGGCGGTTCCCGCGCAGCCCGTCACCGTCGCCGTCAGCGCGGCGCAGTAGGCGGCGGCCACGGTCACGGCCGCCAGTCGTGCACGCATGACACATCAGCTCCTGGGTGCCGGGGCCCCGCGCGGTGTGGGAGGCGGGCACGGGGCCCCGGCGGTTTCACGCGATCGGGTCAGGTTCGGTCAGGCCGGATCAGGTGCCTGCCAGGCGGTCAGCCGCAGTACTTGTAGACCGAGCTGGTCTTGTACCCGACGTTGTTGTTGGAGAGGTTGGCGTCCCAGCTCCACGGCTTGAAGGACGTCTGGCGGCCCCGCTGGTAGTAGTTCTGCGAGAGGAGCCAGTAGCAGCCGCGGGACAGGTTCTTCGCCGAGCGGATGTGGTCGTTGACCTTGCCGCCGTTGTTGAACGTGTTGTTGGCCAGGTAGTTGTCCGACGAGCAGAACTTCTTCCAGCCGCCCGTGTAGTTCTTGTACTGGTACGTGTGCAGCGGGTTGGCGCACGCCGCCGCCGCGCTCACGCCGCTGTCCGCGGCGGCGGGCGCCGTCTGCGCTGCCGGGCTCGCACTCGCCACGGGCGCGAAGCCGAGCGCACCCGCGACGGTCAGCACCGCCGCGCCCACTCCGAGCGCCATCTTCTGCTTCATGGTGTTCCCCTTCGTTCCCCCGTCGGCCCTGGTGGCCGATGGCCGGGCCCTGCGGCCCGTTGTCCGACAGCGAAGTTACGGGCGGCGGGGCAAAGCGGGCATCCAGCAGGGGATTGACATACGGGGCAGCACGACGGCGGTACCGCCGGGCACGCCTGCAACGACCGCCGCACCGGCCTACGGCGCGGGTACGAGGCGCCGTCCCGTACCGGACCCGTAGCGGGCGGGCGCGGGCCTGGTACCGAGGTGCGGTTTCATGTGACGGCGTGACGGCGTGCCGCCGCGGCCCCGTGCCGTCGTGTCTCGCGGCCCCGTGTGCGCACGTCAGCGTCGCGTCAACGCGGGGCCCTTCGCCGTCAGCGTCCCGTCAGCGGCCCCAGCGGCCGGGTGCGATACGGGCATACCGTCGGCGATGTGCCCCGTCCGCCTCCCCGCGACGGGGCCCACCCAGATCATCGAGGAGCCCTTGCCATGGCAGAGTTCAGCAGCGACGACGACCCCGGGGAACCTTCCCCCCGCCGCCCCGCGGAGGTTCCCGTTCCCGCGTTGTACGTCCCCGTCACCCCGGGCCCCGCGGGCTGCGTGCCCCGGCTCTTCCGTACGCCTCCTGGTGACCGTACGGCCGTCGGCTTCACCGCCAGGGAGCGGCTGGCCGATGTGCTCGGTGCCGCGCAAGGGTGGGTGCGGCTGTCGGAGCCCGCGCTGCGGGCGCTCGCCGAACCCCTGGGGGTCGAACTCCTCACCGTGGACCCGCAGTTCGCCGCCCCGGCCGTGACGCCGGGTCGCGTCACCGCACTCGCCGCACTGGACGATCCTCGTACCGGCCGGGCGGCCCTCAGCCCGGCGGCGGGGCTGAGGGGGCCGCGATGACCGTGACCGCCGTGAACGCCCCGGCCACAGGCCCGTCCTCCCCGCCACCGCAAGACCCGCAGGCCCCGCCGTCCCACGACTCCCTTGACGTATGGCCCGCGTCCACCACGCGGCTCCCCGCCGGGGACCTGTCCGTGGGCGGTGTCCCCCTCACCGCCGTCGCCGAGCGCTTCGGCACCCCCGCCTACGTACTCGACGAGGCCGAGGTCCGCGCCCGCTGCCGCGCCTACCGGCACGCCTTCCCCGACGCCGAAGTCCTCTACGCGGCCAAGGCGTTCCTCTGCCGTGCCATGGCGCACTGGGTGCGGGAGGAGGGGCTCGGCCTGGACGTGTGCTCGGCGGGGGAGCTGGAACTCGTCGTCTCCGCGGGGTTCCCGCCCGACCGGATCGTGCTGCACGGCAACGCCAAGAGCCCGTACGACCTGGAGGCCGCGCTGCGCCTCGGAGTCGGCCGTATCGTCATCGACAGTGCCGCGGAGATCGCCCGGCTGGCCGCGGCCGTCGGACCGCGCGGACGCCAGAAGGTGCTGCTCAGGGTCGTCCCCGGCATCGCTGCCGGAGCACACCACAAGATCCGTACGGGTACGGAGGACCAGAAGTTCGGCCTGTCCGTCGCCGACGGTTCCGCGCAGCACGCCCTCGCCCGCGTCCTGGACCAGCCGCGGCTCGAACTCACCGGGCTGCACTGCCACCTGGGCTCCCAGATCACCTCCGTCAAGCCCTATCTCGCCGCCGTCCGACGGATGACGGGCCTCATGGCGCGCGTCCGGGAGCAGCACGGAGTGGCCCTCCCCGAACTGGACCTCGGCGGCGGTCACGGCATCGCCTACCGGCCGGGCGAGGCGGCACTCGACCTCGCCGCGCTCTCGTGCCGCCTGCGTGCCGAACTGTCCCGGAGCTGCGCCGCCGCCGGGCTGCCCGAGCCCCGGCTCCTCCTCGAACCCGGCCGCGCCGTCGCCGGGCCAGCGGGCGTCGCGCTCTACCGCGTCCTCGCGGTCAAACGCACGCGAGCCACCACGTTCGTGGCCGTGGACGGCGGCATGAGCGACAACCCGCGGCCCGCGCTGTACGGGGTCGGCTACGCGCCCCGCCTCGTGGGCAGCGCCGCAGCTCGGGGCGAGGGGGCCGGTTCCGGGGCCGGTTCTGGAACCGGTTCCGGGATGTGCGACGCCACCGTGGTGGGGCGGCACTGCGAGGCCGGAGACATCCTCGCGGCCGATGTGCCGCTGCCCTCCGGCGTACGGCCAGGCGACCTGATCGCCGTCCCCGCCGCCGGGGCCTACCACCTGTCCATGGCCTCCGGCTACAACCTCGTCGGACGCCCGCCCGTGATCGCCGTACGGGACGGGCACGCCCGGCCGCTCGTACGGCGGGAGTCGCTGGAGGACATCCGCAGCCGCGACATCGGCCTCTGACCCCGTTCCGGGTCCCGGTCCCCGCGCCCCGCCCCTTCCGCCCCCAAGCCGATCGGCTCGGGGGCGGAGGCTGTTGCCCCGGATTTGACGTGCTCTCTGGTCTAAAGTCCAGGGATTCCGGCCTGGGTCGTGTGGCCCTTCCGGGGGCTTCCTGC
>NZ_BAAGSO010000109.1:0-17115 GCF_054782395.1 Streptomyces daliensis | reverse complement strand
CTTCGACGAGGACATTGCGGGCCGCGTTGTGGTCACGCTCGTGCACCGTGCCGCACGCCCCGCAGGTCCACTGCCGTACGTGCAGGGGTTTGGGGCCGTCCCGCACGCCGCAGGCCGAGCAGAGCTGGGAGGAGGGAAAGGCCCGGTCCACCCTGGTGAAGGTGCGGCCGTGCTGGGCCGTCTTGTACTCCAGCATGCCGGTGAACGCGGACCATCCCGCGTCGTGCACGGACTTGCCCAGCCGGGTACGGCCGAGACCGGCCACCGCGAGGTCTTCCACATACACCGCTTGGTTCTCGCGGATGATCCGTGTGGAAGCCTTGTGGTGGAAGTCCCGGCGCCGGTCCGCCACCCGGGCATGCTGGCGCGCGACCCGGGCACGGGCCTTGGCCCGGTTCTTCGATCCCTTCGCCTTGCGGGACAGCTCCCGCTGAAGGCGCTTGAGCTTCTTCTCCGCCCGGCGCAGGAAACGGGGGCTGGCGATCCTGGAGCCGTCGGAGAGGACGGCGAAGACGGACAGGCCCAGGTCGATACCGGCCTCTGTCCCCAGTGCGGGGAGGATGTCGGGCTCGGTCTCCACGACGAAGCTGAGGAAGTACCGGCCGGAGCTGTCTTTGGTGACGGTCACAGATGTCGGGTCGGCCGGAAGCGGACGCGACCACCTGATCTTGAGATGGCCGACCTTGGCCACATACACCCTGCCGTCACCGGGGAGGGAGAAGGCGTTGGCGTTCAGACGGACCGACTGCCGGGCATCCTTCTTCGACTTGTACCGAGGAGGGCCCACCCTGCGCCCCTGCCGCTTGCCCGTGACCGAGTCGAAGAAGTTCTTGTAGGCCGCATCCAGGTCCCGCAGGGACTGTTGCAGGACAACCGCCGACACCTCGGCAAGCCAGGCACGTTCCCCGGTGCGCTTGGCCTGAGTGATACGCAGCCGCGACAACTCGGCCGACGTCACATACGGCAGCCCCGCCGCGTGTGCTTCCCTGCGGTCACGCAGACAGTCGTTCCACACCACACGAGCACACCCGAACGCTCTGGCCAGCGCACGGCACTGGGCGGCATCCGGGTAGGCCCGGTAGTTGTAACGAAGCTGCACGCGCCAGATCCTATGACGATCGACGTCATGGACGGATAAAGCACTTAAAGGTGTGGCAGGCATGTTGTTTCGACGATACATGTGCACTTGCTCTTTGTGACGAAGTACCGGCGCGGGGTGTTCCACGGCGAGATGCTGACGCGCTGCGAAGAGATCATGCGCAAGGTCTGCGAGGACTTCGAAGCGGAGCTGAAGGAGTTCACCGGCCCGGTCAACCGCGCCGTCATGCACGGACACCTGTGGCCGCCCTCGTATTGCTCCGCATCGTGCGGCGGAGCACCCTTGGCGATCGTCCGCCACTACACCGAACAACAAAACGTCCGCTGTGACGCACACGTCAGAACAGCCTTGAGACCCATTCATCCCCAGCGTGGACACCGGAGCCTTCTCCAAGAGTTCCGGTAAACTCCGTCGTATGGGATACACATGTGCGATGAGGGAGTGCCTGATCCAGGCTCCTCGCGCCGTGTTCCCGGTTGCGGTCACCGCTCGTCCGGTGATCGTCAGCGAGCTGGCCGCGAAGGCCGCCGACACCGAGGCGTCGAAGCCCGGTTGCCGGGCCCTGCACGGGCACGGCTAGCGCACTCGCCTCGCCCCATGACGGGGCAAGGGCAGGGCCGCTGATCCACTTCCGGCGCGGCACCGCCCGCCCCTCGCGGAGCACCGCAGGCCGTGCCCCGGGCATTCGTGTCCCGGGGTGCCCGTAACGCGGGGCAGGCCCCGGTCTCCCGTCTCCGGCACCGCACCGCACCCGCACTCGCATCCGCGAACGCGCCCGCCGTGCCGCTTCTCCCCTCCACCCCTCCCGAAGCACCCCCCGAAGCACCCCCTCCCGAACCACCGCGTCCCGGACCCGTCCGGGACCGCGCACCGCACCAGTACGCCGCGTGCATCGAGTACGTCGCGTCCATCGCATACGCCGAGTACGCCGCGTACGTCGAGTAAGAGCTGTCACTCCGAAGGGATCCCTGTGAAGTTGAGCGACCTGCTGACCGGGCACGACCACCACGTTCTCCTGGGCGACCCGGGGACGGCCGTCACCGGGGGAACGTACGTCGACGCGCACCGGGTGGTGCCCGGTTCGCTGTTCCTCGCCGTACCAGGTCATGAGGAGGGCGGCCCTGGGCTCGTGGGGGTCGCGCTGGAGAGGGGAGCGGCGGCCGTGCTCGTCGAGGGCCCGGTGGATGCGCCGGTCCTGGCGGAGTGGGCGGCCGGGCACGGCGCCTGCGTCGTGCGGGTGCCGGACGCGCGGCGGGCCGCGCCCCTCGTCGCCGCCCGCTACCACGGTGAGCCGGGCCGCGCGCTGAACATGGTCGCGGTCACCGGGACCAACGGGAAGACCTCGGTCTCCTCCATGGCCGAGTCGCTGCTGCGGGCCGCCACGGGCACGCGGACGGGCGTCATCGGCACGGGCGGCAGCCGCATCGGCGACGAGCCCGTCCCGATGCCCGCTTCCGTACTGACGACGCCGGAGGCGACCGACTTCCAGTACCTGCTGGGCCGCATGCGCGAACTGGGCGCGCGGAACGTGGTGCTGGAGGCCACGTCGATGGGGCTGCTGCACCACCGGGTGGACCACGCCTTCCTCGACGTCGGCGTCTTCACCAACCTGACCCAGGACCACCTGGACGACCACGGCACGATGGAGAACTACCGGGACGCCAAGCTGCGCCTGTTCCAGGGGCTCTGCCGCCACGCGGTGGTCAACGCCGACGACCCCGTCGGCGCCTCGATCCCCGCGCTGATGCCGGGCGCCGTGACGACGTACGCGCTGGAGGCCGACGCCGACTACCGCGCGACGGACCTCGCGATGGACGCCTTCGGTACCCGGTTCACGCTGCACCACGGGGGCCACAAGTACCCGGCAGCCGTCCCCGTTCCCGGCCGGTTCTCGGTGTCCAACGCGCTGGCCGCCGTCGCCGCCTGCCACGCGCTGGGGCACGACCTGACGGAACTGGTCGCCGCGCTGGACCGGATCCCGCCGGTGCCGGGGCGCCTCCAGCGCTTCGAGACCCCGGACGGCACCGCCGTGATCGTGGACTACGCGCACTCGCCGGACTCCCTCGACAAGGTGCTCGCCGCCGTACGGGGCTTCGCGACGGGCCGGGTCGTCACGGTCTTCGGCTGCGGCGGGGACCGCGACGTGACCAAGCGGGCCCCGATGGGCGAGATCGCCGGTACCCACTCCGACCTGTGCGTCCTCACCTCGGACAACCCGCGCACCGAGGACCCCGAGGCGATCATGGACATGGTCGCCCCCGGACTGGCCGCGACGGGTACCCCCTTCGAGCGGTACGTGGACCGGCGCGCGGCGATCGCACGGGCGCTGGCCCTCGCGGAGAGCGGGGACGTCGTCCTGATCGCGGGGAAGGGCAGCGAGCCGTACCAGATCGTCGGCGACGAGATGCTGCCCTTCGACGACATGGCGACGGTGCGGGAACTCACGGGCGGCGCGTAGTCGCGGGGCGCGTAGCCGCACGGCTTGCCCGTGACCGGGTGCGCGGGGGCCGCCAGTAGAGTCGTGCACCGTCGTCCCCGTCCCCGTCCCCGTCCCCGTCGTCCGCCGTGTCCGCCCGCCGCACCACCGAGGTAGCCCGCCGTGAGCCCCGTACCCCCCGCGCCGCAGCCCGCCTCACCTGCGGAGGGAGCCGGTCCGGAACCCGTCGTCGTGGTCGGGCTCGGCGCCGACGGCTGGGAGGGGCTGCCGCCCGCCGCGCGGGACGCGCTGCGGCGGGCGCAGGTGCTGATCGGCGGGGAGCGGCAGCTCGCGCTGCTGCCGGGGGAGTGCGCGGGGGAGCGGGTCGCGTGGCCCTCGCCCCTGCGCCCGGCCGTCCCCGGCCTGCTGGCCGCGCACGAGGGGCGGCGGGTGTGCGTACTGGCCAGCGGGGATCCGATGTTCTACGGGATCGGCCGCGCGCTCGCCGAGGTCGCGGGGGCCGAGCGGCTGCGCGTACTGCCGCACCCGTCGTCCGTCTCGTACGCCTGCGCGCGGCTCGGCTGGCCGCTGGAGGACACCGGGGTCGTCACGCTGGTGGGGCGGCCCCTGGCGAACCTGACCGCCGCGCTCCACGACCGGCGCAGGCTGCTGGTGCTCAGCGCGGGCGCGGCGACACCGGCCGAGGTCGCCGCGCTGCTGCGCGCCCGCGGCTACGGCCCCACCCGGATGCGGGTGCTGGAACAGCTCGGCGGCCCGGACGAGCGCCAGGCCGAGGGCACCGCCGAGTCGTGGGACAGGGCGCCCGGCGACCCGCTCAACGTGATCGCGCTGGAGTGCCGCCGTACGGAAGAGGCGCCGCGGCTGTCCTCGGTACCGGGGCTGCCCGACGAGGTGTACGAGCACGACGGGCAGCTCACCAAGCGCCATGTCAGGGCCGCGACGCTGGCCGCGCTGGCGCCCGCGCCCGGCGAACTGCTGTGGGACATCGGCGGTGGCTCGGGCTCGGTGGCCGTCGAGTGGATGCGGGCGCACCCCGGTTGCCGCGCGGTGAGTGTGGAGCGGGACGCGGAGCGGGCAGCACGCATCGTGCGGAACGCGGAGGCGCTCGGGGTGCCCACGCTCCGCGTCGTCACCGGGTCGGCGCCCGAGGTTCTGGCGGAGCTGGCCGATGCGCCTGATGGGGCCGGGGCGTCCGACCGGGCCGGGCCGTCCGACCGGGCCGGGGCGGCCGGACCGGCGGCGCCCGACGCCGTGTTCGTGGGCGGCGGGCTGACCGTGCCGGGGCTGCTGGAGGCGTGCTGGGCGGCGCTGCGGCCCGGTGGCCGCCTGGTCGCCAACACCGTCACGCTGGAGTCCGAGGCCCTGCTCGCCGACTGGCGCCGCACCCACGGCGGCGACCTCGTACGCCTCGCCGTCTCCCACGCCGTCCCCGTGGGCGGCTTCACGGGCTGGCGCCAGGCCATGCCGGTCACGCAGTGGGCGGTGACGAAGGGGGCGGTGACGAAGGGGGCGGTGACGAAGGGGGCGTGACGGAGGGGGCGGGTGCCGGTACCTGAGCCGTAGCGTCCGTCCGCCCGCTCAGGCGCGCCCCGCGCCGGGTCCGGCCACCGCGCAGCGGCCCACGACCGTGCCCGCGCGGTCGACGCAGAGCACGTCGACGGCGACGGGCGCGCCCCGCAGCACCCCGAGCGCCTGGTCACGGGCCTTCGCGGCGACGAGGTCGCCCAGCGGCACACTTCGGGCCGCGCACAACTGGAGCGCGGCCAGGCCCGTGTTCGCCTCCGCGACCGAGGACGCGAGCGCGTCGTCGGCGCCGCCGTCGCGTGCGAGGGAGGCGAGGAAGCCCTTGTCCACCTGCGAGCGCCCCGAGTGCAGATCGAGATGACCGGCGGCGAGCTTGGAGAGCTTCGCGAAGCCGCCGCACACGGTGAGTCGCGGCACGGGGTGACGGCGCACGTACTTGAGCACCGCGCCCGCGAAGTCGCCCATGTCCAGCAGCGCGTCCTCGGGCAGCCCGTACTCCGCGACCACCGTGCGCTCCGACGTCGAGCCCGTGCACCCCGCGAGGTGTGTGCGCCCTGCGGCGCGGGCCACGTCCACCCCGCGCCGGATCGAGTCGATCCAGGCCGAGCAGGAGTAGGGGACGACGACGCCTGTGGTACCGAGGATGGACAGGCCGCCCAGAATGCCCAGCCGCGGGTTCCAGGTGGAGCGGGCGATCTCCTCGCCGTGGTCGGCCGAGACCGTGATCTCCACGTCTCCCGTGCCGCCGTGCCGCGCGGCCACCTCGGCGATGTGCTCGCGCATCATGCGGCGCGGCACGGGGTTGATCGCGGGCTCCCCGACGTCGAGGGGCAGCCCCGGCCTGGTGACGGTGCCGACGCCGGGACCGGCGCGGAAGACCACCCCGGAGCCCGGCGGCAGCGTCCGCACCGTGGCGCGGATCAGTGCTCCGTGGGTGACGTCGGGGTCGTCGCCCGCGTCCTTGACGATCCCCGCCATCGCCCACTCCGCACCCGTGCTCGTATCCGTGCCCAGTTCCTCGGCGGCCAGTGCGAAGGACGGGGTCTGGCCCTTGGGAAGGGTGATCGTGACGGGGTCGGGGAAGTCGCCGGTCAGCAGGGCGCTGTAGGCGGCCGTGGCCGCGGCCGTCGCGCAGGCGCCGGTGGTCCAGCCGGGGCGCAGCCCCGTGTGCTTGAGTTGAGCGCCGCGCCCGCCGCCCTCGGCGCCCCGCGCCGCACCGGACTCAGCCACGGAAGGACCCCATGGACACCCCGCGCCCCGCGTCGGCTCCCGCGTCGCCGCAGCCGCCCCACGTGCTGATCCTCGGCGGTACGGCGGAGGCCAGGGAGCTGGCCGGGCTGCTCGCGCGGCAGCGGCAGCGGCAGCGGCCGGAGGCGGAAGCGGAGGGGGCGGGGCCGCGGGTGACGGTCTCGCTGGCCGGACGGGTGGCCCACCCGAAGGAGCTGCCCGGCGAGGTGCGCGTCGGCGGGTTCGGGGGCACCGAGGGCCTGGCGCGCTGGCTGCGCGAACACGAGGTGGACGCGCTCATCGACGCCACCCATCCTTTCGCCGACACGATCAGTTTCCACGCGGCACGCGCCGCCGCCCTCGCCCATGTTCCCCTGCTCGCCCTGCGCCGCCCCGGCTGGGGCCCCGGCGAGGGCGACGACTGGCACCCGGTCGGCTCGTTGGACGAGGCGGCCCGCGCCCTGCCCGCGCTGGGACGGCGCGTCTTCCTGACCACGGGACGCCTGGGGCTGGCCGCCTTCGCGGGGCTGGACGGGCTGTGGTTCCTCGTACGGACGGTGGAGGCGCCGGAGCCGCCCCTGCCCACCCGCACGGAGCTGCTGCTCGACCGGGGCCCCTTCACCCTCGACGGGGAACGGGAACTGCTGCGGCGCCACCGCGTCGACGTCGTCGTCACCAAGGACAGCGGGGGAGCGGCGACCGCGCCGAAGCTCACCGCCGCGCGCGAGGCCGGGCTGCCCGTGGTGATCGTCCGCAGGCCGCCCGTACCCGAAGGGGTGACGGTGGCCGACGCTCCGGAACACGCCCTCGCCTGGCTGCGCACCCACCTGGGCCCCCGCCCGGCCTGAACCGTCGGGCGCCCTCACCCGACCTCGTTACTCGACCTCGCTCGCCAGCGCGTTGACCGCCGCCGCGGCGATGGCGCTGCCGCCGCGCCGCCCCCGTACGACGAGGTGGTCGAGCCCCGAGGAGTGCGCCGCCAGCGCGTCCTTGGACTCGGCGGCGCCGACGAAGCCGACCGGCACCCCGATCACGGCCGCCGGGCGCGGGGCGCCCTCCTCGACCATCTCCAGCAGCCGGAAGAGGGCTGTGGGCGCGTTGCCGACGGCCACGACCGCGCCGTCGAGACGCTCGCGCCACAGCTCCAGCGCCGCCGCGCTGCGCGTGGTGCCCGCACGTGCCGCCAGCCCAGGTACCGAGGGATCGGACAGGGTGCAGATCACCTCGTTGTCGGCCGGCAGCCGCTTGCGGGTCACACCGCTCGCCACCATCGCGACGTCGCACAGCACGGGCGCCCCGGCCCGCAGTGCCGCGCGGGCGCGGGAGACGACCTGGGGGGTGTAGGCGAGATCGCGGACGAGGTCCACCATTCCGCAGGCGTGGATCATCCGGACGGCGACCTGGGCCACGTCCTCGGGAAGGCCCGAGAGATCGGACTCGGCCCGGATGGTGGCAAAGGAGCGGCGATAGATCTCCGCGCCGTCCTTCTCGTACTCGAACACTGCGCTCTCGCTCATCTCGTCACTCTCGTCGCCCCCCGCGCGCGTACGGGCGGGGGCGACCGCGGCATCGCGGCGAGCATACCCACGGCCCCGTCCGGTGCGGACGGGGCCGTGGACAGCCGTGGCCAGGGGCGGAGGGACGGAGGTCCCGCTCCCGTCAGGGGAGCAGGGAACGCACCAGATGGCAGGTCGTGTTGGACGGCGGGTGCACGCCTATCCGGGCCGCCGTCGCGCGGATCGTGCGGTTCCGCGCCTGCTTCGCCGTATAGACGCCGGTGTCGAGAAGGGCGATGGCGATGCGCATCGCCTTCAACTGTCGGTTGTGGGTTTCATACCACTCGCGGGGCCGTCCGGCCGGGAGCGGCCTCTTCTTGAGAACGGGCAGATCGAACAGGGCCGTCGGGGTGCTGGTTGCTGCTGTCATCGGCGACCTCCACGTGTTCAGCGAGCCTGCGCGGGCCCTCGCCCACGCTTTCCACTCTCCTTGAAGGATACCGCCCGGCACTGACAATAAGCCCTGGTCATCCCGTGATTCGGGATGAATGTTCGATTCCGGCGGACGCGTGTGACTGCTGTTAGGCGGCGGTCGGGAGAGCCGTCGTCGCCATCTCCGACGGCAGCCCGAAATCGCGCAGCACCTCGTGCGCGACGCGCCTCGCCGACACCAGCGCGCCCTGTGCGCTGCTCGTGTCACGGTGGTCACCGCATACATAGAGACCCGACAAGACGCGCACCGGACGGCGCAGATCGTGCGGCGCGGGCATCGCCGGGACGGCGTGGGGGTCGTGGTAGGCGGCGAGGAGGCTCCAGCGCTCGGCCTGCCCGCCGTAGAGGGAGGTCAACTGGGCCCGCGACGCCTTGTCCAGCACGGACACCGGGTCGCACGCGGCCTGGCCGAGGACGACCGAGGTGACCAGCGTCTCGCCCGGCGCCGCCCGCGAGGGGTCCACGGCCGAGGCGGCCCACGTGTGCGAGAGGGGACCCTCGCGCTCGGCTTCGGCGTCGACGAGCAGCGAGGGCGAGCGCGTCGCCTCCGTCTCCCGCGCCGCGTGGTGCAGGACGGTCACCGGGTGGAAGCCGGGTGCCCTGAGCCCTGGGAGCAGTCCTGCGGCCTCCGCCGCGCCCGTCGCGACGATCACGGCCCGGCAGCCGAGGGTCCCGTGGTCCTCGGTGGTCACGGCGTTGGTGGCGACGGACACGGCCCGTATCCCGGTCCGCACCGTGCCGTGCGGCAGCCCGGCCGCGAGCAGTTCGGGCAGCGTCGAGAGGCCACCGGCCGGGACGCAGAGCCCGGCGCGCGCGAAGCCGCGCAGCGTCAGGTCGGCCACGCGACTGGAGGTGGTCAGCTCCGGGTCGGAGAGGAGCGCGGCGAGCAGGGGCCGCACCAGCGTGTCGACGCTGCGCGAGGGGAGACCGCGCGCGGACAGCGCCTGCGAGGCCGACAGTTCGGTACGGGCCAGCAGCCGCTCGGGCGGCACCGTGACGAAGCGGGCCAGCGCGTTGCGCAGCCGGACGAGATCGACGGCGCCCGCCATCGCACCCGTCATCGCGCCGGTCATGGCCGCGCGGCTCCGGGCATTGGTGAGGGCGCGCGCCGTGTTGAGTGCGCCCCGTGTGCGCCGGTCGGGTCGGCGCCCCGCGCGCTGGTCGCCGTAGTCCTCGGGACGCCGGTCCGAGCGCCCCTCGGGGCCACGGTCGGGGCGGCCCGTCAGCGCGGCCCGCCCGGTGCCTCTCGCGGAGCGGCGCAGATCGCCGATCCGGTACGTACGGCCGTCGGTGCGCAGCAGCGCGCCGGGGGCGAAGGGCCGCGTCGTCAGCGCGGAGAAGGCGGGCAGCCGGGTCAGCTCGGGCCAGTCGGGGCACAGGAGCTGGGCGCTGCGGTCCAGGCGGAAGCCGTCCAGCCGGTCCGTCGACATCCGGCCGCCCACCCGCTCGGCGGCTTCCAGAACGGTGACCCGCAGCCCCGCCTCGGTCAGATGGCGGGCGGTCGTGAGACCGGCCAGCCCGCCGCCGACAATGACGACATCGGCCTCCGGTTCGGGCTGTCGGCCGGTGTGTGCGGCGCTGCTGATGAGCACGGTGCCTCCCCGTGGTCGGCGCGCGATGGGTTCCGGGTTCCGTTCACGACTGACGTGCTGCCGTGCTGATGCCCCAACGGGCGCGAGTAATGCCGGAGTTCGCGACGACTCTACGGAGCGGCCCCGTCGCGGTCAGTCGCGCGAAAGCAGAGCACGGTCGCACGGCGGTCGCACGGCGGACGCGCGGTGCGGGGGCACGACGGCCATCACGTCGGAGCCGTGCGCTCCCGCGCGGGGGCGCGCCCGTGCGCGCCCCCGGGACGGACCTCCGGGGATCCCCGAGGGGCCGGGAGACCCGGGAGGGGAGCGTCAGCGCAGTGCCGCGCGCACCGCGTCGTCGATGCCGGGGAAGGCGAACGAGAAGCCCGACTCCAGCAGTTGCCTCGGCAGCACGCGCTGGCTGCCCAGCACGTCCTCGGCGAACTCGCCCAGCGCCAGCCGCAGCAGGGGAGCCGGGGCCGTGAAGACGGTGGGACGGTGGAGCACGCGGCCCATGGCGGCGGTGACCTCGCGGTTGGTGACCGGCTCCGGGGCCGTGAGGTTCACGGGGCCCGACAGCTCCTCGGTGTCGAGGATGTGGCGCAGCGCCGCGATGTGGTCGTGCAGCGCGATGTGGCTCCAGAACTGGCTGCCGTCGCCCATGCGCCCGCCGAGCCCCGCCTTGAAGAGCGGGAACAGCCGCCCCCACGCGCCACCCCGGCGTGCGACGACCAGCCCCGTGCGGCCGTACACCGTGCGGATGCCCGCCTCCTCGGCAGCCTCGGCCGCCGCCTCCCACTCCTGGCACAGGTCGGCCAGGAACCCGCTGCCGGGCGGCGCGCTCTCGTCCACGGCACGGTCACCCGTGTCGCCGTAGTAGCCGACGGCCGTGCCCACGAGCAGGACTCGGGGCGGGGTGTCGAGCGAGGCCACGGCGTCGGCGATGGCGGCGGTCCCCAGGACGCGGCTGTCGCGCAGCTCCTTCTTGTACGCGGCTGTCCAGCGCCGGTCCCCGACGCCCGCGCCCGCGAGATGGACGACGGCCTCGCAGCCCGCGAGTCCTGCGGTGTCCACGTACTGGCGCTTGGGGTCCCACTCCACCTCGTCAGGGCGCCCCGCGCCTCCCGCGCCCGCACCCGCGCCCGCGCCCGCACCCGCGCCCGCACCCGCGCCCGCGCCCGCACCCGCGCCGGTCGACGAGGGGGGCGCGGCATGCCGCTGGGCCCCCGCCGAGCGCGTGCGCACGAGCCGCACGACGTCGTGTCCGTCCGCCCGGAGAGAGGTGGTGAGGGCGGAGCCGATGAGACCGGAGGAGCCGGTGACCGCGATACGCATGGGGCCATCCTGCCCGCACGGGGAGCGCGCGCCCAGCCCGACGCGGAACGGCGTCCCCCGGGGCGTCCCGAAACCTCCCCGGAACCTCCCCGGGGGCGCGGAACGCCCTCGCCGAAGGGGCGCCCGCGACAGAAGACGCTGGACGTGCGCCCGTCGACAAGGCACCGTGACGCGCATGTCAGAGCACTCCCCTGTGACGATCCGCGCGGCCGTACGCGAAGACGAGGCGGCACTCGCCGAGCTGGACCGGCGCACCTGGTCCACGATGCACAGCGTCCAGCCGCGCCCCCGGCCCCCGTACGACCCCTTCTTCGACGCCACGCACCCGCCCGCGCAGTTCCTCGTGGCGGAGGTCGAGGGCGAGGGGATCGCCGGGTACATCCGGCTCGTGCAGCCCACCGCGCTCGCCAGCAACGCACACGTACGCCAGATACAGGGCCTCGCCGTCGCGGAGTGGGCACGCGGGCGCGGCGTCGCGCGGCTTCTGGTGGAGGGGGCGTGCGAACAGGCGCGCCAGCAGGGGGCCGTACGCCTCACCCTGCGCGTCCTCGGCCACAACGTCCCCGCACGCGGCCTCTACGCGGCCATGGGCTTCGAGGTGGAGGGCGTGGTTCCGGGGGAGTTCGTGCTGGAGGGCGAGTACGTGGACGACATCCTCATGGGCCAGTGGCTCGCCCCCGTGAACCGTCCCTAGGAACGGCACCTGCGGACGCGCGGACACGCGGGCGCGCGTCAGCCCCGGAAGCGCGCCCACAGCTTGGGCAGCCGCTCCGCGAGCGCGTTGTCGTCCTCCAGGTCCAGCGGCGCGCCGACGGGGTCCTCCGGCGGCTCCGGCAGGCCGAGGTCCGGCAGTTCGGTGCCGGTGAGCTGCTCGTACGCCTCGTCCGCCGCGTAGCCCAGGTCCTCGGCCTCGCCGTCCAGCTCGTCGTCGAACTCGCCGAGCAGCTCAGCGAGGGAGTCGGCGTCGTGCGCCGCGCCCTCGAAGACCTCCCGGCCCTGGCCGATCAGCCAGCACCGGAAGGCGTCGAAGACGTCGTCGCTCGCGCCGTCCAGCAGGATCCAGGCGGCGGCCCACAGGTCCCACTGGTAGGCGCGGTGGTAACGGGACTCGAAGTGCCGGGCGAAGAAGGTCACGCCGTCGGGGTCGAGCTGTGTCAGCCGCTCGATGAGCAGGTCGGCCTGTTCCTCGGGGTCGCCCTCGGCGGCCTCGCGGGTGGAATCGATCAGCTCCCAGAACTCCGTCTCGTCCATCACGCACTCAGCATCGTGCCTGCGCGCCCGCGCCGCACGCGGAGTGGGCCAGATGCCGCTGTGTCGTTACCGCAGATGCCGGGCGGGGCGCCGCCGTCGCGGAAAACCGGCCGCCCGGCGTGCGGGGCGGCGGATCGTGTGCATGCCGAGTGGTCGACGCGGGATTCACCCGTTCGACGACGGCGACGGCGACGGCGACGGCGACGGCGACGGCGACGAGGGCGACGGCGAGGACGAGTGCGAGGGCGGCGACGGCGCGTACAGCGCGGCCATCCGCGCGGACGCCGACCCGAAGCGTGCCCGCAGCCGCTCCGGCTCCAGCACCTCGCACTCGGGTCCCAGCGACAGGAGCTGGGAGAAGGCGACGTCCAGGGACTCGACGGGAAGGGTGACCGTGACGGAGTCCCCGGCGCCCTCGGGGCCCTCCGGCCGCCCCGGGCCGTGGCCCGCCTTCGCCAGCGCCTCGTCCGCCGCCACGCGGTCGGTGACGTGCCGCAGCATGCGCGCGCCCGCCTCCGTGAGCCGGAGGGTCACCTCGTCGCGCAGGATCGAGCGGGCGAACGAAGCGGCCCGGTCCGCCCAGAACTCCGGAAGGTCGAACTCCCGGTCCCGCGCGAAGCGTTCGCCGGACAGTGCGACGGCCTGGAAGCGGTCCACGCGGTAGACGCGCCACCCGGCGCCGTCCGCCTTCTGGCGCGCTTCCCGGTCCGTGCCGTGCCCCGCGTCGGCGCCGCGTGCCCGGTCCACGACGCGCGCCGCCACGTACCAGACGCCCGCCTTCAGCACGAGCCCGTACGGCTCCAGCTCGCGCTCCACCTCGCCGCCGTCGCGGCGGTAGCGCGCCGCGACCACGCGGTCGTCCCAGACCGCCTCGGCGAGCGTCGGCAGCAGCGCGGGCCGCTCCGGCTCGTTCCACCAGCCCGGCGCGTCGAGGTGGAAGCGCTGGGCCGCCGTGTCCTGGGCGTCGCTGAGTTCGGGGAGCAGCGCGGCCGAGACCTTGAGCCGCGCCGCTGACGCCGCGTCGGCCAGGCCCATGTCGCGCAGCGCGGAGGGCACCCCGGAGAGGAACAGGGCCTCGGCCTCGCCCCGGCCGATGCCGGTGAGGCGGGTGCGGTAGCCGCCGACGAGCCGGTAGCCGCCCGCCCTGCCCCGGTCCGCGTAGACGGGGACACCCGCCTCGGACAGCGCGAGCACGTCCCTGGCCACCGTGCGCTCGGAGACCTCCAGCTCCTCCGCCAGCTCGGCGGCCGTCATCTCCCGCCGGGTCTGGAGCAGCAGGACCATCTTGATCAGCCGAGAGGCGCGCATGAGCAGCATTGTGCCGCCCACAAGGGGATGCCTGGTGGGCGGCACGGTGGCTCGGTGCGGTGCCGGCTGACAGAATCCGATAACTGTCAGTTGATACCTGACATCTGATACTTGTCAGCCGTCACCGGTCACCTGTCACCCGTCGTCAGGCCAGCCCGTACTTCTCGGCCGCCTTCTTCACCGTCTCCTGCTTGACCTCGCCGCGCCGGGCGAGCTGGGCCAGGGCCGCGACGGTGACCGACTGCGGGTCGACGCCGAAGTGGCGGCGTGCCGCGTCGCGGGTGTCGGAGAGGCCGAAGCCGTCCGTGCCCAGCGAGGACCAGTCCTGCTCGACCCACTGGCTGATCTGGTCCGGGACGGCACGCATCCAGTCGCTGACCGCGAGCACCGGCCCTGCCGCGCCCTCCAGCGCGCGGGTCACGTACGGGACCCGCTCCTCGCCGCGCAGGGCCGCCGCGTCGCACTCCAGCGCGTCGCGCCGCAGCTCGCTCCAGGAGGGGGCCGACCACACGTCGGCGGTCACGCCCCACTCGTCCGCCAGCATCTCCTGGGCCTCCAGGATCCAGTGGATCGCGGTGCCGGAGGCGAGAAGCTGGATGCGGGGCGCCTCGGCCTCCGGAGCCGTGCCCTCCCTGTAGCGGTACAGGCCCTTGACGATGGCCTCGTCCGTGACGCCCTCAGGGAGCGCCGGCTGGACCTTGGGCTCGTTGTAGACCGTGAGGTAGTAGAAGATGTCCTCGTTCTGCTCCGGGTCAGGGCCGTACATCCGCCGCAGACCGTCCTTGACGATCGCGCCGACCTCGAAGGCGAAGGCCGGGTCGTAGATCATCGCGGCCGGGTTGGTGGAGGCGAGCAGCGGCGAGTGGCCGTCGGCGTGCTGGAGGCCCTCGCCCGTCATCGTCGTGCGGCCCGCGGTGGCGCCGATCACGAAGCCGCGGCCGAGCTGGTCGGCGAGCGCCCAGAACTGGTCGCCGGTGCGCTGGAAGCCGAACATCGAGTAGAAGATGTAGAACGGGATCATCGGCTCGCCGTGCGTCGCGTACGACGTGGCGGCGGCGGTGAAGTCGGCCAGCGAACCGGCCTCCGTGATGCCCTCGTTGAGGATCTGGCCGTCCGACGCCTCCTTGTAGTAGAGGAGCTGGTCGCGGTCGACCGGGTCGTACGTCTGGCCCAGCGGCGAGTAGATGCCCGCCGACGGGAACAGCGACTCCATGCCGAAGGTGCGGGCCTCGTCGGGCACGATCGGAACCCAGCGCCTGCCGGTCTCCTTCTCCCGCATCAGGTCCTTGACGAGGCGGACGAACGCCATCGTGGTGGCGATCTCCTGCGAACCGGAGCCCTTCTTGAGCGCGTCGAAGGGTTTCGCCGCCGGCTCGGGCAGGCCGACGGGGTGCACCTTGCGGGCCGGGGCCGGGCCGCCGAGGGCCGCGCGGCGCTCCTGGAGGTACCTGACCTCGGGGGAGTCGGCGCCCGGGTGCACGTAGGGGACGAGTTCCTCGTCGAGCTTGCTGTCCGGGATCGGCAGCTCCAGCAGGTCCCGCATGGCGCGGAACTCCTTGCCGGTCAGCTTCTTCATCTGGTGGTTCGCGTTCCGGGACTCGAAGCCCGGGCCCAGCGTCCAGCCCTTGACGGTCTGCGCCAGGATCACGGTCGGGGCGCCCTGGTGCGCGACGGCGGCGCGGTAGGCCGCGTACACCTTGCGGGGCTCGTGGCCCGCGCGGGAGGTGTGGAAACACTCGGCGATCTTCGCGTCGCTGATCAGCTTCGCCAGCTCGGCGAGCGCGGGCTCGGCGCCGAAGAAGTGCTCGCGGATGTAGGCGACGTCGCGGGTCGCGTACGTCTGGAACTGCGCGTCCGGCACCTCGCGCAGGCGGCGGACGAGGGCGCCCGTGGTGTCGAGCTGGAGCAGCTCGTCCCAGGCGGAGCCCCACAGCGACTTGACGACGTTCCAGCCCGCGGCGCGGAACTGGGCCTCCAGCTCCTGCACGATCTTGAAGTTCGCGCGGACGGGGCCGTCGAGGCGCTGGAGGTTGCAGTTGATGACGAAGGTCAGGTTGTCGAGCCGCTCGCGGCCCGCGAGGGCGAGTGCGGCGGTCGACTCGGGCTCGTCCATCTCGCCGTCGCCCAGGAAGGCCCAGACGTGCGAGTTGCTCGTGTCCTTGATGCCGCGGTCGGTCAGGTAGCGGTTGAACCGCGCCTGGTAGATCGCGGAGATCGGGCCCAGGCCCATGGAGACGGTCGGGAACTCCCACAGCCAGGGGAGCCGCCGCGGGTGCGGGTACGAGGGGAGGCCCTGGCCGCCCGCCTCCTGGCGGAACTGGTCGAGGTGGGCCTCGGTGAGGCGTCCGTCGAGGAAGGCGCGGGCGTAGACGCCGGGGGAGGCGTGGCCCTGCACGTAGAGCTGGTCGCCGGAGCCGTCGGCCTCCTTGCCGCGGAAGAAGTGCTGGAAGCCGGTCTCGTAGAGCCAGGCGGCTGAGGCGAAGGTGGCGATGTGGCCGCCGAGGCCGTAGCGGCTGCCGCGGGTGACCATCGCGGCGGCGTTCCACCGGTTCCACGCGGTGATCCTGGCCTCCATGGCCTCGTCACCGGGGAACTCCGGCTCGGCGGAGGTCGGGATGGTGTTGACGTAGTCCGTCTCCAGCAGCTGCGGGACGGTCAGCCCGCTGTCCTGGGCGTGATCCACGGTGCGGCGCACCAGGTACGAGGCGCGCTCGGGGCCCGCGTGCGCGGTCACGGCGTCCAGGGATTCCCGCCACTCGGCGGTTTCCTGGGGGTCGCGGTCCGGGAGCTGGTCGAGCTCGCTCGGTTGGTTGCGTACGGGGTCGGGCATGGTGGCCACCTTCCGGACGGGCGGACAGAGGGGGGTGCGGGGTCGGGGTCCCTGAAGGGGCAGGACAGGGGAGCGCCCCAGCGAATGGACTGTACGCCTGCGATCGATGATCGATCAAAGGGTGGGGTGAAATTGGCATTCCGTGCCCCGGAAGTCGGCACTCCGTGCCCATTCGTGACGGAGTGGTTCCGTCACGAAAATGGGGGTTTTGTACCCCAGGTCGAGGGGTGGGCGCGGGTTCCGTCGCGGTTCGCGGGCTGAAAGCGCGGTTGCCGCTTCACGGGGGTGTTGCGCGGGACGGTTGGCCGGTGTGGTGGGCACCGTAGGGTCCCGCGCTGATTTTTGTGCCGCAGCACGGGGCGCTGCGCTGGGCTTGGCGTCGTGTTCGGCTGTCTGGCCGGTGGCTTCGGCGCGGCGTGTGGTTGCGGTGCGTCGCGGCTGGCGCCGCGTGATTCTGGGTTGCGGCCGTGGTTGTGGGGTTGGTGTGTGGTGGGGGTCGGTGCCGTGCCGGGGTGTCTCCTCGGGCGGCGACAAGTGCGGGTCGG
>NZ_BAAGSO010000108.1:53911-57934 GCF_054782395.1 Streptomyces daliensis | reverse complement strand
AAACCCCAGCCGAGCGCCTGCATAAACTGCTCACGGCCTGATCAACACGACCACGTGTTGCGACGATCCCTGGAATCCGCCGTCGTGGTGCGGGGCTTCCCGCTGTACGGGGCCGGACGCGGGCCGGAGCGGGCCGTCGCCGTCAGTGGACCGCTCAGCGCCGCCGTCACCTGCCGCAGCGAGGGCAGCGGAGAGGGTAGCCGCGGACGCTGTGCGTGCTCGAACCAGGTGAACCGGGACGAGGGGAGATACAGTGCCAAGAGCTGTTCCCCGGCCTCCCAGGCCCGTATCGGTGAGGCAAGACGACACGTGCTGACCACCACCTCCACCAGAGTCGTCGACCCAGGCGAGCTGGACGACGCCCTCGCGGTGCTGCGCCGCGAGCCCGTCAACAACGCCTTCGTGGCCGCCCGCGTCAACATCTCGGGGCTCGATCCCTGGCGCCTTGGCGGCGAGATGTGGGGCTGGTACCACCGGGGCAGACTGGAGTCCCTGTGCTACGCGGGGGCCAACCTCGTCCCCCTGTGCGCGGGCCCCGAGGCCGTGCGCGCCTTCGCCGAGCGGGCCCGGCGGCAGGGGCGCCGCTGCTCGTCCATCGTCGGCCCGGCCGGGCCGACGGCGGCGCTGTGGTCGTATCTCGAACCGCACTGGGGCCCGGCCCGCGACGTGCGCGGCAACCAGCCCCTGATGGTCACCGACTCCATGCCGTCCGACGTACGGCCCGACCCCCTGGTGCGCCGGGTGCGCAAGGACGAGATGGACCTGGTGATGCCCGCGTGCGTCGCCATGTTCACCGAGGAGGTCGGCGTCTCGCCCCTCGCCGGGGACGGCGGGCTCATCTACCAGGCGCGGGTGGCCGAACTCGTCGGCTCGGGGCGTTCCTTCGCACGGGTCGAGAACGGCAAGGTCGTCTTCAAGGCCGAGATCGGCGCGGCCACCCCGTACGCCTGCCAGATCCAGGGCGTGTGGGTCGCCCCCGAGCGGCGCGGCGAGGGACTCTCCGTGACCGGCATGGCAGCGGTCCTGCGCTACGCGCTCCAGGACGTGGCACCCCTCGCGAGCCTCTACGTCAACGACTTCAACAAACCGGCCCGTGCCGCCTACCACCGGGTGGGCTTCCAGGAGGTCGGGGCCTTCATGAGCGTCCTGTTCTGACAGCGGTCCTAGTAGCCTCCCGGGCATGCTGCATTCCGCCGGGGGCCAGCCCCAGGACCCCCGAGAGACGGCCGTCGGCCCGCTCGACCTCGCCGCACGCGTGGACGACGCGCTCGCCGTGCAGGCCGTCGCCTTCGGGCTCACCGACGACGAGGTCGGCGTGCGCCGCCACATCGTGCTGCGGCACCTGGCCTCGCCCGGCGCGCGCGCCCTGGGCGCGACCACCCCTGAGGGGCGGCTCGTCGGCTTCGTGTACGGCATGCCCAACGACAGGACGCAGTGGTGGTCCACCGTCGTCCACCCCTACCTGCGCCAGAACGGGTTCGAGCACTGGCTCGGCGACGCGTTCGTGATCACGGAGCTGCACGTCCACCCCCTCTACCAGAACCGGGGCATCGGCCGACTGCTGATCACCCAGCTCACCGACGCCGCGGCCGAACCGCGCTCCCTCCTCTCCGCCATCGACACCGACAGCCCGGCCCGCGCCCTCTACCACCGGCTCGGCTACCGCGACCTGGCCCGCCAGGTGCTCTTCCCGAGCGCGCCGAGCCCGTACGCCGTGATGGGGGCACCGCTCCCACTGCTGCGCCCGCACACCTGAACCGCGTCCACCGCGTCCACCGCGTCCACCGCGCCCGTCCGCGTCCCCGGAAGCCTCCCCGGCCCGTGAACCCATTTCCGTGCCGTGCCCGGGGCCCGATAGGCTCCTTGCCTACCACTGAAGCCGTCGCCGGTATCCCACCGATATCCATCGCCGGTTCACGCCACGCACTTCGAACGGTCCGAGCAGGAGAACCCCATGGCAGCCCGAGTCCAGCGCATGTCCCGGTCGATGCTGAAGACGCTGCGCGACGACCCGGCCGACGCCGAGACGCTCAGCCACAAACTGCTCGTGCGCGCGGGCTACGTACGCCGCACCGCAGCGGGCATCTGGACCTGGCTCCCGCTGGGCAAGCAGGTGCTGGAGAACGTCACGCGCGTCGTCCGCGAGGAGATGGACGCCATCGGCGGCCAGGAGGTGCTGCTCCCGGCGCTGCTGCCGAAGGAGCCCTACGAGGTCTCCGGGCGCTACGAGGAGTACGGCGATCTGCTCTTCCGGCTCAAGGACCGCAAGGGCGGCGAGTACCTGCTCGGCCCCACCCACGAGGAGATCTTCACCCAGGTCGTCAAGGACCAGTGCACGTCCTACAAGGACCTGCCGGTGATCATCTACCAGATCCAGACCAAGTACAGGGACGAGGCCCGCCCCCGCTCCGGCATCCTGCGCGGGCGCGAGTTCACGATGAAGGACTCGTACTCCTTCGACGTCTCCGACGAGGCACTCGCCGAGTCCTACGCCCTGCACCGCCAGGCGTACCAGCGCATCTTCGAACGCCTCGGGCTGGACTACCGCATCGTCTCCGCGATCTCCGGCGCCATGGGCGGCTCGGCCTCCGAGGAGTTCCTGGCCCCGGCAGCGGCGGGCGAGGACACCTACGCGCAGTGCCCCGCCTGCGGCTACGCGGCCAACACGGAGGCCGTCTCCGTCGCCGTACAGCCCCGCACCGCCGAGGGCCACCCCGCCGTGGAGGTGCTGGACACCCCGGACACCCCCACCATCGAGACCCTCGCGGCGCACCTGGACGTCCCGGCCTCGGCGACGCTCAAGAATCTGCTGGTGAAGGTCGACGGCGAGATCACCGCCGTGGGCGTGCCCGGCGACCGCGAGGTCGACCTCGGCAAGCTCGCCGAACAGCTCGCGCCCGCCACGGTCGAGCTGGTCACCGCCGACGACTTCACCGGCCGTCCCGACCTCGTACGCGGCTACGTCGGCCCGCAGGGCGGCCTCGCCGGCAAGGCGTTCCGCTACCTCGCCGACCCGCGCGTCGCGCCCGGCACCGCCTGGGTCACCGGCGCGAACCAGGAGGGCAAGCACGCCCGCAACGTGGTCGTCGGCCGCGACTTCGAGGTCGACGACTACCTCGACGTCGTGGTCGTCGAGCCCGGCGACCCCTGCCCCCGCTGCGGCGCGGGCATCGAGCTGGACCGCGCGATCGAGATCGGCCACATCTTCCAGCTCGGGCGCAAGTACGCGGACGCCTTCGAGCTGGACGTCCTCGGCCAGGACGGCAAGCCCGTGCGCGTCACGATGGGCTCCTACGGCATCGGCGTCTCCCGCGCCGTGGCCGCGCTCGCCGAACAGACCGCCGACGACCAAGGCCTGTGCTGGCCCCGCGAGATCGCTCCCGCCGACGTTCACATTGTCGCCGCGGGCAAGGCGGCGCAGACCGAGGCCGCGCTGGAGATCGCGGAGCGGCTCGGGGAGGCGGGGGTGCGAGTCTTGGTGGACGACCGTGCGGGGGTGTCGCCCGGCGTCAAGTTCACCGACGCCGAGCTGATCGGGGTGCCCACGATTCTCGTCGCGGGGCGCGGGGTGAAGGACGGGCTCGTCGAGCTGAAGGACCGCCGCACGGGCGCCCGCGAAGACCTCCCCATCGCCGACGCGGTGGCTCGCCTCACCCCAGCCTGATCCCTTCCCGGGCTGCGCCCCTCCACGGGGTGGGCGGTGAAGCCTGCACAGGGTGCCTGTTTCTGGTGGGGGTGCGCCTGCTGTGGGTGCCCCTTTGGGGTTTCGTTCGCGTGTGGCGGGCCGGTGGCACGGGTTGTGCCCACCCTCCCCCAGCTACCGCTGGGAGGTGCCCCCTCGCCCGCGGGACGATTGCCCACAACAGTTTTGGCGTCGTCGCCTGGTGGGGGTCCCCTGCGCGGGGGCTGGGCGCCGTTTCCGGGTGCGGCTGTGTGGCTACGGCGCGGCGTGTGGACCGGTTGTTCGCGGCTGGCGCCGCGTGATTCTTGGCTCGGACCGTGGTTGTGGGCGCGTGGGTGGTT
>NZ_BAAGSO010000108.1:53535-53901 GCF_054782395.1 Streptomyces daliensis | reverse complement strand
GGTCTCGTCTTCGTCTCTCCGCCGGTGACTTTCTCGACCTGCGGGGACACCCCACCCCGTCCCCGTCCCGCCGGTGGCCCTCCTCGGCCCCGGGTCGGCCGGGGCCCGCCCCCCTTCGCGGGGTGCGACTGCGTCGCCTTGCCGTGTGGCGGCCCACCCCCAGCGCGGGACCCTACGGTTCCTGCTTCACGGGGCGACCGTCCCGCGCAACACCCCCTTCGCAGGGTGCGCAGCCCGGTGCCCCCTGGGGTTTCGTTCGCGTGCTGCGGGCCGGTGGGTGGGTTGTGCCCACCCTCCCCCAGCTACCGCTGGGAGGTGCCCCCTCGCCATGCGGAACGCCTGCCCACAACAGTGGGGCGCCGTCGC
>NZ_BAAGSO010000108.1:0-53349 GCF_054782395.1 Streptomyces daliensis | reverse complement strand
CCGAAAAGCCGACCCGCACTTGTCGCCGCCCGAGGAGACACCCCGGCACGGCACCGACCCCCACCACACACCAACCCCACACAACCACCGGCACAAGCCAAGAACCACGCGGCGCCAGCCGCGACGCACCGCAACCACACGCCGCACCGAAGCCACCGGCCCGCACCCGAGGAACGGCGCCAAGCCACACGACGGCACCCCCGGACAGGGGCACAAAAATCAGCGCGGGACCCTACGGCACCCACCACACTGGCCAACCGTCCCGCGCAACACCCCCGTGAAGCGGAGGAACCCCTCACCCACAGCCGCGCCGCAAAACCCCAAGGCCCGCCGGCACAGCGCACCCCTGCGTGAGAGAGAACCCCCGTGAAGGCTTCACCCCGCACCCCGTGAAGGGGTGCAGCCCGGTGAAGGGGGAACCCCGCGTTTCCTTCCGCGCCCCGCGAAGGGGCCGTCAGAGCCAGCCGGCGAACTCCAGGAGGAGTTCGGCGTCCTCGCGGGCGCCGCCCGCCGCGTGGCGGACGCCGGACTCGACGGCCCGGTACAGCGTCCACCCCCGCAACCGCTCGCGGTCGACGTCGAGCGAGTCCGCGAGCTTGTTGATACGGCGCCGCGTCGCCGCCCCCGCCCCGGGCGAGGCGACCAGATCGTGGAGCCGGTCCCGCACGAGCCGCGCCAGGTCGTAAGCGCGCTCGCCCACCAGCGGCTCGGGCCCCACCGCCAGCCACGGCGCCCGCTCAGCGTCCGCACCGAGCACCGAGCCCTGCCGGAAGTCGCCGTGCAGCAGTACGTGTTCGGGCGGCGCCTCCAGCAGCGAGGCGCGCAGCTCCAGCGCCTCGTCCACCAGCGGCGCGGCCTCTCCGGGCGCGCACTCGCGCAGGAACGCGACCTCGGCCTCCGTGTGCTCGGCGACGGTCTCCAGCGCGACCCCGGACGCAGGCGAGGACGAAGACGACGGCTCGACCCACAGCCGCCGCACCGCGGACACCGCCTCCAGCATGGCCTTCGCCTCGGGCAGCGACCGCAACGAGACCTCACCGTGCAGCCGCTCCAGCAGCAGCGCCCCGTCCTCCGGCGCCGCCCCCAGCACCCGTACAGCCCCCCAGCCGTTCCAGCGCTCCAGCGCGGCCGTCTCACGCTCCGTACGCTCGCGCGGCGAGACGGTGTCGGGGGCGAGGAGCTTGAGCGCCGCGGGCGTGCCGTCGGACCGTCGGACCAGCGCGACGAGGCTGCTGCGTCCGCCGGGCGAGACCACCCGCTCGGCCGTCAGCTCCCAGCGCTCCAGCGTCCGCTCCAGCAGCCCCGGCAGCGCGCCGAGCCAGTCGTCGGCGTCGCGCGCGACGTGCTCACCGGCGCGGTTCCCGAGGGAGGCCAGGGAGCGCGTCAGCCGCTGCGGAGGTTCGTGGGGCGAAGCGGAAGCCATTCGGTCGAGGGAACCTTTCCGAACGGAGGGGCGGGGCGGGGACAGGGACGGGGACGGGGACGGCCAGAAGGGGTCAGAAGGAGTTCGGGCGCGTCCCGGGCGACCCCGACCCGCTGGGCGCCGGGGACTCGGAACCGGCGCGTTCGGTGAGCCCAGGGAAGGCTACGCCGCTTCCCTTCCACCGCACCGACCGGACCACCGCCTCCCGCAGCGCCCCGGCCGCGTCGCGCCGCCGCGCGCCCTCGCTCGCGCCGACGAGATCGGCGTACACCCCCGCCATCCGGTCCTCCAGCTCGGCGGCGAGCCGTGCCGCCGCGGCGCTGTCGGGCACGGCGAAGGGCAGCGAGTAGGCGGCGGCAGCGGGCTCGGGCTCGCCGCCGAGGTCGCGTACGGCGCGGCGCAGTGTGTCCCGGCGGGCGCGGTGCGCGTCGTACGCCTCGCGCGCCTCGTCCCTGCGGTCGTCGCCGATCCGGCCGCCGACGACTCCGTAGCCGTAGACGGCGGCGTGCTCGGCGGCCAGCGCGGCCCGTACGGCGTCCAGCTCCTTCATGCGCCCCTGTCCTTCCCGTCGTCCTCTCCGCCGCCGCTGTCCCCGGCGCCGCGCGGCTCGCCCTCGGCGAGGAGGTACGCGGCTGCCGCGCCCGCCGCCGCGAGGGAGGCCAGCAGCCGGGCCAGTGCGGGCGGCGCGTCCATGAGCGCCTTGGTCCGCGCGTCCGCCGTGCGCCGCTCCGCTTCGGCCAGCGCCGTGAGCGCCTGCTTCGCGTCGGAGGGGACGGCCGACCTGTTCGTACGGGAGGCGCGCGCCGCGTCCTTGCCGCCCAGCACCTCGGTGTGCCGCGCTGTCTGGGCGCGCAGCGGGCGCAGCAGCCCCGCGAGGCCGGCGTGGGCCGCCACCGTCCCGTCGTAGCGGGCCAGCAGCGCCTGGCTCTCGCGGGTGGCATGCGCGCGCAGCTTCCGTGCCGCCGCGTCGTCGGCGCGTTCCGAGTCGTCGCTGCCGCCGTCGTCGTCCGAGCACCCGGCGACGAGGCCGAGGGCTCCGCCCGCGCCCAGCGCCCCGGCCAGCAGCGACCTGCGGCGGGGTCCCGCGGTGACCGGTGACGGTGTGAGCGGCATGGGCACTCCTGAACTCGGGCATCGCATCGCCAGGGTGTCGGCGGCCGGACGTCGGATCGTGGCGTGGCGGTGATCACCGCCACGTGAGCGTACCCGTGCGGGTTTCCGCTCCCGGACGGGCCACCCCGCGGTGCACGACGCATACCCGGACGCCGCACACATCCACCGCACATCGCCCGTCTGGTCGGCGTGGTCCGCCGCAGACGATAGGCTGGGTCCGACACGCCGTACCCAACGAGGTCCCCCTACAACAGCACACGCGGCCGAGGAGTCACCCGGATGAGCACCACCCAGAGCGAGAGGCTGCGCGGACTGCTGGAACCGCTTGTCAGCGAGAAGGGGCTGGATCTCGAAGAGATCGACGTGACCCCCGCCGGAAAGCGCCGTGTCCTGCGCGTGGTCGTCGATTCGGACGACGGGGTGCAGCTCGACACCTGCGCGGAGCTGAGCCGCGCGCTCTCCGAACTGCTGGACGAGACGGACGCCATGGGTGGCTCGCCGTACGTGCTGGAAGTGACCTCGCCCGGCGCCGACCGCCCCCTCACGGAGCAGCGGCACTACCGCCGCGCCCTGGGCAGGCTGATCAAGGCGCACCTCACCGAGGAGGCCGGGGGCGGCGAGCTGACAGCGCGTATCACCGGTCTGGACGACGAGGGTCTTGACCTTGAGGTCCCGGGTGTCAAGGGACGGAAGCCCACGCGGCGCCGCCTCGCCTTCGGCGAGATCGCCAAGGCGCGCGTGGAGATCGAGTTCAACCGCAAGGCCGCCGGGCACGCTGAGCTCGCTGAGAAGGCGCCGGACGAGTCCGCGGCCGATGACGACGACGAGAGCAAGGAGGAGGCGTAACCGTGGACATCGACATGAGTGCTCTGCGCGGGCTGGTGAGGGAGAAGGAGATCTCCCTCGATCTGCTGGTCGAGGCGATTGAGTCGGCCCTCCTCATCGCGTACCACCGCACCGAGGGCAGCCGCCGTGACGCGCGGGTGGAGCTGGACCGCAAGACCGGGCATGTGACGGTCTGGGCGAAGGAGGACGCGGGCGACCTGGAGGAGGGTGCCGAGCCGCGCGAGTTCGACGACACCCCGACCGGTTTCGGCCGTATCGCCGCGACGACAGCCAAGCAGGTGATCCTCCAGCGGCTGCGGGACGCCGAGGAGGAGGTCACCTTCGGCGAGTACCAGGGCCGCGAGGGCGACATCGTCGCGGGCATGGTGCAGCAGGGCAAGGACCCCAAGAGCGTGCTGGTGGACATCGGCAAGCTGGAGGCGATCCTCCCGCCGCAGGAGCAGGTGCCCGGCGAGGACTACACACACGGCACCCGCCTGCGTACCTACGTGGTCCGCGTGGCCAAGGGGGTGCGCGGCCCGTCGGTGACGCTCTCGCGGACCCACCCGAATCTGGTCAAGAAGCTGTTCGAGCTGGAGGTGCCGGAGATCGCCGACGGGTCGGTCGAGATCGCCGCCATCGCGCGCGAGGCCGGTCACCGTACGAAGATCGCGGTACGCTCCACGCGCTCGGGTCTGAACGCCAAGGGCGCCTGCATCGGCCCGATGGGCGGCCGGGTCCGCAACGTGATGGCCGAGCTGCACGGCGAGAAGATCGACATCGTCGACTGGTCCGAGGACCCCGCTGACCTGGTCGCCAACGCCCTGTCGCCGGCCCGCGTCAGCCAGGTCGAGATCGTGGACCTGGCCGCCAGGTCGGCCCGCGTGACCGTGCCCGATTACCAGCTTTCCCTGGCCATCGGCAAGGAGGGGCAGAACGCCCGCCTGGCCGCCCGGCTGACCGGTTGGCGCATCGACATCCGTCCCGACACGGCCGACGCCGCCTCCCCCGAGGCCGGTCAGGCCCACGGTCGCGCCGCGGAACAGGGCTGAAACACACGTCACCGCCTTTACCCCCCAAGGGGATGGGTGGTGCGGGGAGGTAGACTTAACCAGTGTCTGGCCGGACGCGCGACCGAGTCTGCCCTGAGCGCACCTGTGTGGGCTGCCGGGAACGCTCGGACAAGCGCGATCTGCTGCGTGTGGTGTGGGTCGAGGGGCGCTGCGTCCCCGATCTTCGCGGTACGCTGCCCGGCCGGGGTGCTTATCTGCATCCCACACCGGTCTGCCTTGAGCAGGCCGTCCGCCGCCGGGCGTTCAACCGGGCCTTCCGGGGTCCGGGGCCGTTCGACACCGCGGAGCTGTTCCAGCGCGTGCGGCAGATCGAGCAGGAGACACCGTAAGACAGCCCGTACGGAATCCCCGTGCGGGAGAGGTACCTCGCGAGTCGGAAGTAGGTCGAGATTGCGATGAGCACTCGATGAGTACGCGATGAGTACGCCCATGCACAAGTAGCGAAGGTCCGGCGGACGATCCCCCGGGCCGTAAGGAGCGAAGTGGCTAAGGTCCGGGTATACGAGCTCGCCAAGGAGCTTGGAGTCGAGAGCAAGGTCGTCATGGCCAAGCTCCAAGAACTTGGGGAATTCGTCCGTTCGGCATCCTCGACCATCGAGGCGCCGGTAGTACGGAAACTGACAGACGCCTTCGACTCGGGCAGTGGCGCCAACGGCGCCAAGAAGTCCGCAGCGAAGCCCGCGGCACCCAAGCCGGGTGCCGCCAAGCCCGCCGCACCCAAGCCGGGTGGCGGCGCGGCCCCCAAGCCGGGAGCGGCGGCCCCGAAGCCGGGCGCGCCCAAGCCGGGTGCCCCGAAGCCGGGCCCCGAGGCCCCGGCCTCCAAGACCGAGACAGGCGCCGACGAGTCCGGTGCCGAGGGCGGCGCCGGTGCGGCGGCCACCCCGGGTGACGCCGTCACCCCGGCGGCCCCGAAGCCGAACGCCCGCCCCGCGGGCCCGAAGCCGGGTCCCGCCAAGCCCGAGTTCACCGCGCCTCCGGCGCCCCCCGCCGCCCCCGAGGCCCCGCGTCAGGGTGCCCCGAGGCCGGGTCAGGGCCAGGGCCAGGGGCAGGGCCCCAAGCCCGGTGGCCAGGGCGCGCCGCGTCCCGGTGGCCAGGGCCAGGGCGGCCAGGGTCAGGGTCAGGGCGGCCGTGGACAGGGTCCGAGGCCGGGCCAGGGTCAGGGCCAGGGCCCCAAGCCCGGTGGCCGTCCCTCCGGTCCCCGTCCGGGCAACAACCCCTTCACGTCCGGCGGCTCCACCGGCATGGCGCGCCCCCAGGCGCCCCGTCCCGGCGGCGGCGCGCCGAAGCCCGGCCAGGGCCAGGGTGCTCCCAAGCCCGGTCCGGGCCAGGCGGGCCCCAGCGCCGGCGGCGGCCCGCGTCCGCAGGCGCCGGGCGGCGGCCGTGCGACTCCGGGCAACATGCCCCGTCCGCAGGGCGGCGGCCAGGGCCAGGGCGGTCCCCGTCCTGGCGGCGGCGGTAACCGTCCGAACCCGGGCATGATGCCGCAGCGTCCCGCTGCGGGCCCGCGTCCGGGTCCGGGCCGTGGCGGCCCCGGTGGCGGTGCGGGCCGCCCCGGTGGCGGCGGCGGTGCGGGCCGTCCGGGCGGCGGCGGCTTCGCAGGGCGTCCCGCTGGTCCCGGCGGCGGCGGTCGTCCCGGTGGCGGCGGTGGCGGCTTCGGTGGCGGCGGCGGCCGTCCGGGCGGCGGTGGCCGTCCCGGTTTCGCCGGTCGTCCCGGCGGCCCCGGTGGCCGTGGCGGCACACAGGGCGCGTTCGGCCGTCCCGGCGGTCCGGCCCGCCGTGGCCGCAAGTCGAAGCGGCAGAGGCGCCAGGAGTACGAGCAGATGCAGGCGCCGTCGGTCGGCGGCGTGATGCTTCCGCGCGGCAAGGGCGAGGTCGTCCGGCTGTCGCGCGGTGCCTCGCTCACCGACTTCGCGGAGAAGATCAACGCCAACCCGGCGTCGCTGGTCCAGGTCATGTTCAACCTGGGCGAGATGGTCACCGCCACCCAGTCGGTCTCGGACGAGACGCTGCACCTCCTCGGCGAGGAGATGAACTACGTCGTCCAGATCGTCAGCCCGGAGGAGGAGGACCGCGAGCTTCTCGAGTCCTTCGACATCGAGTTCGGCGAGGACGAGGGCGGCGAGCAGATGCTGGCCCCGCGTCCGCCGGTGGTGACCGTCATGGGTCACGTCGACCACGGTAAGACGCGACTGCTGGACGCGATCCGCAAGACGAACGTCATCGAGGGTGAGGCCGGCGGCATCACCCAGCACATCGGTGCCTACCAGGCCGGTACGACGGTCAACGATGAAGAGCGCAAGATCACCTTCATCGACACCCCCGGTCACGAGGCGTTCACCGCCATGCGTGCCCGTGGTGCCAAGTCGACCGACATCGCGATCCTCGTGGTGGCGGCCAACGACGGCGTCATGCCGCAGACCGTCGAGGCGCTGAACCACGCCAAGGCGGCCGAGGTGCCGATCGTGGTCGCGGTCAACAAGATCGACGTCGAGGGTGCCGACCCGACGAAGGTGCGCGGTCAGCTCACCGAGTACGGCCTGGTGGCCGAGGAGTACGGCGGCGACACCATGTTCGTCGACATCTCCGCGCGCCAGGGCACGAACATCGAGGAGCTGCTGGAGGCCGTGGTCCTCACCGCGGACGCCTCGCTCGACCTGCGGGCCAACCCCGACCAGGACGCGCAGGGCATCGCGATCGAGGCACACCTCGACCGCGGGCGCGGCGCCGTGGCCACCGTGCTGGTCCAGCGCGGCACGCTGCGGGTCGGCGACACCATGGTCGTGGGCGACGCCTACGGCAGGGTCCGCGCGATGCTCGACGACAAGGGCGAGAACATCAAGGAAGCGGGTCCCGCGACCCCCGTCCTGGTGCTGGGTCTCACCAACGTCCCGGGCGCGGGCGACAACTTCCTGGTGGTCGACGAGGACCGTACGGCCCGTCAGATCGCCGAGAAGCGCGCGGCCCGCGAGCGCAACGCCGCCTTCGCCAAGCGCACCCGCAGGGTCTCCCTGGAGGACCTGGACAAGGTGCTCAAGGCGGGCGAGGTGCAGCAGCTCAACCTCATCATCAAGGGCGACGCGTCCGGTTCGGTCGAGGCCCTGGAGTCCTCGCTGCTCCAGCTCGACGTCGGCGAAGAGGTGGACCTGCGCATCCTGCACCGCGGTGTGGGTGCGGTCACCGAGACCGACATCGACCTCGCGACGGGTTCCGACGCCATCGTCATCGGCTTCAACGTCCGCGCCGAGGGGCGTGCGACGCAGATGGCCGAGCGCGAGGGTGTGGACGTTCGCTACTACTCGGTGATCTACCAGGTCATCGAGGAGATCGAGGCGGCCCTCAAGGGCATGCTCAAGCCGGTGTACGAGGAGATCGAGCTGGGCACGGCGGAGATCCGCGAGGTCTTCCGCTCCTCCAAGCTCGGCAACATCGCGGGTGTCCTCATCCGCTCCGGCGAGGTCAAGCGGAACACCAAGGCCAGGCTGCTGCGCGACGGCAAGGTCGTCGCGGAGAACCTCAACATCGAGGGCCTGCGCCGCTTCAAGGACGACGTCACCGAGATCCGCGAAGGCTTCGAGGGCGGTATCAACCTCGGCAACTTCAACGACATCAAGATCGATGACGTCATCGCGACGTACGAGATGCGCGAGAAGCCGCGCGGCTGACACGCGGTGCGGCTGACACAGCGCGGCTGACACGGTTCCGGGGCCGGTCGGCGGAGCAGAAAACTCCGTCGATCGGCCCCGGCCGTTGCGCGTACGATCGCCGGGTGTATGTGGGGACTCTTTCCTTTGACCTGCTGCTGGGCGACGTACATTCGCTGAAGCAGAAGCGCTCCGTCGTCCGCCCGATCGTCGCCGAGCTGCACCGCAAGTACGCGGTGAGCGCGGCAGAGGTCGGGGAGCAGGATCTCTACCGGCGTTCCACGATTGGAGTGGCGTCGGTTTCCGGAGACGTGGAACACGTGAGGGACGTACTGGACCGGTGCGAGCGCCTGGTCGCCGCCCGGCCCGAGGTGGAGCTGCTGTCGGTGCGGCGGCGGTTCCACGGAGATGAAGACGAATAGCAAGGAGACGGACCAGTGGCCGACAACGCACGGGCCAAGAGGCTGGCGGACCTCATCCGTGAGGTGGTCGCGGAGAAGCTGCACCGGGGGATCAAGGATCCGCGCCTCGGCACGCATGTGACCGTCACGGACACCCGGGTCACCGGCGATCTCCGGGAAGCGACGGTCTTCTACACGGTCTACGGCGACGAGGAGGACCGCGCAGCGGCGGCGGCGGGCCTGGAGAGCGCCAAGGGCGTGCTCCGTTCCGCCGTGGGTGCGGCGGCGGGGGTCAAGCACACCCCCAGCCTCACCTTCGTGGCGGACGCGCTGCCCGAGAACGCCAAGACCATCGATGATCTGCTCGCCCGCGCCAAGGCGTCGGACGAGGAGGTCCGCAAGGCGTCCTCCGGCGCGGACTACGCGGGCGGCGCGGACCCGTACCGCAAGCCCGCCGAGGACGAGGAGAACGACGCCGACGGCGCCGACGGGACGGACGAGGCGACCGGTGTCGCGGGCTCGGCCAAGGACGCGAAGCAGCAGGACGGGGACGCCTGACCCGTGGCACGCAAGAAGGACAACGGACCCGGCGGGCTTGTCGTCGTCGACAAGCCCGCCGGTTTCACGTCGCACGACGTGGTCGCCAAGGTGCGGGGCATCGCCCGCACGCGCAGGGTCGGCCACGCCGGGACGCTGGACCCGATGGCGACGGGGGTGCTCGTCCTCGGAGTGGAGAAGGCGACCCGCCTGCTCGGGCACCTCGCGCTGACGGAGAAGGAGTACGTGGCGACGGTCCGGCTGGGCCAGTCCACGGTCACCGAGGACGCCGAGGGCGAGCTGACGGCCTCCGCCGGCGCGGCCGGGCTGTCCCGCGAGGCGATCGCCGAGGGCATCGCCAAGCTGACCGGCGACATCCAGCAGGTGCCGTCGAAGGTCAGCGCGGTGAAGGTCGACGGCAAGCGCTCGTACGCGCGGGTGCGCGAGGGCGAGGAGGTCGAGCTGCCGCCCCGCCCGGTGACCGTCTCCTCCTTCCAGGTGTACGACGTACGCGAGGAGACGGCGGAGGACGGCACGCCGGTGACCGATCTGCTGGTCTCCGTCGTCTGCTCCTCCGGCACCTACGTACGGGCGCTGGCCCGCGATCTGGGCGACGGGCTCGGCACGGGCGGCCATCTGACGGCGCTGCGGCGCACGCGGGTCGGCCCGTACAAGCTGGACCAGGCCCGCACGCTGGAGCGGTTGCAGGGCGAGGTGGACGGGGGCGGGACGCTGTCGCTGCTGCCGCTCGCCGAGGCCGCCGCCACCGCGTTCCCGCGCTGGGACGTGGACGAGGAGCAGGCCAGGCTGCTGGGCAACGGCGCGCAGCTCAGGCTGCCCGCGCCCGTGGCGCGGCAGGGCGGGCCCATCGCGGTCTTCGGGCCCGAGGAGCGCTTCCTCGCCCTCGTGGAGGAGCACAAGGGCAGGGCCAAGAGCCTCGCCGTCTTCGTCTGAGCGGGCCTGTGCGGCCTGTGCGGCCTGCTCGGGGTGGCGGTGCGTGGTGTGCGGTGTCGCTGTGGGGCGGCGCCGTGCCCATGACCGGTGTCTCGCGGCATGCGGCGCGGCGCCGCCCCACAGTCCCCTCCTCGGTTCTTTTGTCTCTATATCCACTCGGAGACAGGGATTCACCCCATCAGGCAGGCGCTCGGAGTGAGTCGCGGGCGTGGACGGGGGCGCGTTCGCCGGTCGGCCTGTTCCCGCTGATCAACTCCGCTCTACGGTCGGGGAGCGGGACGGGCCACGGGGCGGGGCCGCGGGGAGGTTCGGACGATGGCGACGGTGCGTGGGGCGCACGGAGCGCGTGGAGCGCCCACGCTGGTGCGGATCTGCGATCTCGCGGGACGCACACGCGGCACCGGCTTCCTCGCCGACGACCTCGGCACCCTGGTCACCAGCCACGAGGCGGTGGACGGGCTGAGGCGCGTGGTCGTCCACGCCCCCACGGAGCGGCCCGGCCGTTCCGGGGACGCCGCGGCCCCCAGTTGCCTGGCCGAGGCCGACGCGATCACCCCGCTGCCCGAATGGGACCTCGCGCTGGTGCGTACGGCGGGCCTGGGCGTCGCGCCCGAGGTGATCGGCGCGGAACGGGCGCGCGTGGCGGGCCTGCCGGTGCGGGTGTGGACGGGCGAGTGGCGGGACGCGCGGCTGACGGGCCTCGCCCCGGCCACGTACACCTCGACGGACCGCTTCCACCCGCTGGAGGACGTCCTGGAGCTGGCCTTGCCGGAGGCCGCCGCCGTGGAGGTGCGGCTCAGCAGGCGGGTCTCGGGCGCGCCCGTCGTGGACGCGGAGACCGGCGCGGTGCTCGCCGTCCTCGGCACGGCCCTGCACGCGCCGCGCCGCACGGCGGCGTTCGCCGTACCGCTGCGGGCGGCAGGGCTGCTGGAGCCCGAGGGGCCCGTGGGCACGCTGCTGGCCCGCAACGGCGCGACCGTCCCCGGCTTCGGCCCCGACCTCAATCTGGCGGGCGCGCTCCAGCTCACGGCCACCTCGGTCGGGCCCGCCGTCGAGCGCGCGGGGCAGCCTGTGGCACGCCCTGAGACGGCCGGGGCGCTCCGGGAGTTCGGGGAGAGCGGCGCTTCGGTCGTCGCGCTGGTCGGCGAGCCGGGGACGGGACGTACGACGGAGCTGGCAGCGCTCGCCGCGCGGCGCGCCCGCGGGGTCGCGCCCGCGCCCACGGTGTGGCTGCGCGGCGCCGACCTGCGGGACGGGGACGGCAGCGTCCGGGAGGCGGTGGCGCGGGCGCTGGAGGAGGCGGGGCGGATCGTCGCCGCGTCGGGCAGGGCGTCGGACGGGGTGACGGGGGACGCGTCGGGCGGTGCGGCGGGGGATGCGCAGGGCGGTGCGTCGGGCGGTGCGTGTGCGCGCGGGCATGGCGGCGGGCGTGACGGTGGCCGTGAGGGAGGGCACGTTGGCGATCCCGGGGAGGCGAACCCGGGCATCGTGTCGGGCGGTGCGTGTGCGCGCGGCCGTGAGGGAGGGCACGTCGGCGATCCCCGGGAGACGAACCCGGACGTCGTGGCGCGGCTGGCCAGGGACGCCGGGCGTCCGCTGCTGGTCGTCCTCGACGGGCCCGAGGAGATGCCGCCGCGCCTGGCGCACGGGCTGCGCCGCTGGACGGCGGGCACGACGGGCTGGCTGCGCGCCTCCGGCGCGCGGATGGCGGTCGCCTGCCGCCCCGAGCACTGGGAGCTGGCGAGGCCCCTGTTCCCGGCCGAGGTGCTGTACGGAGCCGGGAGCGGTGGCGGTGGCGGCGGCTCCGGGGAGGCCGCCGCACTGCGGCCCTGCGTGCGCCTCGGCGATCTGCTGCCGGGCCAGGCGGCCCGCGCCCGTGCCCACTACGGCATCCCGGACGGCGCCCTCGGCGCACGGGACGCGGCGCACCCTCTGACGCTGCGGATGCTGGCCGGGGTACGGGCCGCGCTCGGCGAAGGGCACGGGCGCTCCCAGGAGGGTGCGGCGTGCGGGGCAGCCCCGGTGCCGCCCGTCAGGAGCGAGGTCTTCGACGCGCACCTCGCCCTCGTCGCGCTGCGCGTCGCGGTGCGGCTCGCGGCGGCGGAGCGGCCCGTACCGCGCGGCGGAGCGGTACGGCGGCTGGCGGCGCGCGTCGCGGGCCGGATCCACGAGGCGGCACGGCGCTGTCTGGGCCCCGGGCAGGGCGCGCTGGAGCGGTCGGCGTTCGAGGAGGTCTTCCCCTGGGGCGGCGGCTGGGCCTCGGCCGTGCTCGCGGAGGGCGTGCTCGTACCGGCGGGCGACGGTTACCGCTTCGCGGACGAGGAGTTCGCCGACTGGGCGCAGGGGCGGCATCTGGAACTCGACGTCGCGCTGGAAGCCCTCGTCCACCGGCGCGACGCGCGGGCCGCGGCCGTGCCGGTGCCCCGTCACCGGATCGGCCCCGTCGTCCAGGCCCTGCTGCTGTGCGGGGGCGCCGAGGGGCCCGAGGCGCTGTCCCGGCGGCTGCTGCCCCTGGCGGACTTCTCGGCTCCGGACTCCGGGGCCGCCTGGTGGGCGGCGCATCTGCTCGGGGAGACGCTGCTGCGGGTGCCCGAAGCGCGTCCGTACGCCAAGGTGCTGCGGGCGCTCGCCACGAGGGTCGTGGCCACGGTGGACTCGGCCGACGGCGACGGCGGCGGCGACGGCGGCGGCGACGGTGACGGTGACGGCAGCCTCGGGCACGGTGGATTCGGGCCGCCGTTCTGGCGACGGCTGCCCCTGCCGACGGCCGACCGGCTCGAACTGCTGCGGCTCCTGCTCCCCGCCGACGCGCCCTACGGGCAGGACGGCGAGCGGTACCTGGACGCGGTGGGCGCGCTGCTCGTCGCCGAGCCACGGGAGGTGCGGCGGCTGCTGTGCGGCTGGTTCGACGACGGCCGTCCGCTGCGGCGGCGCGCCGACGTGGGCGGCGGCGAGGTGGCCGAGGTGGCCCCGACCGTCGCCTCGGCCGCGCAGGCGCTGCTGCACACCCACCGCACGGGGGACGTCGACGACCTCGTCGAGACGCTGGCCGACGCCGCGCACCCGAGGGCCGACGAGCTGCTGAGGGAGCTGGCGCACGACGAGCCCACCGCGTTCTGCCGCGCCCTGGACCGCTGGGCGCACGACACGTGTGCCCAGCGCCGGGACACCGCCGCGCGGCACGCGCCCCGCGTCGCCCGCCACGCCCGCACCCCGGCCGATCGCGCGCTCCTGCGCCGCGCCGCCCTCGCGCTGCTGCCGGGCCACGAGGTCCCCGGGGGAGTGGACGCGCGCGCCGCCGCGCTCGCGGTGCTCGTCAGGGACCCGCACAGCCGCAGCCGGTACCTCGACGCCGCGCTGACGCACTTCGCCGCCAGTGGCGCGCCCGAGCTGGCCTCCGCGCTGGGAAGCGCGCTCGGCACCCACCCCGAGCCCGTGCTCGCCGCGTTCAGGGCGCGGCTGCGGGTGCCGGAAGCGGACGACGCGGCGGAGGTGCTACGGGCGCTGGCGCAGGCACGTATCCCGGCCGTCGCGCGGCCCGCCGCCGCGCTCGTACGCGAGCACGCCGAGTTGCGGCCGGGGACGGCGGGCGAGGCGGTGGAGGCGTTCGTACGGCGCAGACTCACCCATGGCCCCTCGGCCCGCGCCGTGCTGCGTTCCCTCGTAACCGGGCTGCTGGCCACGGGCCGTCCCGCGCTACGGGCCGCGCTCGCCCGTGCCCTCGGCGGGGGCGAGGGGCCGCTGCGCGACGAGCTGCTGGAGGAGCTGTGTGCGGGGGAGCGTGAGGCGTCCGTGCTGGGCGACGCGCTGTGCGCGGTGGTACGGGGCGCCGCCGCGCGGCGGGCGGCGGGTGCCGACGGGCGCGGGGCCGGGGTCGGGGATCCGATGGCGGAGCCGTACGGGGAGGCCGTACTGGTGCGTCGGCTCGGGCTCCTGATGGGCCGTACGGCGGAGGGCGCGGCCCGTTTCGACCGCGCCCTGGCCGGGCTGGCGCGCGAGGTGCCGGGGTTCGCCGCGCGGCTCCTGGCCTGGCACGAGGCCGCGCCGGGAGAGTGGAGCGCGGTGGTGGGGCCCGGGGCGCGCCGGACGTGCGAGTCCCTGGCCGAGCGCGGACGCGGTACGACGGGCACGCCCCCGGGCACGGGCGCGGGGTGACCGTCCCCGTAGGGGCCCTGTACCGGCCTGTTCCGGCCCGTACGGGGACGCGCGGCCTCGGTGGGTCCGATGCCGGGCACGTCTGTGCGGCATGGCACCCTTGGACCGGCGAAAACATCGGCATCGGCGAGGAGCAGACGTGCAGCGCTGGCGTGGCTTGGAGGACATCCCGGAGGGCTGGGGGCGCAGCGTCGTCACCATCGGCTCGTACGACGGGGTGCACCGCGGGCACCAGCTCATCATCGGCAGGACGGTGGAGCGCGCCCGTGAGCTGGGCGTTCCGGCCGTGGTGGTGACCTTCGACCCGCACCCGAGCGAGGTCGTACGGCCCGGCAGCCATCCACCCCTGCTGGCACCGCACCCCAGGCGTGCCGAACTCATGGGTGAGCTGGGCGTGGACGCGGTGCTGGTACTGCCGTTCACGCAGGAGTTCTCGAAGCTCTCGCCCGCCGACTTCGTGGTGAAGGTGCTGGTGGACAAGCTGCACGCGCGCAGCGTCGTCGAGGGCCCCAACTTCCGCTTCGGCCACAAGGCCGCGGGCAATGTCGGCTTCCTGGCCGAACTGGGCGACACCTACGACTACGACGTGGTCGTCGTCGACCTCTACGAGCGCGGCAGCGCGGGCGGCGGCGAGCCCTTCTCCTCGACCCTCACCCGTCGGCTGGTGGCCGAGGGCGAGGTGGCGGGAGCGGCGGAGGTCCTGGGGCGCCCGCACCGCGTCGAGGGCGTCGTCGTGCGAGGGGCCCAGCGCGGCCGCGAACTCGGCTACCCCACGGCCAACGTCGAGACCCTGCCGCACACCGCCATCCCGGCCGACGGGGTGTACGCGGGCTGGCTGACCGTCGAGGGCGAGGCGATGCCCGCGGCGATCTCGGTCGGCACCAACCCGCAGTTCAACGGGACCGAGCGCACGGTGGAGGCGTACGCCATCGACCGCGTCGGGCTCGATCTGTACGGGCTGCACGTGGCGGTGGAGTTCCTGGACTACATCAGGGGCCAGGAGAAGTTCGAGACGCTCGACGCGCTGCTGGAGCGCATGGCGCTGGACGTGGAGCGGGCACGGGTGCTGGTCTCCGCCGCCGCCGAGCCCCGGCCGTAGGGCAGCACATGTAGCAGTGGGCCGGTGAGGGCGAATCCGCCCTCACCGGCCCACTGTCATGTGCGCGGTGCGTTCCTGCGTTCCGTGCGCTACTGCTGTTGTGGCGGCTGCTGGGGCCAGCCGCCCTGCTGTTGCGGCGGATACGGCTGCTGAGGCGACGGCTGGCCCCCGTAGGGCTGCTGCGGAGGCGGCGCCTGGCCGGGGACCTGGCCCTGACCCGGGACCTGGCCCTGACCCGGGACCTGACCCTGGGCCGGGTAGCCGTAGCCGTAACCGGCCTGCTGCTGGCCCGGCATCGGCGGGGCCAGCTGCGGCGGCGGGTTGCCGTCGGCCATCCAGAGCCCCTGCTCCTGCTGGGCGCGCGCGAAGTCCTCGGCGATGAGCGCGCAGAGGTTGAAGTACGCCTCCCGGGTCTTGGGCCGCATCATGTCCAGGTCCAGTTCGGCACCCGCGGAGAGGTGCTCGTCGAACGGGATGGTCACCACGCCTCGGCAGCGCGTCTCGAAGTGGGACACGATGTCCTCGACCTTGATCATCTTGCCGGTCTCGCGCACCCCGGAGATGACCGTGATGCTGCGCTGCACGAGATCGCCGTACCCGTGCGCCGACAGCCAGTCGAGCGTGGTGCTCGCGCTGCTCGCGCCGTCGACGGAGGGCGTCGAGATGATGATCAACTGGTCGGCGAGATCGAGCACTCCGCGCATCGCGGAGTAGAGCAGGCCCGTACCCGAGTCGGTGAGGATGATCGGGTACTGCTTGCCGAGGATGTCGATGACGCGGCGGTAGTCATCGTCGTTGAAGGTGGTCGAGACGGCCGGGTCCACGTCGTTGGCCAGGATCTCCAGACCGGAGGCGGCCTGCGAGGTGAACCTGCGGATGTCCATGTAGCTGTTCAGGTACGGGATCGCCGTCACGAGGTCGCGGATCGTCGCACCCGTCTCACGGCGCACTCGGCGGCCGAGGGTGCCCGCGTCCGGGTTGGCGTCGATCGCGATGACCTTGTCCTGCCGCTCGGTCGCCAGCGTCGAGCCGAGCGCCGTGGTCGTCGTGGTCTTGCCGACGCCGCCCTTGAGGCTGATGACCGCGATGCGGTAGCAGGACAGCACGGGCGTCCGGATGAGTTCGAGCTTGCGCTGCCGCTCGGCCTCCTCCTTCTTGCCGCCGAGCCGGAACCGCGACGGCTTCGCCGGGTTCTGCGGGCGCGGCTTGCGCTTGTTGTTGACCAGGCGGTCCGAGGACAGCTCGACGGCCGCCGTGTAGCCGAGCGGCGACCCGCCCTGGTGCTGACGGCGCGGATCCTGCGGCGGCTGTGCCTGTGCCTGCGCCTGGGCGTCCCACGGGCCCGGCTGTCCGGGCTGGCCCGGGTGGCTCGGCTGCGGCTGTTGCGGCTGGGGCTGGGGCTGGCCCGGTTGCTGGGGCTGGCCGGGGTAGGGCTGCTGTGCCGCCGCGTTGGGCTGCTGGCCCTGCTGGGGGTAGCCGTACCCGGCTTGCGGGGGCTGCGGGGTCTGCGGCTGCGCTGCGGGGTTCGCCGTGGTGGCGGGCGGCTGCTGCGCGGGCTGCTGAGCCCCCTGGGGGTAGCCGTAGCCGTAGCCGGGCTGCGGGGGCTGCGGGCTCGGCTGGGGCTGGCCCGGGTGCTGGGGCTGGCCGGGGTAGGGCTGCTGGCCCTGCTGGGGGTAGCCGTAACCGGCCTGCGGGGCCTGCGGGGCCTGCGGCTGCGCGGGGGCCGGTGCCGACGGTGCGGGCGCGGGTGAACCCGGCTGCTGTGCCGCCGCGTTGGGCTGCTGGCCCTGCTGCGGGTAGCCGTAACCGCCCTGCCCGGGCACGCCGCCCTGCGGGGTGCCCGTGTTGCTCGGCCACGGGGTGCCGGGCGGAGGAGAGGAGGCGGGCTGGAAGTCCGGGGGCAGCGGCGGCAGTCCGGGCGCCTGGCCCTGCGCACCCTGCGCACTCTCGGCACCGGCCGCCGGGGCCCAGGGGCCCGCCTGCTGGGGTGCGGCGGGCGACTGGCCCTGCTGCGGCGCGGCGTCGCGGGGTGCGTCGGCCGCGCGGGGGTCGGCCGCGGGCCCGGCGGGGGAGGCGTCGTCCTCCTTCGCGAGGCCCCCGGAGCCCGCGTTCGCGTCCGCGGCACCGGCCGCACCGGCCGCACCCGAGGCGTCCGACGCGTCGGAGGAACCGGGCGCGCTGGACGCCTGCGCGCCCTGCGAGGCCCCGGCACCGCTGTCCGCGCCCTCGGGCTCCGCCCCGTCGCGCTCCTTCTCGCGTTCCGCCGCCAGCTCGGCGATCTCCCGGCGCAGCGAAGCCGCGGAGAACCGCATCGTGGCGCCGTCCTCGATGTCGGCCGCGCCCTCTCCCTCCCCGTCGCCCGGCGAAGTGCCGTCGGCCGGGGCGGAGTCGGACGCGTCCTCGGACGTACCGGCGTCACCCGAAGCCGGGTCGGAGCCCGCCTCGTCCCCGTGACCCGGGACGGAGGGCTCCGGCGCACCCGTGGCGCCCGCGAAACCCGTGGTGCCCGCGAAACCCGTGACGCCCGCGGCATCCGCGCCGCCGTCGCCGTACCCCGAAGCGGAGGCGCCCGAGGAGGCCGGGGCGCTGTCGTCGGAAGCGGCGCCCGCGCCCGGCGCCTCCGTGGACGAGGGGCGCTCGTCCGTACCGTCGCCGGTCGTGCCGTCGTCGGCGCGGCCGTGTTCCTGGCCACTGCCGGGGCCGTCCGTCGCGCCGGGCCCGGCCAGCGAGAAGTCCGCGCCGCTGTCCCCACCGCCGGACGGAACAGCGGAGCCGGCGGAGGCCGAAGAGCCCGTGTCGTAGGAGGTGTTGGCGGTATTGGCAGTGTTGGCGGTGTTGGCGCCGCTGGTGCTGTTCGCGTTCTGCGTGTACCAGGCAGGCGGTGTGTAGTCGATGGTGAACTGGCCCGTGGACTCGGTCTCGGCCTCAGCTTCCGCATCGAGCCGATCGGTATTGGGCGTCATCCCGCTGACGCGGACTTCGTCCCGATCGCTGCTCACAATGCCTCCTGCTGCTGTGGTCATACGCCCCGAATTTTGCTGCTGCGCGCTGCTCAAGCCTAATCGCCGTCACACCGGCCACGGGAGTCTGGTCCCGCGCGGAGGAGAGGTACGGAGAAGAGGACGGAACCGCCGCATCCGACTGAACCAGCCGAATGTCTCGATTCAGTCTCGGCCCCCCATGCGGTCTGTGGCTGATGTGTCGTATGCGATGTCTTGTGATCAATGTGTGTCGGCATACTGAGCCCGGAGCCGATGCCGGACGAATCCGCAGGCGCCACCAGCTTCGCAGAAAGGCGTTAACGGATGTCGCAGCCGCCTCCCCGGCCCGCCATGCCTCCCCGGCCCCCGCACCTTTGGGAGGGATCCCCCAGCGCGCATCCGTCGCATCATCCCATCGCGCCGGGGGAGTTCGGACCACCCCCGTCGCCGCCACCGGAGTTCGGGCCCCCGCCCACCGGGAGCCCCGGGCCGGGCGGAAGCACGGGCCCCGCCCGTGGACGGCGCCGTACGGTCGCCCTGGTCCTCGCCGCCCTCCTCGTCGTCGCGGGTCTCGGCGCGGGCGGCTGGGCCCTGTTCGGGCCCTCGTCCACCGGGGACGACGAGGCGGCGGAACGTCCCCCGCACAGGACCAGGACCGAGCTGGCCTGGAGCGAGGACGTCGAGGCCCCGGACGAGGGCGTGCTGGCCACGCCGGGCACCTGGTTCACGGACGCGCACGCGGTGAAGGCACAGGCCGAGCGCGTCGTGGCCCTCGGCCTGGCGGACGGCGAGCGCGACTGGAGCTTCCCTCTGGACGGCACGCTGTGCGGGACGTCGCTGGAGTCGGCGGCGGGCAGGGCGGCGGTGCAGCACGGGCCTGGCTGCACCGAACTCACCCTGCTCGACCTGGACAAGGGCCGCGAACTGTGGACCCGCCGGCTCAGCGACCCGTTCGACCCCGACCGCTTCGAGGCGGGCGAGCTGGCCGTCACCCGCAACACCGTCGCGATCTCCTCGGTGAGCGGCTCGGCCGTCTACCGCATCAGCGACCGTAAGAAGGTCTACGACGACGGAGGCACCGCCGACGGCTGCCACCCCGTCGGCGTGCGCGGCGGCGAAGCGCTCGTCGCCCGCGTACAGTGCGGCGGCGCGAACGCCGCGCAGGTGTGGGGCTTTGACCCGGAGACGGGCGAGCGCGCCTGGAAGTGGAAGGCGCCGCGCGGCCTCGACATCGCCAAGATCGTCGCCACCTCACCGGCCGTCGTCGGCATGCAGACGGAGTCCTCGGACGGCGCCGAGTTCCTGATGCGGCTCGGGGACGAGGGACGCGAGCCGGTGAAGATGGAGATGCAGCGCCAGAACGCGTACCTGTGCTCCAACCCGACGGCCCTGTGCACCGACGTGGTCGTCGGCGACGGCGCCGTCTACGTCCCCGGCGAGACGCACTCCTCCCACGGCGACGGCAGCGCGACCGTCAACGAGGTGATCGCCTACGACCTGGAGACCGGCGAGGTCAAGTGGTCGGGCGAGCCCGAGGACAAGCGCGAACTCGCCCCCGTCGCCACGCTCGACGGCGATCTGATCGCCTACGAGAAGGCCACGCAGGAGAAGGGCGGGGCCCTGCTGCGCTTCGACGGGGAGACGGGCGAGCGCTCGGTGTACGAACGCCATCCGGTGGCCACGAGCGAGCGCGAGAGCGACATGGCCGACGACGCGGTGCCGCTGCTGCACCAGGGGATGTTCTTCCTCGCGGCCGAGGAGATCTACGGGAGGGACAGCGCCGAGGAGGAGAAGTCCCTGCTCGCGGCCTTCCGCTGACTTGCCCCGCACGGACCGCCCGCCTCCCTCGGGCGGGCCACCCGCGCACCCGCCCCCTGCACGCGCCACGCACCGTCCGGAGCACCGGACACCGGACCGGACCTTACGGAGAACGAGAGACGGATGTCGCAGCCGCCGAGCCACGGCCCCTACAACCCGCCCCCGTGGCAGCCAGGACCGCAGGGGCCCAACCCGTACAGCCAGCCGCCCGGCCAGCCTGGCCGGCCCAACCCGTACGCGGGCCAGCAGCCCCCGCCGTACCCGCCGCCCTTCCCCCACCAGGGCCAGCCGGTTCCGCCCGTTCCGCCGGGTCCGCCGACGATGCCCCCGGACCCGTCGGGCGGCGGCGGGCGCAAGGGGCGGCGGACGGCGCTGCTCGCGGGCGTGCTGGTGCTGGCCCTCGGCCTGGGCGGCGGCGGGCTCTGGTTCACGGTCGGCCCTGGCGGCGGCAGCGGGGGCGGGAGCGGTGAGGACCGCGTCGAGCAGAGCGCCCCGCCCGAGCACAGCCACAAGAAGACGAGCGCCATGGCCTGGCAGGCCCCCGCGCCCAAGGGCAAGATCAAGGACCACGTCGCCTCGGACGCCAGGGGCACCTGGTTCACGGAGAAGGCCGTCATCAAGGCCGAGATCAAGCAGGTCAAGACGTACGCGCGCGACGACGGGAAGGTCCTCGGCGAGGTGACCCTGCCGGGCGACATCTGCGGCGACCGCGTGCCGCCGAGCGGCGGCACCCTCGCGGTGACGTACAAGAGCGGCAAGGTCTGCGACAAGCTCACGCTCATCGACCTCTCCGAGCACCGGCGCGTGTGGACCAGGACGCTGCCCGACGAGTACGCGGACGGCGAGCCGGTCACCTGGTCCACCCACACGCGGGTCAAGGACACGCTCTACGTCGCCCTCGACGGCCGCCTCACCGCGCTGAACGCCGCCGACGGCGAGCGGCGCTGGACCAGGAACCTGCCGAAGGGCTGGGCCTGGGGCCACCTGGTGGGCGGCGAAGGACGGCTGCTCACCACCCTCCAGCGCACGGACGGTTCCGGCACCGGTACCGGCTCCACCTCGCGGGTGCGGGAGCTGTCCCCGGCCGACGGCGCCACCAAGTGGAGCTGGCGGGTCCCGGCGAACAAGCGCGTCGAGGTGTTCGCCTCCACCTCGCCCCTGGTGCTGGGGCTGGCGACGGGCAAGGAGTACGTGGTCACCGAGTTCGTCTCGCTCAGCGACAGCGGCAAGCGCCGCGCCGGTATCCCGCTGCTCAAGAGCGGCCCCAGGTCCAAGGACGGGGTGCCGAACCTCAAGCACGTGCCCGGCTGCGGCTACGGCGGCGACGGCTGCTCCGACACCGTGATCACCAACGACATGGTGTACCTCCCGACCGAGGACGCGCGCAGCGGCGGCGACGCCGAGTGGGCGGAGAACAAGATCGTGGCCTACAGCCTCGCCACCGGCCGCGTCGAGTGGTCGAAGACCACGGGGCCCAAGCGCTCCGGCATCCCGGTGGACGTCGACGGCGGCAACGTCATCGTCTATGCCGAGGCCACCGCCGAGAGCGGCGGCCAGCTCATCCGCTTCGATCCCGACACCGGCGCCAGGTCCGTCTACCAGCGGCACCCCGACAGCGACAGCGACACCGAGCGCCGCACCTACGCGCCGGGCACCCCGCTGCCCGTCTACCTCGACCGGGGCCAGTTCTTCATCGTCAGCGAATCGCTGGGCGGCAGCGAGGAGATGATCATCACCGCTTACGAGTGACCGCCGCGCGGCGGCACACCGCGGCACATACGAGGAGGGGCCCCGCGACACCGCGGGGCCCCTCCTCCCATTCCGTACGGGACGGCCTCACGGCCCCCCGTCCCGCTCAGTCGAGCCTGCGCGCCGTCCCCAGCAGCCCCGACTCCGCGTCCGTCGGCTGCGTCAGCGCGTACTGCCGGTCGCGCCGCGTGCACCACAGCGTCACGCCGTCGCCGAGCGTGGACAGCGCCTCGACGTCCCGCTGCGGCAACTGCATGATCCGGCCGATCTGGCGGGCCTCGTCCGGCGAGACGCGCTGGACGCCGACGAGCGCCGAGTTGCGCACCAGACGCGGCGCCACCGGGCTCAGATACGGCAGCAGCGTCAGCACCGACTGCCACGCCGAGGACGCGACCCGGCCGCGCGGCGGGCGCATCCCGCAGTCGCGCACGACCAGCACCGGGCTGCCCACCGTCGGGCCCATCGGCGGCACCTGGCCCACGTCGTGCAGCGTGATGCACTCCTGGCCCGCGCCCGCGGCCTGCACCAGGTTCGTCCACACCTGCGCGCGGCCCGTCTCGACGACCACCCGCGCACCCGTGCCCGCCGTGCGCAACGCCAGCACCTGGGCCGTCCACAGACCGCCGATGAGGACCACGTCGTAGGGGACGGGGTGGTGGAAGCCCACCACCTGCGGGCGTCCCTCCGCGTCGTTGCCGACGACCACACCGTCGTCCCCGATGGGCAGCGAGAGCGCGCTCAGGTGGTCGGCGGGCAGCGAGTGGCCCGCGCGGCGCGGGCCCCGCAGGCCCTGCATCAGACTCATACCGTTCGCCATCAGCGGGTTCCTCCCAGCGGCAGCGTCGCGAGCGCGCCGGGAAGCTGCTCGCGGTCGAGTCGTACGAGGCCGACCTTCGCGGAGCGCGCGTCGCGCTCCAACTGGCGCCGCGCACCGCTCAGTTCGGCGTCCGTGCGCCCCGTGACCCGCACATGGCCGCTGACGGAGAGCGACTGGCGCCGCGCGCCGCGGCCCACGGTCAGGCTGAAGGTGGTCGTCAGCGTCGGCATCGACGTCAGCCGCGACACCAGCCGCGGCAGCGGCGTCGCCGCACGGCCCAGCTCCGGCCAGCGGCCCACCGCGTAGGTCGTGTGCCAGCGGTCGTCGCAGCGCCAGGCGCGCGGGGTCTCCTGGGTGCGGCGCGTGGGCGGGGCGTCCGGCTGGCTCGCGCGCGCCGTCGCCATCGGGTTCACACAGGCCGACGTCGCCACGGCCGAGATCAGCTCGTCCTCGTTCAGCACCGTCGCGCGGAAGCCCGCGCCCGTGACGCGGCTCGCGAGCTGGTCGGCGGCCCGTACGAGACAGCGCTGCGCGCCCTCCAGCCCGCCGCCGCGCGCCTTGACCGCCTCGGAGCACAACTCTGGGTCCAGCTTGAGCGCCACCCAGGTCAGCCGCAGCGCGGGCGACCCCGTCTGCTCCTGGAGCGGGCCGTAGCTGCGCCGCGCTACCGACTGCTCGGGCAGGTGCGGCGCGGGCGCCGGCTGCACGTGCTGCACGATCTGCACCGACTCCAGCGCGATCCCGTCCACGTCCAGCGCCTCGTGCAGCAGCCCCAGCGGCAGCGCCCGCGCGCCGAACGCGGGCCGCAGCGCGCTCACCCCGGCCTCCACCCGCACCACGGCGGTCAGGAAGCTGCCGTCGCCGAGCATTCCGATGGTGCGCCGGTCGCGGTCGAGGAACGCGTACGTCCGCAGCCCGGGCACCGCCTCCACGGCGGGCGCGAGGCTCGCGTCCACACGTTCCCGCAGCGGGGCCGCGGCCAGCCGCTTGCGGGCGCGCAGCGCCAGCAGCGTGGACAGCCAGTCCCTGACCGACCGCTGGTGGCGGCGCATCAGCGCCAGCAGCACCAGTGCGACGGCGACGACGACGGCGGGCGCGAGCATCAGCTTGTCGATGGCCGCGGCGACCACCAGGACCGCCAACGCCAGCTCGATCAGCACGAGTTGTTGCAACTGGAACGGTCCGACGCGGCTCGTCAGCGATTCCGTCCGCAGCATCGTGGAGGCGGGCGTACGGGGCCGCACCGCGTTCGATCCGCTACCGGAGCCGTTCCCGCTCCGGCCCCCCGCTGAGGCGGCTGCGGCACCCCGGGCGCGCGTTGCAGTTCCCATCGCCGCAAAGCCCCCTCATGTCCGTATTCGCCCCACTGGTCAAGGGGCGCTGGCCGGGCGATCACCCTACCGGAGCAGCGGAGAGGGATCGTCAACCGGCATAGTAGGGGTCCGGTCCGGCACACGGCATCAGATCGCGGTGTTCGACGGCACCGGGAACGGGTCAGCGGGGAGAGGCACTTAACACATGGCATCACGGCGGGACGAACTCAACGCCTACACCTTCGCGAAGAAGCGCCTGGTCGCTCAGTTCCTCCAGCCCTCGCCCACGGGGACGGAGGAGGGCGCCCCGCGCCCCGTGCGCGCCGTGGTGCCCGGCATGGTGATCGCGGTGGTCATCCTGGCGGGCTTCGGCGCGTGGGGGATGTTCAAGCCCACGGCTCCGAAGGGCTGGGACACCGCGAAGGAGAAGGTCATCATCGGCAGCGACTCGACCACGCGCTACGTCGTGCTGAAGACCAACGGGAAGAAGCAGCTCCACCCGGTGCTCAACCTCGCCTCGGCCAAGCTCCTCCTCGACCCGAGCAAGGGCCAGGTCGTCAAGGTCGACGAGAAGATCCTCGACAGCGGCAAGCTGCCGCACGGCGCCACCATCGGCATCCCGTACGCGCCCGACCGGCTGCCCGACAAGGCGGAGGCGGAGAGCGAGAAGACCTGGGCCGTCTGCGAGCGCCCCGGCGGCAGCACCCGCGCGGTCCAGAAGGCCGCCTTCGTCTTCGCGGACCGCGAGAAGGACAAGGTCGAGGGGAAGAACCGGCTGCGCGGCGGCGAGCTGATGTACGTGGAGGGCCCGGGCGACAAGCTGTACGTGGTCGACAAGGCCGGCAAGAAGTACCCCATAGAGAACGACCAGAAGCTGCTGGGCGCCGTCGTCGGCGTCAACAAGAAGCCGCAGCGCGTCTCCGGACAGTGGCTGGCCACCCTCAAGACGGGGGACCCGATCTTCTTCCCGGAGGTCGGCGGCACCCCGAACGACCCCGCCAACGTGCCCGGCGGCCAGCTCGACGACCAGACCAACCGCGTCGGCGCCGTGCTCAAGGCGCGCTCCAGCGGCCAGATGCACTACTACGTCGTCGTGCGGGGCGGCGTGATGCCCGTCTCCGACTTCACCGCGCAGCTCCTCCTCAGCAGCGAGCAGCTCCTGGACCTCGGCCAGAACGGCGAGGCCACGCAGGTCAGCTTCGGCGCCTTCTCGCCGACCGAGAAGGAGTTCGGCGGTACGGAGGACTGGCCCAGGGAGCAGAGCACCAGCGTCAACCCGGAGAACGCCGACACGGACGGCAGGAACACCTTCTGCAACGTGCTGCGCGACGTCGGCGAGAAGGGCGGCGCCACCCTCAGCACCTGGGCCGGCGAGAGCTTCCCCGCGACGCTCCCCACCGGCTCCACCAGCGCCTACGTCACCCCAGGGTCGGGCCAGCTCTTCCGCCAGATCCAGGGCACGGCGGCCAAGGACGGCGGCCTGTTCCTCGTCACGGACACCGGACTGCGCTACGCGATGCAGACCAACGACGACACCGACAAGGACGAGTCCGAGATCGGCTCCGACGGCAAGAAGGAGTCCGCCGAGGAGAAGGCGCGGAAGCAGCAGGAGGGCGGCGCCCCGGCGCGGCTCGGCTACGCGGAGGTGACGCCCGCGCCGATCCCCGCGGCCTGGTCGCAGTTCCTGCCGACGGGCCCGCGCCTGTCGACGGGCAGCGCCAAGCAGCCGCAGGGTTCCTGAGAGGTCCGGGGGAGGACGAAGAACATGCCGTACACCGTGCCGCCGCGTAACGGGCGGCCGTACGCCGCGCCGTCGTACACCGCGTTGCCCTACACCGCGTTGCCGTACACCGCGCGCATCCGCCGCCGGCTCAGCAGGGTCCGCAGGGGGACGGCGGTCCTGGCCGTCACGGCGGTCGCCGTGCCGGGGCTGGCCGTCGTGACGGCGTCACCGGCCGCCGCCGACACGACCACCCAGTGCGAGTTCCCCTCGAAGCCCTACTCGGGCAGGCCCTGGTCCCTCCAGCGGGTCCTCCTGGACCAGCTCTGGGCGGAGAGCAAGGGCGAGGGCGTCAGCGTCGCCGTCATCGACACGGGCGTGGACATCAAGAACAAGCAGCTCACGGACGCCGTCGACACAGGCAAGGGCAAGCGGTTCCTGAAGCCGAAGAAGGACAAGTTCGGCGAGAAGCCGAAGCTGGGCAAGGCCAACGGCACGACGGACCGCGTCGGCCACGGCACCAAGGTGGCGGGCATCATCGCCGCGCGCCCGGCGAAGGACACCGGCTTCGTCGGGCTGGCGCCGGAGGCGAAGATCATCCCGATCCAGCAGAACGACGAGAACGGCAGCGGCACGGCGGCCACGCTCGCCACGTCCATCGACTACGCCGTGAGCGCGGGCGCCGACATCATCAACATCTCGCAGGACACGGCCCAGGCGCTCAAGCCGGAGTCCGACCTGCGGCGCGCGGTCGACGCGGCGCTCGCGAAGGACCGCGTCATCGTCGCCTCGGCGGGCAACGACGGGCTGGGCGGCGCGGTCAAGGAGACCTACCCGGCCTCGTACCCCGGCGTCCTGGCCGTCGCCTCCTCGGACCGCAACAACGAGCGCGCCCCCTTCTCCCAGTCCGGCGACTTCGTGGGCATCGCGGCCCCGGGCGTCGACATGGTCTCCACGGTCCCCTCGGGCGGCCACTGCGCGGACAACGGGACGAGTTTCTCGGCGCCGTACGTCGCGGGCGTCGCGGCGCTCGTCCGCTCCAAGCACCCGACCTGGACGAACGACCAGGTCGTCGCCCAGCTCCAGCAGACCGCCGAGCGCTCGATCGCGGGACACGACCGGCTGGTCGGCTGGGGCGTCGTGGACCCGGTGCGGGCGCTCACGGAGGACGACCACCCGGTCAGCCAGCCGGTCGCGCGCGAGGGCGTCGCGAAGGCGGAGGCCCCGACTCCGGCCAGGCTCCAGCTCGGCGAGACCGAGCAGGAACGCAACGAGCGCATCGGCACATACGTGGTCGTGGGCGGCCTCGTGCTGGTCGGGGTGGTCGGCGGCGGCTCCGTCGTCTACCGGGACTGGCGGCGGCGTACGGGGCGGGCCGCGGGGCGTACGGGCGTGGCGTGAAGGCCAGCGGTGAGGGCCAGTGGTGAGGGCCAGTGGTGAGGTTCCGGGGCGAGGGGAATGGGAAATAGTCCCGGAATCAACAACTCCGAGCGGGACGGGTAATCATCACAGAACCCTTACACGGGCACGGGGAAGCGGGGCAATTCACCCACTCGACGGGGCGGTCAAGGGGCGCGGAAGGCGATCGCGGCGATGCTGTCGACAGGATGAATCTCTCCTGTTGCAGACCGCCGCTTGACAACGCGAGTCGCTTTGATTTGCCGTACGGAGGCGTCCCGTGGGGCAAGTCACGGGCTTCGGTTTGCAGTTGGAACAGTCGTACCCAGTGGCTAGAGTGTCAGTAGACGTCATTGAGCAGCGCGAGACCACGAAGATCGCAGAGTGCGAAGATCGCAACGGGTGGAGGGGGAGTGCCGTGGGCAGGCCGGCAGAAGGGGGCGGCGGTTCCGCGCCGCAGGGTAAAGGGATCAAAGTCCCGGACTCGCTGCTGACTTTCAAGAAACGTATCGACGGCATTCTGAAGGATCTTGAGAATTCCCCGGCGGCCAAGAACGCGGTCGCGGGCCAGCAGATTCCCAGGAGTTCCCTGAGCGGCGGTGCGACTCCCTTTGAAGAGGCCGACGGCCTCTTCAGGAAGTACAACGAGGTGCACGAGGCCCTCACTTCCCTTTCCCAGACCCTCGGCGATCAGATCGAGGCCGTGGGTATCGCGGTGCACGGGGCGCACGTCGGTTTCGGGAACCTGGACGACGACGTCAGGCGTCGCTTCTGGGAGATCCAGACGCGCACGCACGAGCGCGCCGAGGAAGAGCGCCAGCGTCGCGAACGCGACGCGCAGGACCACGGCAAGCCCGGCGACGACAAGGGCAAGGGGAAGCCCGATTCGCAGCCGAGGGGCGAAGGCGACGAGATCGAAGGCCGTTGACGGGGGAAGGGAGACAGTCCCATGGGTAAAGGCAACGGGGACCAGGGCGGCGAGGGCCAGACGCCGACCGGTGGCGAGGAAGAGCTGCCGGAGGAGCCGATCGTCGCTCCGCAGTTGGCTCTGACCGATGTCCGCCGGATCATGTCGAGCTTCTTCGGCTCCGGCACCATCGGCAAGACGGACTTCGAGAACCGCCACCTCAACGACATGGTCGACCTCGTCGAGAGCGCGAAGCCGAGCGATCTGGAGGCGGCGGGCGACGCGCTGTGGGACGCGGCCAGGGAGATCAAGAAGGCGGGCAACGAACTGATCACCCACATCGGCACCGTCGAGTGGGAGGGCGAGTCCGGCAACGCGTTCCGCGAGTGGGGCAAGAAGCTCGCCCAGAACACCCTGGACCTGGGCGACTTCGCGGGCACCGCGGCCACCCAGATCAAGGCGGCGGGCGTCGGCCTGGCCACGGTCCAGAGCTCGATGCCCCCGCGCGACAACGGCAAGGGCACCGCGATCGGCGACGTCCCCTTCCCGGCCCGCGTGGACGGCAACCCGGGCATGGCCGACACGAAGACGCCGGAGGGCAAGAAGCGCGAGGAGGACCGACAAGAGGCCATCGCGCAGATGAACAAGCTCAGCTCGTACTACCAGGTGTCCTACGACACGATGGCGGCGCAGAAGATGCCGGTGTTCGAGGCGATGCCGAGTGTGGGGGTTCCGCAGCCGCGGCCTGAAAGCGGTAGGTGGGGAAACGGCGGAAGCGAAAGCGACACGCCCCTTGCCGGTGGTGCGGGCGGGAACGTGGCAGCCGTGGCGCCGGACTCCTCGGACACCCCGGCCGTACGGCCCGACGCGCCCACTCCGCATCAGCCATCGGTGACTCCGGTCGCCCCGGACAACTCGGTCAGCACCGATATCGACAGCGCCAAGACTCTGCCGCCTCCGGTAGCCGATCATGCCCCGACCACGCCGACGACTTCGCCGCCGACGACTTCGGCGCCGCCGGTCACGGGGCCCGTTCCCGGCGTGCCGAATGCGATGCCGCCGCGTGGGGCTGGCAAGACGCCCGGGATCTCCGGTACGCCGAGGCCGGTGGCCAAGAGCGCGGGCCCGACGGGCCGTCCGACAGGACCGGCGAATCCGGTGGGCCGACCCACCGGCCCCACCGGGCAGTCGCCCGTGGGACGTCCCACGGGACAGACTCCTGCGGGGCGGCCGACTGGTCCCACAGGCCAGTCGCCCATGGGGCGTGCGGGGACATCAGGTGCCGGACAGCCTGTCGGACGGCCGGGTTCCACTGCGTCCCCGCGTCCTGCGGGCCGTTCCGGGCCGGTCGTCGGCGGCACGCCGAGCCGTTCCGGGCCTACGGCCAAGGGGCCTCGCATTCCTCGGGGAACGGTCGTCGGCGGTGAGCAGTCTTCGACGACGGGACGTGGCGCCAGCGGCGGCACTGGCCGGAAGCTCGGTTCTGGCCCCGGTGGCGTCGTCGGCAATCCGCGTTCCGGCGCCTCGGCGCAGGGCCGTCAGTTCACCCAAGGTGGTTCCGGTCTGGTGAGGGGCGAGAGCGGCAAGGGGCAGTCGGCCGGGGCGGCACCGCGCGGGAAGAAGGAGTCCGGGCGGGAGCGGGAGCGCGAGGACGCCGAGCGCCCTGACTACCTGACCGAGGACGAAGAGACGTGGACCAACGGGCGGCGCGGTACCGTTCCCCCCGTGATCGAGTAGCCCAGGTGAGTGAAGAGATGACGGCAGTGAAGAGTCCGGCCGGGCGGACGGTGACGTCGCGTGTGATGCGGCGTCGCCTGGTCCCCGCGTTGGCCGCGGTGGGCGCGTGGACCGTGTGTTTGGCCGGAGCGGCTCCGGCTGCCGTCGCTGAGGACGCCCGTTCCCAGCAGTGGTACCTGGACGCGATGCAGGCCGAGAAGATCTGGAAGGTCAGCACGGGCGAGGGCGTCAAGGTCGCGGTCGTGGACAGCGGTGTGAATTCTTCGACCGCTTCCCTTCGCGGTCAGGTACTTCAGGGTAAGGACTTGTCCGGGGCTCCTGGCAGCGAGACGAAAGACCCTCTCGGGCACGGCACCACGATGGCGGAATTGATTGCCGGAACTGGGCGTGGTGACGGAATAAAGGGAATGGCCCCGGAAGCCGAAATCATCCCCTTCCGTACGGCGCTTGAGGGTATGGAGGGGACCGATAAGTCGTCCACGGGTCACAAGGCGATTCGCGCGGCCGCTGACAGTGACGCGAAGATTATCAACCTGTCCCTCGGAGGTGATTATTTCACCCCTGATGACGAGGCTGCCATCAAATACGCGGCCCGCAAGGGCAAGCTCATGTTCGCCTCGACCGGCAACGAGGCGCAGGGTAAGAACAAGAGGAACTATCCCGCCGCTTACAAGGAAGTCGTGGGAGTAGGAGCCACGGACGAAGCCGGCAAGGTGGCGAAGTTCTCGAATTACGGCCAGGACGTGACTCTTGTGGCCCCGGGACAGGACATTCCGCGGTGGTGCGACGGCGACTTCAAGGGCTACTGCGACGGTGGCGAGGGAACCAGCCAGGCGTCCGCCATCGCCTCCGCTTCCGCCGCCCTGATCTGGTCCAAGCATCCGGACTGGACCGCCAACCAGGTGCTGCGGGTCATGATCGACACGGCAGCGAAGCCCAAGACCGGCAAGATCCCCAGCAAGTATCTGGGATACGGAGAAGTCCGCCCGCGTATGTCCGTTCTGGAGAACGAGGGCGATCCGGGTGACCCGGGAGAAAACCCGCTCACCGGTGAGGGCGGCACGTCCGAGTCCTCCGCCCCGGGCGGCGCCTCGGATTCCAAGAAAGACAATGCGGCTGACAAGGTGAAGGTGGAAGACTCCGCCTCGTCGGACGACAGCAGCCAGCTTTGGACGATCCTCGGTGTAGGAGCCGCGGTAGTCGTTCTCGGGGGCGGCGCGTTCGCATTCGTGCGGGCTCGTCGCGGATGACGTACCAACACGTCACATCAGTTGATGAGCCGCAGGCTCTGCTCACGCACAAGGGAAGGAAGCCATGGGACAGCAGAAGGTAAACGGTGTTGACCTCAAGCAGCTTGAGGACCGTCTGGAGCAGAAGTTCGACTCCATCACCAAGCAGGTGAAGAGGCTGAACGAGTCCATCGACAACCTGGAAGGCCAGTGGAAGGGCATCGGCGCCGGCGAGTTCAACCGTAAGCAGCGCGAGGTCAACGAGGACATCACCTCGCTCCGCAACATGCTCAACGGCTTCAAGAACTCGATCCACGACACCCGCACCCTCAGCGGCAACACTGAGGACGAGGTGCGGCGCCGGATGCAGGGCATCTCGGTCGAGGGCGGTCTCGCCTCCTCGGGCGGCCCGGACACCACCCAGGGTTCGCTCGCCTCGAAGCTGAGCCAGTACTGATGCCGTGCGGAGTTGCCGTCGACGACACTCCGCACTCCGTCCCCGCCGTTCAACCCGCAGCATGAATTGAGGAGTTCACATGACCACCGGAGACCCGAACCAGCTTGTCGTCACCTACGGCAGCCTGGAGCAGGCCGCTGCGAGCATCCAGCAGCAGGGCAACCAGCTCCGCGGTGATCTCGAGGAGATCCAGGGCTGGGTCCGTCAGGTTGCCGACGTCTGGCAGGGCGAGGCCAAGGAGGCCTACGACCGCGTCCAGCACACCTGGGACCAGAAGGCCGACCACCTGCACAACGTTCTGCTGAGCATCGCCGCCGAGGTCAGGGTGGCCAGCGGCGACTACAGCGCGACGGACAAGAAGGCCGCTCAGATGTTCGGCGGCTGAAGATCCACAGCTAGATCCACGGCTAGCGACGGGGTGAGCACGCGCGGGAGGTGCTCACCCCTTGCTGTGCCCGCTTGCTCTGCCTGCGGGCGGTCGGCCGACGCGCACGCCTACTTGAGGTCGAACTCGCCGTCCCGCGCGCCCAGGACGAACGCGTTCCACTCCGCCGCCGTGTAACGCAGCACCGTCTCCGGGTCCTTGGAGTTGCGCATGGCCACTCCGCCGCCCGGCAGGTGGGCGATCTCGACCTTCTCGTCCTCCGGGCCACCGGGAGCGCTCTCCCAGGTGACGCCGGAGATGTCCATGGCGTACAGCTCGTTCTTCTCCTGCTCACTGCCCATGTGCGGAGTTCCTTCCGGAGTGGTGGGTACGGGTGTCGGACTGCTGTGGAACGAGCCTACTCACGCGGGCTGATGATGTTTCCGCGAGCGGGCCCACGTCGCTCGTACGGGTGTACGGGGACGCACGGGAACCGCCCCTCGGCCCCCGCACCCTCCCCGGCCCCGCACCGCCTCGCCTCCTCACGGCAGACGCAGGTCCGAGCAGCCGTGCGCCTCGGCCGACCGCTTCGCGAACGCCGTGAGCGCGTCCTTCTCGAACGCGGGGGAGGGGTGCTCCGCCACCGTGCCGCCGCCCGTGGCGCGGATGCCCCAGAGGACGAACAGCGCGCGCTCCGAGCTGCCCTCGCACTTCGCGCTGGCCCACGCCAGGTGGTTCTTCTCCGTGGTGCCCGCGTCCTCGCTCACCGCGCTGCCGTCCGAGGCGCGCAGGATCCGCGCGTACGGGCCGTACAGCGCGGAGACGCGGTAGCCGGGCGACCCGGCCGAATCGTCCTCGGCGAGGTAGCAGTCCTCGGCGGGCGCCCGCCCGTGGGTCGGCGCCTCCAGGGCGCTCGGCACACCGGCTTCCCTGGCACGCTCGGCGAGCGGACGGAGCGCCGCGCAGGTGCCGGTGGCTCCGTCGAGTGGGCGCGGCTTCGTGGAGAGGGGGTCGGCGGGGATCTGCGTGAGACGTGTCGCCTCCTTCGCGTCCGGCGCCGGACAGCCGTACTTCTCGGCGGCGTTCTGCGCCGTGTCCGCGGTAAGGCGGGTGAAGGCGGCGCGAGCCTCCCGGGGGCTGACGGAGTCCACGCGGACGAGGAGGCCGCTGACGAGCAGGTCGTCGGCGTCGCTGTTCTCGTCCCCGCACGGCACGGTGACGGCCGCGCGGAGCTGGGAGCCGCGGCGGCTCGTCGTGCCTGACCAGTCGTCCCCGAGCGGCCCGACGGCGTCCGTCGCGTGGTACAGCGACGTGCGCGCGGGCAGCAGGGCACCCTCGTCGCCCGCCCGCTCCACCCTGCGGATGTCGAGGGTGAAGGAGTCCTCGTCGGGCGAGGCGGTGTTCCGCACCCGGCACCGGGCCATGGCGCCCTCGCCGCCTTCGTCGGCCGACTGCGCCGTCGCCTCGTCGCCGCCGAGCGCGTCGGGGACGAGGACCGTCGAGAGGCTGCCACCGCAGGCGTCGTCGAGCGGGTCGTTCCACCACCGGTAGACGAGGAACCCGGCGACGACCGCGAGCGCGCACACGGCGACGAGGACGGTTCGGGAGACGGTGCGACGTGCCATGCGCATGCTGTTGCTCTCTGTTCCGTGTGCTCTCTGATCCATGCGGGCCCCGGGCCTGTTCCGCCCGGGCCCGGGGTCACGGGGGAGGGGGTCCGTACGGGCTCAGCGGCCCGTACGGACCGCACTCACCACTCCGAGCGGAGCCAGCTCAGCGCGTCGTCCCTGCCGCCCCGGTACTCCGTCTCGCCTTCCTTGATCAGCGCGGTGGTCCAGTTGTCACTGCCCTCGCGCGGCTTGCCGGTCTCGGGGTCGGTGTGGGTCTCCGACCACGCGGCGATCATGTTGGAGATGTTGTGCTGCCCGGCGTCGAACTTCTGGCCGTTCTCCTTCGTGGCCTCCATGCCCGCTTCCTTGCGCATGTCCAGCGTGTAGTCGTACATCGCGAAGTCCAGCGCACGGTTGGCGATGTCGACGGGAGGCAGGTACTTGGCCGGAGTGAAGTCCATGACCACACCGGTCGAGGACGTCACCGCGTGGTTGAAGTCGAACGCGTACTGGTTGATGGTGTCCCGCTTGTCGAAGGTGATGTCCGCGAGGACGCCGTCGTACATGCCGATCGCCGACGAGGTCTTCTTGACGGGGACCACCGTGTCGTCGTGCTTGTTGTCGTTCGGCATGCTGGAGAAGAGGTCGAGGGAGTACTCCTTCTCGGCCCGGTACATCTGCCCGTACGCCGCGGGGTCGTCCGCGATGCCGCGCATGACCTTGACCAGGTCCTCTTCCTTCACCGCCATGCTGGCGCCGCCGGGCCCGTCGTTCCAGACGCCGCCGCCCTCCGCGTGGTTCTGGTAGTCGACGTTGTCGCGGCCCAGGATCTCGTGGGTGTCGGGCGTGTAGTCGGTCAGCATGTGCGCGAGCGGTGCCCGGAGGTTCGGGGGCATCTTCTCGGCGTGGCCCGACTCGTTCAGCAGCCCGATCGTGTCGTGCATGATGCGGGCCTGCGACTCGGTGTGCGCGCCCATCGGGTGCTGGGTGCCCGGCGCGTACCCCGTGGCGGCCGACTCCAGCGCAGCGCCCAGCCCCTTCTGGTTGTAGAGGTCGCTCATGGCGTCCATCTCCTTGGGCGCCGCGCCCGGACCGTTCATGAGGTAGTCGGGCCAGTCACGGTCCTTGAGCAGGTACTTCAGATGGTCGCTCTGCTTCGGGTCCAGATAGGCGGTGGACGCCTCCGGGTCCTTGCTCATGATGCCGAGCACCCCGTCGAGCGGGTCGTGCTCGACGCCACGCTGCACCGGCTTGCCGTTCCAGATGTCCCACAGGTCGGGCTTCTTCTTCTCGGCCTCGATGATGTCGTTGCCCAGGGCGTGCAGGAACTGGTCGTCGTACTTGCCGCCCTGCTTCATCGTGGTCACGAGCGCCTGGTAGCCGTAGACGGGCTCGGTGTTGCTGCCGAAGTTCTTGGTGCCGACCTTCTCCAGGTCGGCCATGAAGTCCTTGTTGAACTTGCCGTCGGCGCTGTTGAGCCAGGTCTTGTACTCCTCGGAGCCGACGGGCATCTCGGCCACCGACTTGGGCACCCTCGTCGCGGTCGCGATCGACTCTGCCAGGCCCTTCTCGACCTCGTCGCCGTCCTTGCCCATGCCGCGCAGCTTGTTGCCCAGCTCCAGGGTGCGCTCGGCGCCCAGGCCGTTCAGCAGGGTCTGGGAGAACGCCTTGTCGTCCGAGTTGTCCCGCATGAGGCGCCGCAGCTCGGCCGTCTCGGTCGCGGACAGGTCGTCGCCGGAGTTCAGCTTCGTCGCCAGGTCCTTGGCGCGGTTCGCCTCGACCTTCTCCATGTCGCCCTCGGCGGCGCTGTTGAAGCCGTCCGTGGCGCCCTTGCCGTCCTTGTCGACCGTGGCGGTCTTCAGGGCCAGCTTCACGCCGTGGTCGGCGTCGTCGACCTGCCCGACGAGGGTCTTGATGTTCTGGGTGAAGTCCCGTTCCGCCTGCGCGATGATGCGCCCGTTCTCCGGGTCGTTCTTCATCGCCCGGTTCTCCTCGGGCGTCAGCGAGTCCCAGTCGTAGGTGACCTCGCCGGTCTGCGCGTTGACCTTGTAGCCCTTGCTCTCGGCCTCCTTGACGACCTTGTCGATGGCCGTCTTGAAGGCGTCGAACTGGGTGAATGCCTCGTCGAGGATCTGGGCGATGGCCTGGGCCTCGGCCTTGGCCGCGATGAATTCCTGGCGGATGATCCCGGACTGGCTGAACGCGGCCGTGAAGCCTTCGCCGCGCCAGGCGCTGTCACCGATGACCTTCAGGACGTTGGTGTCGAAGTCCGTTTGGAGTTCGCCGAAGCGGGTGCCCATCTTCCGCCATGACCCGGCGGCGTCCTTGAGCGTGCTGAACTTCGTGGTCATGACGTCGTGATACGTGAGCGGCATGGCCGAACTCCTCAGTAGTCCGCTATGCCGCTGCGGGGCACGGTGTTGGTGGACGTGGGCGCGTTGGGATTCAGGAGCAGCGGGGGAGTGCCGTCGACGGGCGGGACGAGGCCGTTGTTCTGGCCGTACTGCCCGTTCTGCCCGTTCGCGCCGGGCAGCAGGAACTGGTTGCCGATGAGGCCGTCGTTGAGCCCGTAGAGGTTGTTGGCGCTGCGCAGCGACGACATGTACGACGTCAGCCTGCCCAGCAGATTGCCGACCTGGCGCTCCCAGGCCGTCATCGCCTCGTTGAGCCCGGTCTTGGTCTGCCAGTCGTTGAACTCACCCGCGCCGCCACCGCCCGGCCCTGTGCCGGGGGCCACCATCGGGGGGTGCCACTGCGGCTTCTGCGAGGGGGTGAGCAGCGAGTCCAGGAGCGGCCCGACCATGCCGCCGCCCGCGACGACGCCGGAGTCGGCGTCCGCCATGGTGCTCGCGCTCTTGGCTGCGGGCGCGAGGGTCTTCTCGATGTAGGAGGCGGCCTTCTTCTTCTGCTCCGGAGCCGTCGCCAGGACGCCGGTGCCCGGCGCCACGGGGCCGGGGCCGCCGCCACCGTCCGCCTGGTTGAGCCGCATGCTCGTGCTGTCGCCCTGCGAGCCTGCGGCGGTCTTGTGCTCCGCCCATTCGTTCTCGAATGACATGCGTTCCCCGTTCTGTGACCCGGCCGGGGCTTTCGCCCCGATGCCACCAATGCCACCAATGCCACCGATGCGACTGTTGCGGCCGATGCCGTCGACGCAACCGGTGCGACCGATGCACAAGGCAGCCAAGTTAGCAGTGGGGCGCCTGGGGAGGCGCCCCACTTTGGCGATCGTCAGACCGTCAGCGGTCGGGCAGCCACCCGAGCTGGACGAGTGGCGTCCCCCGCTTACGGGAGACGAAGAAGCCCCGCCCCTGCGGCATCGGCCGGGGCCGTACGTTGCCCAGCAGGTCGCCCTCGCCCGGGTCGCCGGAGAGCACCACGCCCTGCGCGCCCAGCTCCTTGATGCGCTGCATGAACGGCTCGAACATCGAGCGCGAGGCACCGGCGGCGCTGCGGGCGATGATGAAGCGGACGCCCACGTCGCGGGCGAACGGCAGGTTCTCCGCGAGGACCGAGAGCGGGTTGCCGCTGGAGGTGGCGACCAGCTCGTAGTCGTCGACGATCACGAAGATCGTCGGCCCGGACCACCAGCTGCGGTCCCGGAGCTGCTGCGGAGTGACGTCCTGCGCCGGGGCCCTGCGGTTCATCAGGTCCTGGAGCGCGCTCATGTGCGCCTCCATGGAGTTGGACATCGGCGCGTACTCCAGCAGGTGCGACTCGGGGATCGCGCTCAGCAGGGAGCGCCGGTAGTCGCCGACGACGATCTTCGCGTCGTTGGCGTCGTACCGCTCCGAGATCTGCTTGGCCAGCAGCCGCAGCAGCCCCGTCTTGCCCGACTCGCTCTCGCCGAAGACGAGGAAGAAGGGGTCGGTCTCGAAGTCGACGAAGACCGGCTCCAGGTTGTTCTCGTCGATGGCGAAGGCGACGCCGCGCTCCGGGTGGTCGCCGCCGCCCGGCAGCTGGTGCGCGGGCAGCTCGCGGGGCAGCAGCCGCACAGCGGGCGCCGCCGGGCCCGTCCAGTGCCGGGCCACGGCCTGGTTGAGCGCGGTGGTGGCCTCGGACAGCTCGTCGTCCGAGTGGATGCCGTCGATACGGGGCACGGCCGCCATGAAGTGGAGCTTGTCCGGGGTCTGGCCGCGCCCCGGCACACCGGCCGGGACGTTCGCGGCGACCTTGCGGTCGAACTCCGAGTCCATGGTGTCGCCGAGCCGCAGCTCCAGCCGGTTCATGAGGTGGTCCTTGAGCGCCGCGCGCACCTCCAGGCTCCGCGAGGCCGTGATGACGACGTGGATGCCGTAGCCCAGGCCACGGGCCGCGATGTCGGTGATGACCTGGTCCAGGCCCTCGTAGTCGTTGCGGAAGTTGGCCCAGCCGTCCACGAGGAGGAAGACGTCGCCCCACGGCTGGTCCGTGATCTCACCGCGCGAGCGGCGGCGCCGGTAGGTGGCGATGGAGTCGATGCCGTTGGCGCGGAAGTACTCCTCGCGGCGGGTCAGGATGCCGTAGACCTCGGCGACGGTACGGCGCACGCGCTCCGGGTCGAGACGGGAGGCCACACCGCCCACGTGCGGCAGCTCCGAGACGGCCGACATGCCGCCACCGCCGAAGTCCAGACCGTAGAACTGGACCTCGTACGGGGTGTGGGTCAGCGCGAAGGCGGAGACCAGGGTGCGCATCAGCGTGGACTTGCCCGACTGCGGGCCGCCGATGACGAGCATGTGCCCTGCGGCGCCGGAGAAGTCGCGGTAGAGGGGGTCGCGGCGCTGCTCGAAGGGCTTGTCGACCAGGCCCAGCGGGACCACGAGACGGCCAAGGCGCGGATAGTCGGGCTGCGTCAGGCCGCGCCCCTCGACGGGCGCGAGCCCCGGCAGCAGCTCGTCCAGCGGCGCCGCGCTGTCCAGCGGCGGCAGCCACACCTGGTGGGCCGGGGTGCCCTGGCCCTCCAGGCGGCGCACGATGACGTCGAGCACGGTGTCGGCCAGCGCGTCGTCCTCGGGCCGCCTGGCCCCCGGCACGCCCGCCGTCTCCGGGTCGGGCGCGAGGTGCTGGACGGCCACGGGCGCCGCGGTGAACAGCACGGGGCGGCGGTCGACGGGCAGCGGCCCGCTCGGCGTCAGCTCGCGGTCGGCGCCGGAGCGGTAGACACCGGAGACGTAGGCGGCCTTGAAGCGCGTCATCTCGTCCGTGCCGAACTTCAGATAGCCGGAACCGGGGACCGACGGCAGGTGGTACGCGTCGGGGACGCCCAGCGCCGCGCGCGACTCGGCGGCGGAGAAGGTGCGCAGACCCACGCGGTAGGACAGATACGTCTCCAGACCGCGCAGCCGCCCCTCCTCCAGGCGCTGCGAGGCCAGCAGCAGATGGACGCCCAGCGAACGGCCGATGCGGCCGATCTGGATGAACATGTCGATGAAGTCGGGCTTGGCGGTGAGGAGTTCGGAGAACTCGTCGATGACCAGCACCAGCGAGGGGATCGGCGTGAGCGGGGCGCCCGCCGCGCGCGCCTTCTCGTAGTCGTGGATGTTGGCGTAGTTGCCCGCGTCGCGCAGCATCTCCTGGCGGCGGTTCAGCTCGCCGCGGATGGAGTCGCCCATGCGGTCGACCAGCGTCAGGTCGTCGGCGAGGTTGGTGATGACGGCCGCGACGTGCGGCATCTGCGACATCCCCGCGAAGGTCGCGCCGCCCTTGAAGTCAGCGAGGACGAAGTTCAGCGTCTCGGAGGAGTGTGTGACGGCCAGGCCGAGCACGAGCGTGCGCAGCAGCTCCGACTTGCCGGAACCGGTGGCGCCGACGCACAGGCCGTGCGGGCCCATGCCGTCCTGCGCCGCCTCCTTGAGGTCCAGCATCACGGGCTGGCCGTCCTCGCCGACGCCGATCGGCACCCGCAGCCGCTCCGCCTGCGAGCGGGGGCGCCAGGTGCGCGAGACGTCGACGGAGGCGGCGTCGCCCAGCGCCAGCAGGTCCGTGAACTCCAGGTTCGCCAGCAGCGGCTCGTCGTCGTCGCCGCCCGTCCCCATGCGCATCGGCGCGAGCTGCCGGGCCAGCGCCTCGGCCGCCTCGTACGAGAGGAAGTCGGGCACACCGTCGTACACGAGCCCGTGCCCGGACTCCAGTTGCAGCGCACCCGCGCGTACGACGGCGGACAGGCCGCCCCGCGCGGCCTCCATGTCACCGGGGACGACCTCCAGGACGGTCACGCCCTGGAGCCCCTCGGGCGCCGCCAGCATCGACCCCGGCGGCACCGTGGCACCGTCGAGGACGACGAGCACGTGCGGCTGCTCCAGCAGCGGCTGGCCGCCCGCGTTGAACCGGGGCCGCCCCTCCAGGCGCGCCGCCAGCAGCTCCTCCAGCTCCATCGCGTGGTCCGCGATCAGCCGCCGCGTCCCGGCGCCGTCCGTCGTGCCCGGGGCCTGCACATGCGGCAGCCACTTCGCCCACTCCCAGCGCGGGAGGCCGCCGCGGCCCGCGGCGATGGCGATCACGAGGTCGTCGGGGGAGTGCAGCGAGGCCAGCGAGGCCACCAGCGCGCGGGCCGAGCCCCGCACCGCCTCGGGCTCGCCGCTCACGGTCATGTGGTAGAAGGCGCGCAGCGAGACCGCCATCGGCAGGCCCTCGAGGGTGCCGTGCGTGTTGAGGAACTGGTGCATCGCGCCCGCCGTCAGCGGCTCCAGCTCGTCCACGGGGGCCGTCTCGGGCGCGATGAGAGGGGTCGCGAGCTGCTGTGCGCCGAGGCCGATGCGCACCTGGCCGAAGTCGTCGTCGCCAGCGCGCCGCTCCCACACGCGGCTGCCCTCGGCGACCAGCGACCACAGCTGCTCGGGCGCCGGGTGCAGATAGAACTGCGCGTCGCGCTGCTTGCGCGCGGTCTTGCGGATCTTCCGCCGGGTCTGCGCGAGGTACTTGAGGTAGTCGCGCCGCATTTGCGACATCTCACCCTGTGTGCCCCTGCGATAGCGAATGATCATGGCGATGGCCATGGCCACCGTGGAGGCGACCATCACGATGCCCATGATGCGCATGAAGGGGTGCGCGTTCGGCATGAAGAAGAAGACGACGGAACCGCCCATGCCGAGCATGGGCAGGAGCTGCATCGCCATGCCCTCCTGCTGCCCGCGCGGCAGCTCGGGCGGAGGTTCGAGCATCAGCTCTTCGCTGGGTACGTCAGGGGGAAGAGCCCGGGGCTGACGTTTGACGACGATCTGGCTCACTGCGCACCAATTCCCTCGTACGGACGGGACAGTTCGTCTCCGGCGCCCCCGTGGCGACGGACTCCATCCGCGCGAGGTGATCCTACTGGCAGTGCGTGTGACCGGGGAGCGGTAGGGTGTCGCGCGATGTGTGCGCACCAGCGAATGAAGACCGCCGCACGGCGTTGACGCCGAGGAGGTGCCGACGAGGCACCGGCGAGGTGACGAACGCGGTGGCGAATACGTGTGCGTCCGGTGCGCATCGCGTGTTCATTCCGCGCCCATGTGTCCAGCCGGCCCGCCAGGAACGGCCTACGAGGGGGATTCACAGGTGAGTACGACGGCCTCAGCAGCGGCCACGGGATCCGGTCAGCGGACCGGTACCGCGTTCGGCGCCGCGCCAGGCAACGGCTTCTGCCGGGTCACCATCGTCGCGCCCGACAGCCGCATCGACGTGGCCCTGCCCGAGGACATCCCGGTCGCCGACCTCTACCCGGAGATCCTCCGCCTCTCCGGGCAGACCCCGGCCGAGGGCGCCCCCGTCGGCTACCACCTCGTACGCCGCGACGGCACCGTCCTCGACGGCTCCCGCTCCTTCATCGCGCAGCGCATCCACGACGGCGAGGTCCTCAGCCTCCGCCCCTTCGCCGAGTCGCTGCCGCCCGCCGTCTTCGACGACGTCTCGGACGCCGTCGCCTCCGCCGTCACCCGCGACCGCAAGCTGTGGTCCGACGGCCTGATGCGCGGGGCCGGGCTCATCGGCGGCAGCGTGCTGCTGGTGCTGATGGCCTTCGTCCTGTGGTTCGCGGACCCCGTCAAGCACGACATGCACAGCCTGCCCGGCATCCTCGCCACCGTCGCGGGCGTCCTGCTCGTCGCGCTCGCCGCCGTACGGGCCAGGGTCTACGACGACCGCGCCTCCGCCATCGCCCTCGGGCTCGGCGCGATGCCGCACGTCGCGATCGCGGGCTCGGGGCTGCTGCCCCTCCAGGAGCACCAGGGCGTCGGCAGGCTCCAGTTCCTGTTCGCCTGCGTGGCCGTCCTCCTCGTCTCCGTCATCCTCATCGCGGCGACGCCCAGCGGCGACGGCCCCTTCGTCGCGGCGGCCTTCACCGCCGCCGTCGGCACCCTCATCACCTTCGTGGGCATCGTCACCGACATCGAGGCCGTCGAGTCGGCCTCCATCTGCGCACCCCTCGCGGTCGGCGCCATCGCCTTCCTGCCCGGCCTCTCCGCGCGCTTCGCCCGCCTCCCCATCGGCTACGAGGCCCCGCGCACCGGCACCGTCAGCTACGACACCGACCCGGACGCGACGCCCGAGACCCAGGGACCGGTCGACGCCGAGCGCATCGCGGGCCAGGCCCGCCGCGGCCACGAGATGCTCGTCGGCCTCGTCGGCGGCTGCGCGGCCGTCGTCGTCGGCGCCACCGCCGTGCTCGCCTTCGCCGACTCGGGCTGGGGCCAGTTGCTGGCGCTCGCCACCGGCATCGCGATGCTGCTGCGCGCCCGCCTCTTCCGCTACACCTCGCAGGTGAGCTGCGCCCTCGTCGCCGGCCTCGTCGCGCTGACGCTGCTCGGGCTCGGCCTCTCCCTCAACCCGCCGGTCGAGGTGCTCCAGGAGCTGCGCACGGGCGACAGGACCGCGCTCGACATCCGCACCATCTGGCTGACCGCTGCGACCGCCGGGGCCGCAGCCCTGATCACCGCCATCGGCCTGATCGTCCCGCGCAAGGGCGTCACCCCGTTCTGGGGCCGCTTCCTGGAGATCTTCGAGACGTTCGTGCTGCTCTCGCTGCTCCCCCTCTGCCTGGCCGTGATGGACGTCTACAGCGCGGCCCGCGCCATGACCAGCTAGCCTCGGACCCGCCGGCAGGGCGGCCCGCCGCGCACCGCGGTAGGCCGCCCTTTCGCGCGCTGGTAGGCTGGTCAGGCCCCCGAGTACCGGAAGTGACCCCTGTGAAGCAGACCAGGGGCGCTCGGCGGCGAGGAAACCCTAGGAGCACCAGTGTCGTCTCTCGATGCCGCGACCAAGAAGCAGATCATGTCCGAGTTCGCCACCAAGGAGGGTGACACCGGCTCTCCCGAGGTCCAGGTCGCCCTGCTCTCGCGTCGCATCTCGGACCTGACCGAGCACCTCAAGACCCACAAGCACGACCACCACTCCCGCCGTGGCCTGCTGCTCCTGGTCGGCCAGCGCCGCCGCCTGCTGCAGTACCTGGCGAAGAAGGACATCCAGCGCTTCCGCGCTCTGGTCGACCGCCTCGGCATCCGCCGTGGCGCGGCCGGCGCCCGCTGAGACAGGATGGAGGGAGCGGTTCCCGCTGACGGGGACCGCTCCCTTCGCCGTACTCGGCACACCTCGTGGGACGCGGAAGGTTTGTAGTCTGGGTCCCACAACGCCATACAACGGCATACACAGAAGAGAGGCCGGGCGCCCCGCCCGTCGCCGGTCCTCGGTAGTGGCCCCCGGACGACACATCGATCCGGGTGCTTCGATCGAAGACCGGCCCGCACAGGGAGCGCCTCGCCAAGACGGTCCGCCGCCACACGGGCGACGGACGCAGACGAGGAGATATTCCTGGTGGAGAACGAGACCCACTACGCCGAGGCCGTCATCGACAACGGCGCCTTCGGCACCCGCACCATCCGCTTCGAGACGGGCCGCCTCGCCAAGCAGGCCGCAGGCTCCGCCGTGGCGTATCTGGACGACGACACCATGGTGCTGTCGGCCACCACCGCTTCCAAGCAGCCGAAGGATCAGCTCGACTTCTTCCCGCTGACCGTCGACGTCGAGGAGCGGATGTACTCGGCCGGGAAGATCCCCGGCTCCTTCTTCCGCCGTGAGGGCAGGCCCTCCGAGGACGCGATCCTCACCTGCCGTCTCATCGACCGCCCGCTGCGCCCGTCCTTCAAGAAGGGCCTGCGCAACGAGATCCAGATCGTCGAGACGATCATGGCGCTCAACCCCGAGCACCTCTACGACGTCGTCGCGATCAACGCCGCGTCCTGCTCCACGCAGCTCGCTGGCCTGCCCTTCTCGGGCCCGATCGGCGGCACCCGCGTCGCCCTCATCAAGGGCCAGTGGGTCGCCTTCCCGACCCACACCGAGCTGGAGGACGCCGTCTTCGACATGGTCGTCGCAGGCCGTGTGCTGCCCGACGGCGACGTCGCGGTGATGATGGTCGAGGCCGAGGCCACCGAGAAGACCATCGAGCTGGTCAAGGGCGGCGCCGAGGCGCCGACCGAGGAGGTCGTCGCCGCCGGTCTGGACGCCGCGAAGCCCTTCATCAAGGTGCTGTGCAAGGCCCAGGCCGACCTCGCAGCGAAGGCCGCCAAGCCGACCGGTGAGTTCCCCGTCTTCCTGGACCACCAGGACGACGTCCTGGAGGCGCTCACCACCGCCGTCCGCGACGAGCTGGCCCAGGCCCTCACCATCGCGGGCAAGCAGGAGCGCGAGGCCGAGCTGGACCGCGTCAAGGGCCTGGCCGCCGAGAAGCTGCTCCCGCAGTTCGAGGGGCGCGAGAAGGAGATCTCCGCGGCGTACCGCTCGCTGACCAAGGAACTGGTCCGTGAGCGCGTCATCAAGGAGAAGAAGCGCATCGACGGCCGCGGCGTCACGGACATCCGTACGCTCGCCGCCGAGGTCGAGGCGATCCCGCGGGTGCACGGCTCCGCCCTGTTCGAGCGCGGCGAGACCCAGATCCTGGGCGTCACCACGCTGAACATGCTCCGCATGGAGCAGCAGCTCGACACCCTCTCGCCGGTGACGCGCAAGCGCTACATGCACAACTACAACTTCCCGCCCTACTCCACCGGTGAGACCGGCCGCGTCGGCTCCCCGAAGCGCCGCGAGATCGGCCACGGAGCACTCGCCGAGCGCGCGCTCGTGCCGGTGCTGCCCACGCGCGAGGAGTTCCCCTACGCCATCCGCCAGGTCTCCGAGGCGCTGGGCTCCAACGGCTCCACCTCGATGGGCTCGGTCTGCGCCTCCACCATGTCGCTGCTGAACGCCGGTGTGCCGCTCAAGGCCCCCGTCGCCGGTATCGCCATGGGCCTCATCTCCAAGGAGATCGAGGGCGAGACGCACTACGTCACCCTCACCGACATCCTCGGTGCGGAGGACGCCTACGGCGACATGGACTTCAAGGTCGCCGGTACGCGCCAGTTCGTGACCGCCCTCCAGCTCGACACCAAGCTGGACGGCATCCCGGCCTCCGTTCTCGCCGCGGCCCTCAAGCAGGCCCGCGACGCGCGTCTGCACATCCTGGACGTGATGAACGAGGCCATCGACGTCCCGGACGAGATGTCCCCCAACGCCCCGCGGATCATCACCGTCAAGATCCCCGTGGACAAGATCGGCGAGGTCATCGGCCCCAAGGGCAAGATGATCAACCAGATCCAGGAGGACACCGGCGCCGACATCACGATTGAGGACGACGGCACCATCTACATCGGTGCCGCCGACGGCCCGGCCGCCGAGGCAGCGCGCTCCACGATCAACGGCATCGCCAACCCGACGATGCCCGAGGTCGGCGAGCGCTACCTTGGCACGGTCGTGAAGACCACCACCTTCGGTGCCTTCGTCTCGCTGCTGCCCGGCAAGGACGGTCTGCTGCACATCTCGCAGATCCGCAAGCTCGCGGGCGGCAAGCGCGTCGAGAACGTCGAGGACGTCCTCGGCGTCGGCCAGAAGGTCCAGGTCGAGATCGCCGAGATCGACCAGCGCGGCAAGCTCTCCCTGATCCCCGTCATGGACGACGAGGAGAGCGGCGACAGCGCCGAGAAGGACGGCGGCGAGTCCGACCAGTGACACGCACGCCCCGTACGACGGCCCGCCCCACCGCAACGGAGGGGCGGGCCGTCGCCCGTACCAAGACGCTCCTGAAGGGCGAGAACGGCGTGGGAACCGTCCGCAAGACCGTCTTGCCCGGCGGCCTGCGCGTGGTCACCGAGACCCTGCCGACGGTGCGCTCGGCCACCTTCGGCATCTGGGCGCACGTCGGCTCCCGCGACGAGTCCCCGTCCCTGAACGGCGCCACGCACTACCTCGAGCACCTGCTCTTCAAGGGCACCGAGCGCCGCAGCGCCCTGGACATCTCGGCGACGCTGGACGCCGTCGGCGGCGAGATGAACGCCTTCACCGCGAAGGAGTTCACCTGCTACTACGCCCGTGTCCTGGACACCGATCTGCCGCTGGCCATCGACGTGGTGTGCGACATGCTCACCGGGTCCGTCATCGACCCCTCCGAGGTGGACGCCGAGCGCGGCGTCATCCTCGAAGAGATCGCGATGACCGAGGACGATCCGGGCGACTGCGTCCACGACCTGTTCGCGAGCACCATGCTCGGCGACTCCCCGCTGGGCCGCCCCGTCCTGGGCACCGTCGACACCGTCAACGCGCTCACCCGCGACCGCATCGCGCGCTTCTACAAGAAGCACTACGACCCGACGCACCTCGTGGTCGCCGCGGCCGGGAACGTGGACCACGCCACCGTGGTGCGCCAGGTCCGCGCGGCCTTCGAGCGCGCGGGAGCCCTGGACCGTACGGAGGGCGAGCCCGTCGGGCCCCGCTCCGGCAGCCGGGCGATACGCGCTTCGGGCCGCGTCGAACTGCTCGACCGGAGCACCGAACAGGCCCACATCGTCCTGGGCATGCCCGGCGTCTCCCGCAACGACGAGCGCCGCTGGGCGCTCGGCGTGCTGAGCGCGGCTCTCGGCGGCGGCATGAGCTCGCGCCTCTTCCAGGAGATCCGCGAGAAGCGCGGGCTGGCCTACAGCACGTACTCCTACACCTCCGGATTCGCCGACTGCGGCCTCTTCGGCGTGTACGCGGGCTGCCGCCCCAGCCAGGTCCCCGACGTGCTGAAGATCTGCCGCGAGGAGCTGGACCAGGTCGCCGCGCACGGCATCACCGACGACGAGCTGCGGCGCGCCGTCGGCCAGCTCTCGGGCTCGACGGTCCTCGGCCTGGAGGACACGGGCGCGCTGATGCACCGGCTGGGCAAGAGCGAGCTGTGCTGGGGCGAGCAGATGAGCGTCGACGACATGCTGGCGAAGATCTCCGCCGTCACCCCGGACGACATCCGCTCCGTCGCGGCCGACGTCCTGGGCCAGCGCCCCTCCGTCGCCGCGATCGGAGCGCTCAGCGACCGCCAGGCGGCCCATCTGCACGAGGCGGTCGCCTGAGCGCGCGGGCCGCAGCGCGCCCTCGCCGCCCCACCTTTCCCGCACCTCCCCGAAGGAACGATTCCATGAGCAAGCTGCGCGTAGCCGTCCTCGGCGCCAGGGGCCGGATGGGCTCCGAGGCCGTACGGGCCGTGGAGGCCGCCGACGACCTGGAGCTGGTGGCGGCCCTGGGCCGCGGCGACTCGCTGACCGCGCTGACCGAGGCGGGCGCCCAGGTCGCGGTGGACCTCACCACCCCCGACTCGGTGATGGAGAACCTGGAGTTCTGCGTCTCCCACGGCATCCACGGCGTCGTCGGCACCACGGGCTGGTCCGACGAGCGCCTGACGGCACTGCGCGGCTGGCTCGCCGACTCGCCGGACACGGGTGTGCTGATCGCCCCGAACTTCGGCATCGGCGCCGTCCTGATGATGCGGTTCGCGCAGCAGGCCGCGCGCTTCTACGAGTCCGTCGAGGTCGTAGAGCTGCACCACCCGAACAAGGCAGACGCGCCCAGCGGCACCGCGGCCCGCACGGCCCAGCTCATCGCGGGCGCCCGCGAGGCCGCTGGCCTGGGCGCGCAGCCCGACGCGACCAGCACGGCACTGGAGGGCGCGCGCGGCGCCGACGTCGACGGGGTGCCGGTGCACTCCGTGCGGCTGCGCGGCCTCGTCGCCCACCAGGAGGTGCTGTTCGGGGACGAGGGCGAGACGCTGACCGTGCGGCACGACTCGCTGCACCGAGGCTCCTTCATGCCGGGCGTGCTGCTGGGCGTGCGCCGCGTCGTCTCCGAACCGGGGCTGACGTTCGGCCTCGAACACTTCCTCGACCTGGACTGACGTGCGCGCGAGACTCACCTACTTCACGCTGGCCGCCGTCCTGGTCGTCTACTTCGTCCTGGTCGGCAGCCGCGGCGTGCTGCTCATCAAGCAGGGCACGGCGGTCACGGTCGTCCTGGGCGCCGCCGTGCTCGTGCTGCCCGTCATCGGGATCTGGTTCCTGTGGCACACCACGCGCTTCGCGCGGGACGCGGGCAGGCTGGCCCGCGAGCTGGAGGCCGAGGGCGGCCTGCCCGTCGACGAGCTGCGCCGCACCCCCGCTGGCCGCATCGACAGGGACTCGGCCGACGAGGTCTTCGCCAGGCGCCGCGCCGAGACGGAGCGCTCCCCCGAGGACTGGCGCTCCTGGTTCCGGCTGGCCGTCGCCTACCACGACGCCCGCGACACCCCGCGGGCCCGCAAGGCGATGCAGCGCGCGATCGCGCTGCGGCGCCGGGAGGGCTGAGGGGACGGACGACGACTGGACGACGACTGGACGACGGAGGGCCGGGCCACGTGACATGGCCCGGCCCTCCGGTGCGTCGTACGGGCGGCGTCCCGTGCGGGCGCCGTCTCAGCGGGGTTCGGCGGCCCACGCCTCTATGACGTCCGCTGCCTGGTCGAACGCCTCGCGGCGGCCGAGGAAGTCCGCGTTGTGGTCGGTCAGCAGCGTGCGCAGGGGCTCGCCCTCGCCGTCATCCTTGCCCTCGCCTGCGCCCTCGCGGGTCCGCACGACGCTGAGGGCCTGGCCCTGGAGCGTACGCGGGAGGCCGAGCCACTTCACGGGCTGCTGAGCCGTCCGTACGGCGGCGATCGAGGCCCAGGGGAGGGTGACCGTGTAGAAGAGGCCGACCTGGCGCAGCCCGTGGGCGCTGACCCATACGCCGATCCGCAGCAGCCGCAGCGCGAAGGCGATGACCAGGGCGGCGATGCCCAGGCAGACCGCGGCCCCCGACACGTTCCCCGCGACGCCGATGAGCACGGCGGATATCAGCACGTACGAGGCCAGCAGAAGCAGCAACGCCCCTCCGGCGACCCGCCAGGGTCCAGGCCGGTAGGGGCGCCGCCAGTGGTCACGGTCCTCGTAGGGCAGCGGGGTCTCGTCCGCGGCGGCTGCGGGAGCGCTCGACTCACGGTCGGCGGTCAGGAAGGGCAGGGGCACGGCTTGTCCTCGCTCGCGACTGGTTCTGTGAGCGGTGAGGTTAGCGAGGCCCCGGGGACCGGGCCACCCCCGGGTAGGTGATCACCCCGGGCGGCCCGGTCCTTCGGTTGTCAGCGGCGTCAGCGGCCCTCGGCCGCCGCGGGCACGCGCTGCGGGTTCTGCTGCTCGGGATCGAGCGCCGGCACTCCCAGCATCAGCGACCCGACCAGCCCCGCGATGACGGTGAGGCCGAACAGGGCGCTGCCCGCTCGCTCGGCGAAGCTGCGGCGGGGCCGGGGAGGCGGGGTGACATTGCTGCGGAACCGTTCCGCCTCCGCGAGGAAGGTGAACGGGACTGTCTCTCCGCGGCGCAACATGGCAGGGGCTCCTGAGGGAATCGATCTGGATGTGTCTCATGGGGGGAACGTCCGGGCCTGCGGCACAGTGCCCATGCTCACCGGACGTGTGTGAAAAATATCAAGTGGCAAGGCGACCTTTGGCACCGGGGGTCACTTATGGCCAAGGAGAGTCCCTTTTGTCGCAACAAGAGTGGACCAACTGGGCCAGTGCGGGCGCCATCTGCGCGTCGCGGGGGAGTGTCAGTGGCGCGCCGTAGGCTGGGCGCGCCCTGGCAGACGTACGTATGTGGAGGACCGCCAGTGACCGACAACCCCGACCAGAGCGCGCCCAGCTTCCGCGGTGACATGACCGTCGAGCTGATCAAGCACAGCGCCGCTGACACGGACGTGCTGTGGGCGGCGCGGGTCTCGACCTCAGGTGAGCAGTCACTGGACGAACTGCACAAGGACCCCGAGCGCTCCAAGGGCTTGATCAACTACCTGATGCGGGACCGCCACGGCAGCCCCTTCGAGCACAACTCGATGACCTTCTTCATCAGCGCCCCCCTCTTCGTCTTCCGCGAGTTCCACCGCCACCGCGTCGGCTGGTCGTACAACGAGGAGTCGGGCCGCTACCGCCAGCTCCAGCCGGTCTTCTACGTCCCGGAGGCCGATCGCAAGCTCGTCCAGCAGGGCCGTCCGGGGAAGTACGAGTTCGTCGAGGGCACACCCGAACAGCACAAGCTGACGAGCGAGGCCATGCGCGAGTCCTACCGCAGGGCCTACGAGACGTACGAGGAGATGCTCGGCGCCGGAGTGGCCCGCGAGGTCGCCCGCGCCGTCCTCCCCGTCGGCCTCTACTCCTCGATGTACGCCACATGCAACGCCCGCTCCCTGATGCATTTCCTCGGCCTGCGCACCCAGCACGAGCAGGCGAAGGTGCCCTCCTTCCCGCAGCGCGAGATCGAGATGGTGGGCGAGCTGATGGAGGAGCAGTGGGCCCGGCTGATGCCGCTCACGTACGCCGCGTTCAACGCCAACGGCCGTGTCGCTCCGTAGTGTCCGTATTGCGCCATTTCAAGAAGTTCATCTAGCCTGAACAAACGGGTCCGGCACTGCTTGAACCCCCGAGCAGGCAGTGCCGGGCCCTCCCTCCCCGCCTCCTTTGGCCTGATCAGCGGGCCACAAGCGCCCCGAGGGAGCACACGAAGGTGAGCTGCGAGTAGCGTGGACCCCATGGCTCCGACCTCCACACCGCAGACGCCCTTCGGGCGGGTCCTGACCGCGATGGTCACGCCGTTCACAGCGGACGGCGCACTCGACCTCGACGGCGCGCAGCGGCTCGCCGCCCATCTGGTGGACTCCGGCAACGACGGCCTCGTCGTCAACGGCACGACCGGAGAGTCCCCGACGACCAGCAACGCGGAGAAAGCGCGACTGGTCAGGGCAGTGGTGGAAGCGGTCGGCGACCGTGCCCACGTCGTGGCCGGAGCCGGCACGAACGACACGGCACACAGCCTCGAACTGGCCCGCGACGCCGCCAAGGCGGGCGCGCACGGCCTCCTCGCCGTGACGCCGTACTACAGCAAGCCCCCGCAGGAGGGTCTCCTGCGGCACTTCACCGCCATCGCGGACTCCACGGACCTGCCGGTCATGCTCTACGACATCCCCGGCCGCTCCGGCGTCCCGATCAACACCGAGACCATCGTCCGGTTGGCGGAACACCCCCGCATCGTCGCGAACAAGGACGCCAAGGGCGACCTCGGCCGCGCGAGCTGGGCCATCGCGACCAGCGGACTGGCCTGGTACAGCGGCGACGACATGCTGAACCTCCCCCTACTGTCCGTCGGCGCGGTCGGCTACGTCTCGGTGGTCGGCCACCTCGTCACCCCCGAGCTGCGTTCCCTGCTGGAGGCGCACGTCTCGGGCGACGTCAGCAAGGCGACCGAGATCCACCAGAAGCTGCTCCCCGTCTTCACGGGTATGTTCCGTACCCAGGGCGTCATCACCACCAAGGCAGCCCTCGCCCTGAAGGGGCTCCCCGCCGGGCCGCTGCGCCTGCCGCTGGTGGAGCTGTCCCCGGAGGAGACCGAACAGCTCAAGCACGATCTCTCGCACGGCGGGGTACAGCTCTAGCCCACAGACTTCACAACTGAATACCGAGAACCACCGCTCGTGCATGACCTCACGCGTCACGCACTTTCGAGACAAGACGAATCGCCACACGAACATCGCGCGCGCCACGTGTCCCACGCGGTCCCCCACGCCGGAGGCCAGGGGCGCGTGGCGCGCGTGCTAAAGGAGAGTCTTTTGAGTCATCCGCATCCCGAGCTGGGCCCGCCGCCCAAGCTCCCCGAAGGCGGCCTGCGGGTCACCCCGCTGGGCGGCCTGGGCGAGATCGGCCGCAACATGACGGTCTTCGAATACGGCGGCCGGCTGCTGATCGTCGACTGCGGCGTCCTCTTCCCAGAGGAGGAGCAGCCCGGCATCGACCTCATCCTTCCCGACTTCAGCTCCATCCGGGACCGCCTCGACGACATCGACGGCATCGTCCTGACGCACGGGCACGAGGACCACATCGGCGGCGTCCCGTACCTGCTGCGCGAAAAGCCCGACATCCCGCTGATCGGCTCCAAGCTGACCCTCGCCCTGATCGAGGCCAAGCTCCAGGAGCACCGGATCAGGCCCTACACCCTTGAGGTGGAGGAGGGGCACACCGAGCGCATCGGCCCCTTCGACTGCGAGTTCGTCGCCGTCAACCACTCCATCCCGGACGCGCTGGCCGTCGCCATCCGCACCCCGGCGGGCATGGTCGTGCACACCGGCGACTTCAAGATGGACCAGCTTCCCCTCGACGGGCGCCTCACCGACCTGCGGGCCTTCTCCCGCCTCGGTGAAGAGGGCATCGACATGCTCCTCGTGGACTCCACGAACGCCGAGGTCCCCGGCTTCGTCCCGCCCGAGCGCGACATCTCCAACGTGCTGCGCCAGGTCTTCGCGAGCGCGCAGAAACGCATCATCGTCGCGAGCTTCGCCAGCCACGTGCACCGCATCCAGCAGATCCTGGACGCCGCGCACGAGTACGGACGCCGGGTGGCCTTCGTCGGCCGCTCGATGGTCCGCAACATGGGGATCGCCCGCGACCTCGGCTACCTCAAGATCCCCGCGGGTCTCGTCGTCGACGTCAAGGCGCTGGACGACCTCCCGGACGACGAGGTGGTCCTCGTCTGCACCGGTTCCCAGGGCGAGCCGATGGCGGCCCTGTCCCGCATGGCCAACCGCGACCACCAGATCCGCATCGTCGCCGGTGACACCGTGATCCTGGCGTCGTCCCTGATCCCGGGCAACGAGAACGCGGTCTACCGCGTGATCAACGGCCTGACCCGGTGGGGCGCCAACGTCATCCACAAGGGCAACGCGAAGGTCCACGTCTCGGGCCACGCCTCGGCGGGCGAGCTGCTGTACTTCTACAACATCTGCCAGCCGAAGAACCTGATGCCCGTGCACGGCGAGTGGCGCCACCTGCGCGCCAACGCGGAGCTGGGCGCCCAGACGGGTGTCCCCAGGGACCGCGTGGTCATCGCGGAGGACGGCGTCGTCGTGGACCTGGTCGACGGCAAGGCCAAGATCACCGGCAAGGTCCAGGCGGGATACGTGTACGTGGACGGCCTCTCGGTCGGCGACGTCACGGAGTCCTCCCTCAAGGACCGCCGCATCCTCGGGGACGAGGGGATCATCTCCGTCTTCGTGGTGGTCGACAGCACGACGGGCAAGATCACGGGCGGCCCCCACATCCAGTCCCGCGGCTCCGGGATCGACGACGCGGACTTCGCGCACGTGATGCCGAAGATCGACGAGGCCCTGGCCAAGTCGGCCCAGGACGGCGTCGCCGAGACCCACCAGCTCCAGCAGCTCGTCCGTCGCACGGTGGGCAAGTGGGTCTCCGACAACTACCGCCGGCGCCCGATGATCCTCCCTGTGGTCGTCGAGGTCTGAGGTCCAGCAGGGACCAACAGGGAGCGGGGCGCCTCGATTTGCATCCCGGCGCCCCGCTCCAGTACGTTTACGGCTCCACCGCAAGGGGAACCCGGAGCGTCCTGCGCTTCGAAGGGAGCCCTTGACCGGAATTCGGAAATCGGCCCGGAAGGGACCGGAAAAAGAATCTGGTAAGGTTGGAGACACCGAAAGGGAAGCGCCCGGAGGAAAGCCCGAGAGGGTGAGTACAAAGGAAGCGTCCGTTCCTTGAGAACTCAACAGCGTGCCAAAAGTCAACGCCAGATATGTTGATACCCCGTCTCCGGCCGGGTTCGGTTGGGGCAGGGTTCCTTTGAAGAAATACACAGCGAGGATGCTGTGGACCGGGGGGATTATTCCTCCTCCTG
>NZ_BAAGSO010000107.1:193748-205768 GCF_054782395.1 Streptomyces daliensis | reverse complement strand
CGGGCCCGGCCTCGGCCACCGCCTCATCTCCAGGCGGGGCGGAGGCGTACGGCTCCGTGACACCGGGACGAGGAGCGGCGGGGGCGGGCCCGGCCTCGGCCACCGCCTCATCTCCAGGCGGGATGGACGCGTACGGCTCCGTGACACCGGGACGAGGAGCGGCGGGGGCGACCCCGTGCGGCTCGGGCTCAGACGCGGATGCGGGCTCGGGCTCCTTGGGTTCGCGTGGGGAAGGGACGGGGCGCCCCGGTGGCTCGGGGGCGGGTGCGGCGTCCGGCGTCTTCGGCTCCGGGGCGTCCCCGCCGCGGGGGGCCGTGTCGGGGCCCATGGTGCGGGTCACCGAGTCGAAGCGGTCGTCCAGGGTGTCACCGGCGCGGGTGCGGCCGGTGTCGGGCGCCTCCGGGTCGTACAACTCGCTCCACCAGTCGTCCCGTTCGCCGGAACCCGGACCACGATGATCCCCCTCTTGGCTCATGCCCTTATTGTCCACCGCACGGCCCCAGGGGGAAGGCCGTACGGTAGAACGAGTGACCTTTGTTCACACAGCGTGACCAGCACAGCGAGCGCAAGCGGGCACACTCGGGCACCCTTGGCCCATGGTGACCACGGGAACCATGGGCACATGGCAGTTGCTGCTCGTCGGGCTCGTCATGCTGCTCGGCCTCTTCGGCGCCGTGCTCCCCGGTGTCCCAGGACCGCTGGTCGTCTGGGCCGCCGTCTTCTGGTGGTCGGTGTACGAGCGGGCCGGGCCCGCGTGGTGGCTGCTCGTGGTGGCCACGGGGCTGCTGCTCGCGAACGCCGCGGTGCAACTGCTGATCCCCTCGCGGGTGCGCCGCTCGACGGACGTGCGCCGTTGGGCGCTGCTGTTCGCGGGCGGCACGGGCATCGTGGGGTTCTTCGTCGTACCGGTGATCGGGGTGGTACCGGGGTTCCTCGCCGGGTTGTACGGGTGGGAACGCGTCCGGCTCGGCAGCCGTGCCTCGGCCGCCGCGTCGGCGCGTACGGTCATGCGTGCCATCGGGCTCAAGGTGCTGATCGAGCTGTCCGCCTGCCTGCTGGTCGCGGGCGCGTGGCTCGCGGTGCTGGTGCGGTGGTGACCCCCGGCGCCGGGGCGGCCCCCGCCCGTACGCCCGTCACAGCACCCCCTCCAGCGTGAGCAGCAGCCGCTTGCGGTCGAGGCCGCCCGCGTAGCCCGTCAGGGTGCCGTCGGCGCCGATGACGCGGTGGCACGGGCGGACGATCAGCAGGGGGTTGGCGCCGATCGCGCCGCCGACGGCGCGCACCGCCGCGCGGGAGGCGCCGACGCGCGCGGCGATCTCGCCGTACGTGGTCGTCGCGCCGAACGGGACGCTGTCGAGCGCTGCCCAGACGCGCTCCCTGAACTCCGTGCCCCGGGTGGTGAAGCGGAGGCTGAACTCCTTCAGGTCGCCCGCGAAGTAGGCGTCCAGTTGCGCGCGGGCCTCGGCGAAGGCCGTGTCGTCGCGTGTCCAGTGGGGCTGCGGCGCGGTGGCGCCCCGCTGTTCTGGCACCGAGAGCGAGGCGAGCGCCGTGCCGTCGCCGGTGAGGGTGAGGGGGCCCAGGGGGCTGTCGTGCAGGGCCCACACCATGGTGGACGTGGTGTCGGTGTCGGTGTCGGCGGTGCTCATCGGGCGTTCTCCTGACTTTCCGTGGTGGCGTTCCAGAGGTGGTGCAGTGCGTACGAGCGCCAGGGGCGCCAGTCCTCCGCGTCTGCGAGGGAGGCTCCGGTGAGGGAGAGGCCGTGGCGCACGCCGACGTCGCCCGGGAGGAAGACGTCCGGGTCCCCGAGCGCGCGCATGCGCATATAGCCCGCCGTCCAGGGGCCGATGCCGCGCAGCGCGAGCAGTGCCCGCTCGGCCTCGTCGCGGTCGGCGCCGGGGTCCAGGGTGACGCTGCCGTCCGCGAGCGCAGCCGTCACCGTGCGCAGTGTCGCGCGCCGCGACTCGGGCATGCCCAGCTCGCCCAGCGGCGCCCCCGCGAGGAGACCGGCGTCCGGGAACAGGTGGGTCAGGCCGCCGTCGGGCGCGGGCAGCGGCTTCCCGTACGCGGCGACGAGCGTTCCCGCGAGGGTCCTGGCCGCGGTGACGGTGATCTGCTGGCCGAGCACCGCGCGCACGGCCAGCTCGTGCGGGTCGGCCGCGCCGGGCGAGCGCAGTCCGGGCGCGGCGGCGATGAGGGCGCCCAGGACGGGGTGGCAGCCGAGGCGCTCGGCGACGGCGTACGGGTCGGCGTCGAGGTCGAACAGGCGGCGGATCCGCTGCACGGCGGTCGTCAGATCGCGCAGGTCGGCGAGGTGGAGGCGGCATTCGAGCCAGCCGCTGCCGTGGCGCGGTCCGCGCCCCGCCGCCGGTGCCGGTGCCTGCTCCGGTGCCGGTGCCTGACGGCCGTGCGCCGCCGTGCCCGCGCTCTCGTGCACCTCCACGATGCCCGTGCCGTACGGCAAGCTCAGGGTGCGGCGGTACGTGCGGTGCCCCGGCGCGCCCGTCATCTCCTCGACGCCGGGGATCGCGCGCCGCTCCAGGAAGCCGAAGACCTGTCCCGCGTCGTACGGGCCCCGGTAGGCGAGCCGCAGCGGCACCCCCGTGGCCGCCGTCTCGTCACCGGCACCAGCGCCGGTCCCGGTCCCGGTCCCGGTCCCGGTCCCGGTCCCGGTGCGCGAGGTGAGCGGCAGCGTGTGGCCGCCGCGTGCCGCGCTCTCGCGCAGCGCGCTCGGCGTGCGCGCGTAGATCTCCCGCATCGTGTCGTTGAACTGCCGGACGCTCGCGAAGCCCGAGGCGAACGCGACCTCCGTCACCGGCAGCGGAGTCGTCTGGAGCAGCACGCGCGCCGTGTGGGCGCGCTGGGCCCTGGCGAGCCCGACGGGCCCCGCGCCGAGTTCCGCCGTGAGCTGGCGCTGCACCTGGCGCGCGCTGTAGCCGAGGCGGCAGGCGAGGCCCGCGACGCCCTCGCGGTCCACGACGCCGTCGCCGATCATCCGCATCGCGCGCCCGACGAGGTCGGCCCGTACGTTCCACTCCGGTGACCCCGGCGCCGTGTCGGGGCGGCACCTGCGGCAGGCGCGGAAGCCCGCGCCCTGCGCCGCCGCGGCCGAGGGGTAGAAGGTGACGTTCACCCGCTTCGGGGTCACGGCGGGGCAGCTCGGGCGGCAGTAGATGCCGGTGCTGGAGACGGCGGTGAAGAACACCCCGTCGAACCGCGCGTCCCGGCTGCGTACCGCCTCGTACCTGCTGTCGTCTGTCATCACACCGTCCAGTGTGCGCCGCCCCGAACCCCCTCACTGGCGGGAATCGGACATGGTGGTCGCACCCTCTCCGCGCACCCCGCCCCGCGCACCCGGGACGCCGAGCACGGCGCCCAGCGCCAGATACGGCACCGCCGCCACCGCGAACAGCGTGGCGGGGCTCAGGCCCCACCAGCCCGCGCCCGCCGCGTACCCGGCGAACAGCAGCACCGACGTCACCTCGGCGCCGAGGCCCGCCAGCGAGCCGACCGTCGCACGCGCGCCGCTCGTGACCCGGTCCTGGAGCCTCGCCTCGGACGTGACCAGGGCCCACTGGAAGAGACCGCAGGCGAGCGCCACCAGCGGGGCGGCGACCACCGGGCCCCCGCCCGCCGCACCGCCCAGCGCCCCGGCGGCAAGCGCCACCGCCGCGACGGCCAGCACGGGCCCGAACCAGCGGCCACCGCGCCCGGCGTACCAGCCGCCCACGGCGACACCCGCGTCGGCGAGCAGCACGAACAGGGGGACGGCCGGTCCTGCGGCGCCCAGTGAGGCCAGGAGCAGCGGGATGTACTCGTCGATGGCGAGCACCCCGCTCACGACGGCGACCAGCACCACGGCCCCGCGCACGGCCCGCTCCGTACGGACCTGCGCGAGCCCCTCGCGCAACGTCGCCAGCGGACCCGGCTCCGCCGCTTCCGCTTCCCCGGACCCACCGTCCCCGCCGTCCCCGCCGGATCCGACGGCCGCCCGTGGCGCGCGCGTCTCGGGGAGTGCGCGTCCGGCCAGCGCGCCGAGCACACAGACCGCGACGCTCGCCGCGCCGAGTGCCCCGTAGCCGCCGACCGCGAAGACGGGCGCCGCCAGCGCCGTGGCGGCCATCATGCCCGTCGTGCCGAGGGCGCGGGCGCGGCCCATGAGCCGCGCGTACGTGTCCGTCGCACCCGCCCGCTCCAGCTCCTCGTAGACGAGCGCTTCGAGCGTCCCCGAGCGCAGCGCGGACCCCGCGCCCCACAGCACGAACCCCGCCGCGAAGGCCGCGTAGCAGGGCAGCAGCGTCCACAGGGCGAAGCCGGCGCCCGTCAGCAGCGGGGCGAGCGTGAGGAGACGGCGGCGGGAGACGAGGTCGGCCCAGACGCCGGAGGGCACCTCAAGGGCGAAGGAGGCGACCGACCAGAGAATGAACAGCGAGGAGATCTCGGCCGGGGAAAGACCGCTGCGCGCGAACAGCAGCGCGTACACCGGGTAGATGAGGACGAAGTCCTCCAGCCAGGCGTACGCGTACAAGCAACGTCTCAGGCGTGGGCCGGAGGCACCCTGGGCAGGGGCGGCGAAGAATCAACATCGTCGGAACATGCGGCGATCCTACGTCGAAGGGGCCGAGCGCGGCAGCCTCTGGAGCAGGCCCCAGGTGAACTCCGCGACCACGCTGTGCGGCGTGCCCGCCGCGTCAGGGGCCGTGAACGCGAGCGCCCAGCGCGTGGGCGCCGAGCCCTCCAGTGGGCGCGCGGGCGCGAAGGCGCGGGCCGCCTCGTCGACGGTGCAGGACCAGGGCGCCAGGTCCTCCAGCGTCCGCAGCTCGGGGGCCGGCGCGCCGGGCGCGCGGACGAGCCACTCGTTCCACACGGCGCCGCCCGGCCCTGTCAGCACCTCGAAGCGCAGCTCGGGCCAGAGCGGCATGTGCCAGGTCAGCGCCTCGCAGTCGAGGTCGCCGATCCGTCGGCGCGCGGCGTCGGCGGGCGGGCCCAGCACGGAGCGGTAGCGGGCTGCGGCGCCGCGTCCGCGCGGGGAGCGGGTCATGGCCTGCCAGCGGCGGTTGGCCTCCCGCATCTCGGCGCGCCCCGCGTCCAGCGCGCGCAGCGCGTCCTCCACGAGGCCGGGCTGGAAGTCGGCCATGCGGCGCAGGAGTACGAGCTGGAACTGTCGGGGTCCGAAGGGGCCCGGGTCCGGTGGCACGGGGCCGACGGTAGCAACCGCCGTCCCCGTGCCGGAGCGGGTACCGGAACCCCGTGGACCGGGCCCCGGACGCCCCCGGACGCGCGGGTCAGCCGCCGTACCGGGGCTGGCGCTTGCGTTCCATCATGTGGCGGCCGAGCGCCTGGCGCTGCTTGAACGTCCGCTTCTGCTCGGCCCGCAGCCGCGCGTCCGTACGGGCCGCGAGGCGGGCGTTCTCGCGCAGCAGCTTGCGGTAGCTGTCGAGGCGGCGTTCGGGCAGTGTGCCGTCCTCGACGGCGGCGAGGACGGCGCAGTCCGGTTCGGCCTCGTGCTCGCAGTCGTGGAAGCGGCAGCGCTCGGCGAGGGCCGCGATCTCGGCGAACGCCAGGCCGACGCCCTCCTCCGCTTCCCAGAGGCCGACGCCGCGCAGCCCCGGAGTGTCGATGAGCACCCCTGCCGCACCGCCCTGTTCCCCGGCCGCGGGGAGCGGCAGCAGATCGCGGGTCGTGGTCGTGTGGCGCCCCTTGCCGTCGCTGTCCCGGATGGCCTGGACCTCCTGGACCTCAGCGCCGAGCAGCGCGTTGGCGAGGGTGGACTTGCCCGCTCCCGACTGGCCGATGAGCACCGAGGTGCCGCCGGCGACCGAGGCGGCCAGGACGTCCAGGCCCTCGCCCGTCGCGGCGCTGACGGGCAGCACCTGGACGCCGGGCGCCGACAGTTCGGTGTCGGCGACGAGCTGGCGCACGGTGTCGGGGTCCGGCACGAGGTCCGTCTTGGTGAGGACGACGAGCGGCTGGGCGCCGCTCGTCCAGGCCAGCGAGATGAAGCGTTCGACGCGGCCGAGGTCCAGCTCCAGGTTGAGCGGGACGGCGACGAGGACGTGGTCGACGTTGGCGGCCAGCACCTGCCCTTCGGAGCGCTTGGAGGAGGCGGAGCGCAGGAACGCGGTACGGCGCGGCAGCACGGCCCGTACCTCGGGCACGCCGCGCGGTCCGGCCAGGCTCAGCGCGGCCCAGTCGCCGGTGCACAGCACGCGCGTGGGGTCGTCCGTGGCGACGGGCGCGGTGTCGGCGCGTACGGGTCCTTCGGCGGTGACCGCCTCGCACCGCCCCCGGTCGACGCGTACGACGCGGGCGGGGACGAGTCCTTGGGCCGCGTACGGCGCGAAGGTGTCGGCGGTGCGCGCGTCCCAGCCGTAACCGGCGAGGGGGTGCGGCGGAGAGGAGGAGGAGGAAGAAGGAGAAGAAGAAGGAGAATCGCCGGATGTCGGGCGAGAGTTCACTGGAGTGACCCTTTGGTGAGGGTGGCCCGGCGGCCTCGTCCCGGCGCGGATGTCGGCGCCGTGTTGCGGGACGGGTTCGTCAGCCGGAGACCACGGAGGTGGGAAGGACGAGCTTCTGGATGCGGGCAGCGCCCAGCACGGCGACAGTCATCGGTCCTCACCTCCCGTACGTCGTACGTCCACAGGTCCTGCGTCCGCCCCCTCGCGGACGCGCCCACCCTAGACCGGCGCGCTCGCGTCCTCCACCCTTTTTTCCGCGCCCTCTCCCGCCCCTCAGCGCCGGTTGCGCGAGCGCAGCCGGGCCCGTACGTCGGCGTGCGGGAGGAACTTCGTCCAGCGCTCGGGGAACTCGGCGGGCGGGTCGGCCCCGTCCTCCGCCTCGCCGCCCTCGCCCTCCGCCGAGCGCATGGCGCGGCGCGCGGCTGCGGCAGCGACGACCTCGGCCGCCGCCTCCTCGCGCGCCCGCTCGTTGACGCGCCGGGCCGCCGCCGTCGCGACCGAGGGCCACACGTGGTCGATGGCGGCGTTCACCGCCGCGCCCACCAGCACCGCGAAGGCGGAGACGCCGATCCACAGCAGCACGGCGACGGGCGCGGCCAGCGAGCCGTAGATCGTGGGGCCCTCGACCGTGCTGGTGAGGTAGATCCGCAGCAGGAAGCTGCCCAGCAGCCACATCACCAGGGCCACCAGCGCGCCCGGAATGTCCTCGCGCCAGGGCGAACGCACCGGCACCGACACGTGGTAGAGCGTCGTCAGGAAGGCGATCGAGAGCAGCAGCACGACCGGCCAGTAGAAGACCGTGACCAGCCACTGGGCCTGCGGCACGAGCCGCAGCACCGCGTCGGGGCCCGCCACCATCAGCGGCAGCGCGACGGCGCCGATGACGAGGGCGACGAGGTAGAGCAGGAACGCGAGCAGCCGCGTCGCGACGATGCCGCGCTGCCCGTCGAGCCCGTACATGACCGTGATCGTGTCGATGAAGACGTTCACGGCGCGGGAGCCCGACCACAGGGCCAGCGCGAAGCCGAGCGAGATCACGTCGGGCCTGCCGCCCTCGATCACGTCGTCTATGAGGGGGCGCGCGATCTCGTCGACCCCCCGGTCGGAGAGCACGGTCGCCGACGCGTCCAGGAAGTTGGTGCGGATCGAGTCGATCGTGTCGGTGCCGATCCACGCGTCGAGATAGCCGAGCAGCCCGATCAGGCCGAGCAGCAGCGGCGGGATCGAGATGAGGGTGAAGAAGGCCGCCTCGGCGGCCAGGCCCAGCACCCGGTACTCCATGCAGGAGTTGACGGTGTCCTTGAGCAGCAGCCACGCCATCTTGCGTTTCGGTACGTTCTGGTAGATGACGCGGGCTCTGCGGAGAGCCCCGCGACGGCGCTCGGGGGTTTCGTCTGCTGCTTGCACCTCCTTAACGTATCTGGCATGCCAGCCTCGACACACACTGTGACCAACCAGGCCCCGCCCCTGGTCGACTACGACGTCTTCTCCTCCGACCGCGCCCTGGCCGAGGGCGTGGCCCGGCACGTCGCCCCGGAGCGCGCCGAGGAGGCGCGGGCCCAGCTGAGCGCGCTGGGGGTGACGGCCGGGTCGGCGCGGGCCCAGGAATGGGGCACGCAGGCGAACGAGATGCCCCCCGTACTGCGTACGCACGACCGCTACGGCAACCGCGTCGACGAGGTGGACTTCCACCCCGCCTGGCACCAGCTCCTCACGGAGGCGGTCGGCGCCGGGCTGACGGACCCGTGGTCGCGCCCCGACGGGCAACTGCGCAGGACGGCGGGCTTCTACGTGTGGTCGCAGGTGGAGGCGGGACACGGCTGCCCCGTCTCCATGACGCACGCCGCCGTGCCCGCGCTGCGCAAGGAGCCCGCGCTGGCCGCCGAGTGGGAGCCGCTGCTGTCCTCGCACACCTACGAGCCGGGCCTCGACAAGGCCCCGGCGCACAAGGCGGGCGCCCTCGCCGGGATGGGAATGACGGAGAAGCAGGGCGGCAGCGACGTGCGCGCGAACACGACGGTGGCCGTGCCGCTGGCCGCCGAGGGCGAGTACGCGCTGACGGGGCACAAGTGGTTCTGCTCCGCGCCCATGTCGGACGCCTTCCTGGTGCTGGCGCAGGCGCCCGAGGGGCTCACCTGCTTCCTGCTGCCCCGGGTCCTGCCCGACGGCAGCCGCAACGCGTTCCGCGTCCAGCGGCTCAAGGACAAGCTCGGCAACCGCTCCAACGCCTCCAGCGAGGTGGAGTTCGACGGCGCCACCTGGGTGCGGCGCGTGGGCGAGGAGGGGCGCGGGGTGGCCACCATCATCGAGATGGTCGCGGCGACCCGGCTCGACTGCGTGACCGGTTCGGCCGCGCTGATGCGGCAGGCCGTCGCGCAGGCGACCCATCACGCGGCGCACCGGAGCGCGTTCGGCGGCGAGCTGATCGACAAGCCGCTGATGCGGAACGTGCTGGCCGACCTCGCGCTGGAGTCGGAGGCCGCGACGGCGCTGGCGCTGCGCCTGGCCGCCGCGTACGACGGCGCCGCTGCGGGCGGCGAGGACAGCGAGCACGAGCGGCAGTTGCTGCGGCTGGCCGTGCCCGTCGCGAAATACTGGGTGACCAAGCGCTGCACGCCGCACGTCGCAGAGGCGCTGGAGTGCCTGGGCGGCAACGGCTATGTGGAGGAGTCGGGCATGCCGCGGCTGCTGCGCGAGTCGCCGCTCAACTCGATCTGGGAGGGCTCGGGAAACGTCCAGGCGCTCGACGTGCTGCGCGCGCTCCAGCGCGAGCCGCAGGCACTGAACGCGTTCCTCAGCGAGATCGGGCAGGCCCGTGGCGCCGACCACCGGCTCGACGGCGCCATCAAGTCCGTCCTCGCCGAACTGGCCGACCTCGACGGCATCGAGGCGCGGGCGCGGCGCCTGGTGGAGCGGCTGGCGCTGGTGCTCCAGGGCTCGCTGCTGGTGCGGTACGCGCCGTCAGCCGTCGCCGACGCGTTCTGCGCCTCGCGGCTGGGCGGCGACTGGGGCTCGGCCTTCGGCACGCTGCCCCACACCCTCGACCTGGCGTCGATCGTGGAGCGGGCCCGTCCCGGGACGGACTGAGCCCGCGCGGCGGTGCGGCCGGGCGGGTCCCCCGTACACCGAGGACCGTCCAGCGGCCCGGCCGCGCCCTGGAGCGGCGCGGCGCGGGCCGGTGCGGCACAGTGCGACGGGTCCGGCGTGGGCCGGTGCGGCGCGGTGCGGAAAGGGCTCGCGGGCCCCTCAGCGCGTGAGGTCCCCCGCCCACGGCGGGTTCGCGCCGCGCACCGCGCAGACGGCGGCCGCCACCCGCGTCCCGAAGTCCAGGGCACGCTCGACGCCCGCCTTCCCGAGCCCTTCCAGACGGCCGCCCAGCTCCCCGTCCTCGGACAGCGAGTGGAGGAGACCCGCCATGAACGAGTCGCCCGCGCCGACGGTGTCCACGACCTCCGTGGGCGGCGTCGGCACCCTGAAACGCGTGCCGTCGAGCGAGGCGAACACGCCCTCGCCGCCGAGGGTGACGACGACGAGCCGGGCCCCGTACCCGTGGAAGGTGTCGGCGGCCCGCTCGACGCCCGTGCCGGGCAGGAGGTGTTCGAGGTCGTCGTCCGAGAGCCGGAGGATGTCGGCGGCGGCGCACCAGCGCGGGAGGCGCGCCGCGACGGTCGCCGGATCGACCAGCAGCGGCCGGACGTTCGGATCGACGGAGACGGTGGCCCGCTCCCGCACCTCGTCGAGCAGGTCCTCGATCGCGGCGCCGCCCGGCGCCCGTACGAGCGCGAGGGAACCGGTGTGCAGACAGCGCATCGGCTGACGGGCCGCCGCCGCCAGCTCGTCCGGGGTCCAGCCCCAGTCGGCGGTGCCCTCGGCGTGGAAGGAGTAGTCGGCGCGGCCGTCCTCGTCCAGGTCGGCGACGGCGAGGGTGCTCGGCTCGGGTGCGGCGACGGCCCCGGCCAGATCGACGCCCGACGCGGTCAGATGGGTACGGAAGAGCCTGCCGAAGACGTCGGAGGACAGCCTTCCGAGGAAGCGGGTGGGCGTGCCGAGCCGCGCCAGCGCCACCGCCGTGTTCGCGGGGCCGCCGCCCGGCAGCACCTCAAGGCCGATCGCGGGCGTCCCCGGATCGTCCGGCGCGGGGGTGACGAACGCGTCGGCGACGCACTCTCCCAGTACGGCGATGGACTCGGCGGTCATGTGCGGGGCCTTTCGCGTAGCGCGGTCTCACGGCGGCTGGCACGACCCCGCCATCCGGCGCGCTCGCCACGGGGTCCGCGGCGGAGTCCACCACTCCGTACCCTCGATGTCAACGTTGACATCGATCTTCGCCGCAGGCCGCGACGGGGGTACCGTCTGGGCGGACAGCGCGCAGGGGGGGGGTACGGAAGATGACGAGTTCGCGGCGGCCCACGCTGACGGATGTGGCACGCCGCGTCGGCATCAGCGCGAAGACCGTCTCCCGCGTACTCAACGGTGACGGGCCCGTCTCCGACGCCACCCGCGAAAAGGTGCTCGCCGCGGTCTCCGAACTGGGCTTCCGGCCCAACCTGATGGCGCGCAACATGCGTGTGGGCGGGCGCGACTCGACCGTCGGGCTGATCGTCCCCGAGATCGCCAACCCCTTCTTCAGCACCGTCGCGGGCGGCATCGAGGAAGCGGTGCGCGACCGGGGGCTGACGCTGCTCCTCGGCTCCTCCGACGAGGACGCGGCCAAGGAGCGGACCCTCGTCAACTCCTTCCTCGCGCGCCGCGTCTCCGGGCTCCTGATCGCGCCCGCGCACGGCGCGGACCACCGCTTCCTGCGCCGCGAACGCGAGGGCGGGCTGCCCCTCGTCTTCCTCGACCGGCCCGCGGCCGGGCTCGCCGCCGACTCCGTCGTCAGCGCCAACATGGCGGGCGCGCGCGAGGGCACGGCGCATCTGCTGGCGCACGGGCACCGGCGCGTCGGCTTCATCGGGGACCTGCCCGGCTCCCTCTACACCCGCAGGGAGCGGTTCCGCGGCTACCGCGCGGCGCTCGCCGAGGCGGACGTCCCCTATGACAGGGCGCTGGTCGCCGAGGCGCACGACGCGGAGGCCGCGGGCGCGGCCACGCATCGGCTCCTCGCGCTGGACGACCCGCCCACGGCGCTGTTCACCGCCAACAACCTCGCCTCGCTCGGCGCGCTCCCCACGCTGGCCGCGGCGGGCCGCCGCGACGTGGCCATCGTCGGCTTCGACGATCTCCCGCTGGCCTCCGTGCTGGAGCCCGGCCTGACCGTCGTCGCCCAGGACCCCGTGGCGATGGGCAGAACGGCGGCCGAACTGGCCCTCTCCCGCCTCGACGGCCACCGCGGCGCGGCCCGCACGACGACGGTTCCTGTCCGGCTGGTGCGGAGGGGGTCGGCGGAGCGGGGCCCTTCGCGGGGGGCGGATTGAAACGGGGGGTTCTGGTTGTCCGGGGGTGTTGCGCGGGACGGTTGGCCGGTGTGGTGGGTGCCGTAGGGTCCCGCGCTGATTTTTGTGCCCCTGCCCGGGGGTGCCGTCATGTGGCGGGGCGCCGTGTTCGGGTGCGGGCCGGTGGCTA
>NZ_BAAGSO010000107.1:109618-193595 GCF_054782395.1 Streptomyces daliensis | reverse complement strand
GTCGGCTTTTCGGCTGCCTGTACATACTCGTCGCCACCACTTGCGGGGACACCCCACCGCACCACCTCCCACCCGGTGGCCAGCCTCCGGCCGTCGCCAATTGTTGTGGGCAGACGCGCCACGAAACCCCTCTGGAAGGGGCGTCCCCGGGGCGTCGCGTCGGGCGTGATGGACTCGGGGGATGACCGCGCCGCTCTCCCCCATGGAACGCAACCTCGCCGAGCACGCCTGCTACCTGCACCGTGGCACGCCCGGTATGACCGTCACGGAGGACGAGGATCTGGTCGTCGCCGACAGCGGTCTGGCGGACGACACGTTCAGCATCGTGGCCCGGGCACGCTTCACCGAGGAGACGGCAGGGGCCCGTATCGAGGAAACCGTCGCAAGGCTGAAGGACACGGGCCGCCCCTTCTCCTGGTGGGTGGGGCCCTCTTCGTCCCCCGGTGATCTCTCCGCGCGGCTGACGGACGCGGGCCTGGCCCCCTCCGAGCGCGAGACGGCGATGTGGATGACCCTCGACGAGCCGATGGCCCCGGAGGAGGAAGAGGCCCTGCGCGTCACGGCCGTCGCATCCCCCGAGGAACTGGCCGACTACGCGACCGTGCTCGCCGCGAACTGGCAGCCGCCCGCCGAGACCGTCCTGCGCTTCTACGCGGAGACCGCGCCGCGCGTCCTCGCCGCCGACTGTCCCTCCCGACTGCTGGTGGGCCGCGTCGACGGGCGTCCGGTCGGCACGGCCGAGGTCTTCCACCACGCGGACGTCGCGGGCCTCTACAACATCAGCGTCCTCGCGCCCTTCCGACGGCGCGGGTTCGGCGGCGCCATGACGCGCGCCGCGTTGCGGGCGGCCCGCGACGGTGGGGAGGACACCGTGGTCCTCCAGGCATCGCCCGAGGGCGAACCCGTCTACCAGCGCCTCGGCTTCCACCCCGCGGGCCACTTCACGGAACACGCCCACGAGGTGACGTAACAGCCTGCCCCTTCGCAGGGTGCGCCTACCCGGTTGCCCCTTTGGGGTTTCATTCGCGTGCTGCGGCCCGGTGGCACGGGTTGTGCCCACCCGTCCCGCCGAGCGGGACGCTTGCCCACAACGGTGGTGCTGGTGTCCCCGCAAGTGGTGGCGACGAGTATGTACAGACACGAAAAGCCGACCCGCACTTGTCGCCGCCCGAGGAGACACCCCACCGCGGCACCGACCCCCACCACACACCAACCCCACACGACCACCGGCACAAACCAAGAACCACGCGGCGCCAGCCGCGTCGTACCGGTCCATAGGCCGCGCCGAAGCCACCGGCCAGGCAGCCGAACACGGCGCCAAGCCACACGACCGCACCCCCGGGCAGGGGCACAAAAATCAGCGCGGGACCTTACGGCACCCACCACACCGGCGAACCGTCCCGCGCAACCACCCCGTGAAACGGAGGAACCCCCTCAAGCGCCCCGCAACAGAAGCGTGACGAAGCCGAACGTGCCGCGGTAGGTGTGGAGCCAGCCGTCGCGGTGGGCGTGGGCGGCCTTGAGCGCTGCGGCGCTGTCGGGGTCGGCGGGGTTGGCCAGGGCCCAGCGCGAGAGGCTGCCGGTCCAGGACCACTCGTACGCGTCCCACTCCGCGAGGCTGCTGACGTGCCCGTACACGGGGACCCACCCGTCGGCCGTGACGCGGTCGACGGTGGTGGCCAGGTCGTCGTAGTCGTCCGCCTCGGCGCCGAGTTCCGCCAGCGTGGCCGGGGTCGGCGGGCGCTCCCAGAAGCCTTCCCCGACGAGCACGGCGCCGCCCGCCGCGAGGTGGCCGCGCGCGGCTTCGAGGGTGGGGAACAGGCCGCCGAACGCGTGCGTGCTGCCGACGCACAGCACCAGGTCGTACCGGTGCGGGGACGTGAACTCGCGCGCGTCGCCCTGGTGGAGTGTGACCCGGTCGCCCACACCGGCCGCGTCGAGGGAGCGCCGTGCCTGGGCGAGCGCGATGGCGGACATGTCCACGCCCTCACCGCGCGCCCCCGGCCGCCCCGTCAGAGCCCGCGACAGCCACTCCCCCTCCCCGCACCCGAGGTCGAGCAGCCGCTCCCCTCCCCCGTCATCGGGCAGCGCCCGCTGGAGCAGGTCCCGTACGGAGGTGTCGTCGAGCGGGGACGCGACGGGATGGTCGCGGTGGGCGAGGGAGCTGAGGCGTTGGCGTTCCATGGCGGACATGGTCCACGGCGGGCACGCGAAAGGCTCACGATTTACGGTGGGGCCGACAGAGGACACCCCGACCCGACCCGACGACCTGACAGACGAACCGAGAGGGAAACGCGCTGTGCAACGTTCCGGAGGCGGCGCCCGTGACGGCGGGCGAGGCGGCAATCGAGGCGGCGGCCGGGGTGGTGACCGTGGGTACCGCGGGAACCGCGGCGGCCCGCGCGAGCGGCGCCCCCACGACGGCCACGGCGCCCCGGGCGCCCGGCACGGACACCGGGCCCACGACGCCTACGACGACCACGGCGATGCCGCGCCCCGGTCGCCCCGTCGCACCCCGCGACAGGGGCTCGACGGCGAACTCCGCGCCCTCGACGGCGGCCCGTACGGCCGCTACAAGGGCCTCGTCGGCCCCTGGGAGCTGCCGCTCCCATCGGGCGGCGGCTGCGTCGTCGAGCTGGTGCGGGCGCAGGCCGATCCCTTCGCTCCTCCGGCGCGGGTCGCCGTGCGCGTGGACGGCGCCACCGCGGGCTTTCCGCGCGAGCTGTGGGCGACCCCGGTCCGGCGCAGGGCGCTGGCGAGCTTCCTGGCCAGGCGCGCTGCGGCGGGCGCCTCGGGTGAGCGCGCGCTGAGCGTGGACGGCGGCGGCCAGGAGGTGCTGGACCGCAGTTCGTGCCGCGTGGACCCCGAGGACGGCTCCGTCACTCTGCGCCTCGGCGCGGCGCTCCCCGGCCAGGGCCGCCGCATCGACGGACGCGCGGCGCAGCGGCTGCTGTGCCGTCTGCTGCCCGAGATCGCCGAACGGTCGCTGCTGTACGGGTCGCTGGACGCGGACGAGGTCCGCAGGTTCGTGAACACGGTGGAGGACTCCGACATGCTGCGCGCCGCGCTTCCGGCGCGCGGGCTGGTCGCGTTCGTCGCGGACGGCGCGGTGCTGCCGCGTCGCAGCGGTGTGGACGACCGCCCGGCGACCGGTTCGGGCGTGGTGCCGTTCGCCTCCCCGGAGGAGCTGCGCGTGTCGGTGGAGCTGCCGCACGCGGGCCGGGTCACCGGCATGGGCATTCCGGAGGGCGTGACGCTGGTCGTCGGCGGCGGTTTCCACGGGAAGTCGACGCTGCTGCGGGCGCTGGAGACGGGCATCTGGGATCACGTGCCGGGCGACGGGCGCGAGCTGGTGGTGTCGCGGGACGACACCGTGAAGCTGCGTGCCGAGGACGGGCGCGGCGTGGAGCGGGTGGACGTGCACGCGTTCGTGGATCATCTGCCGACGGGCGCCGACACCTCCGACTTCTCCACCGACAACGCCTCGGGTTCCACCTCGCAGGCCGCTTCCCTGTGCGAGGCCGTGGAGGCCGGTGCGCGGGTGCTGCTGATCGACGAGGACACCGCGGCCACCAATCTGATGATCCGGGACGCGCGGATGCAGGCCCTGGTCGCGAAGGAGCGCGAGCCGCTGACGCCGCTGGTGGACTCCGTACGCTCCCTGCACCGTGATCACGGGGTGTCCACGGTGCTGGTGATGGGCGGCTCCGGGGACTATCTGGAGGTGGCGGATCTGGTGCTGATGATGGACGCGTACCAGCCGTCGGACGCGACCTCGCGGGCCCGCGAGGTGGCCGCCGTGCCCACGGGGCGCCGGGCCGAGGCCGAGCACTTCCCGCCCGTGGTGCACCGCCGTCCGGTGCCGGAGTCGCTGGACTCGCAGGCGCGCGGCCGTACGCGGGTGAGGGCGCGCGGCGAGGACGCGCTGAGCTTCGGCGAGAGCGAGGTGGACCTGCGCGCCGTCGAGCAGATCGCCGATCCGCGGCAGGTGGTCGGCATCGGGCTGGCCCTGGAACTGCTGGTGCGGCGCGGGCACGTCGACGGGAACCGTACGCTCGCGCAGGCGCTGGACCTCCTCGACGCCGATCTCGGGGACGCGGACGGCGGCGGGGGCGTGGAGCTGCTGCTCTCGGTGCGCGACGAGGACTTCGCGGTGCCGCGCCGCTTCGAGACCGCCGCCGCGCTCAACCGGCTGCGCGGGCTGCGGGTGCGCCGGGACGGTGCGGACGCGGCGGATGCAGCGGGCGCGTCGGACGGGGCGGGCTCATGAGCGGCGGCCCTGACCGTGACCGTACGGACCAGGTGGTCGCGGTGACCACCTGGTCCCTGGAGCAGACGGCGCCCTCCGACCTCGTACCGGCCCGCATACCGGACGCCTCGTCCGGCATCCGGATCGAACGGGCCGAAGTGCCCACGCCCGAGTTCAGCCGCTTCCTCTACACGGCCGTCGGCGGCGACGTCGCCTGGACGGACCGGCTGCCGTGGACGTTCGGGCGGTGGCGGGAGTTCCTGGAGCGGCCCGGCGTGGAGACGTGGGTGGCGTATGAGCGGGGCACGCCGGCGGGGTTCATCGAGCTGGACGGCGCGAGCAGCCCCGGCACGGTGGAGATCAGCTACTTCGGGCTGGCCCCCGCCTTCCGTGGCCGTCGCATCGGTGGCCATCTCCTCGCCACCGGTACGGAGCGCGCCTGGGACCTGGCGTCGCGGTGGCCCGGGCATCCGGCGACGACGCGGGTGTGGGTCCACACGTGCAGCAAGGACGGCCCGTACGCGCTGGGCAACTATGAGCGGCGCGGCTTCCGGGTCTTCGAGAAGAAGACCGAGGACGAGCCCGAGCCGACGGTGCCGGGCCCGTGGCCCGGCGCGGAACGTCCCCTGGGGGAGCGTCCCGGCACGTAGGCCCCCTGTGACGGGCAGAGTACGCGCGCGCCCGTCAGGCGTCGGCGAGCGCGGGGTAGTCGGTGTAGCCGGTCTCTCCGCCCACGTACATCAGGTACGCCTCGCGCACGGGGTTGAGAGGCGCGCCGGTGCGGAGCCGTTCGACCAGGTCGGGGTTGGCCAGGAAGGGGCGGCCGAGCGCGATGAGGTCGGCGCCGGCTGCCAGCAGTCGCCCGGCCTCGCGCAGGCCGCCGTCGGCGGGGACGGCGTCGCGCGGCAGCACGGGGTTGGCGATGAGCGTGCCGGGCCAGGCGGCGCGCAGCTCGTGGAAGAGTGGCTGGTCCGGGTCGGCGTAGCCGAGGTGCAGGTAGGCCAGGCCGCTGTCCGCGAGGGCGTCGACGAGGGCGGGGTAGATGCTGCCGGTGTCGCCCTCGTCCATGCCGTTGACGGTGTTGCCCGGCGAGACGCGCAGCCCTGTCCGCTCGGGCCCGATCGCGTCGGCGACGGCCCTGACCACCTCCACGACGAAGCGGATGCGTCCCGTCACGGGGCCGCCGTAGGCGTCGGTGCGGCGGTTGGTGTTCCGGCCGAGGAACTGGTGGAGGAGGTAGCCGTTGGCGCTGTGCACCTCGACCCCGGCGAAGCCCGCGTCCAGTGCCCTGCGGGCGGCGGCGGCGAAGTCGGCGACGGTGGAGCGGATCTCCTCGGTGGTCATCTCGCGGGGCACGACGGCGTCCTTGCGTCCGCCGGGCGTGTGCAGCGTCTCCGGGAGCGGGACGGGCGAGGGCGCGACGGGGGTGAGTCCGCTGGTGTCGGGGTGGCCGACCCGGCCGCCGTGCTGGAGCTGGAGGAACATCCGGCCACCGGCCGCCGCCACGGCGTCGGTGACGCGGCGCCATCCGGCCACGTGCGCGTCGTCGTGGATGGCGGTGATGTGCGGGTAGGTCTGTCCGACGGCGTTCGGGGTGGCCGCCTCCGCGATGATCAGCCCGGCGGAGGCGCGCTGTGCGTAGTAGGTGGCCATCATGGGCTGCGGCACGCCGTCCGCCGTGGCGCGGTTGCGGGTCATCGGGGCCATCACCAGGCGGTTGGGCAGGGTGAGGGTGCCGAGCCCTGCGGGTTCGAAGAGGCGCGAGGTGTCCGTGGCGACCGGGGTGTCCGGGGTGCGGGGTGTGTGCGTCATGCCGGGTACCGTAGAACCTGACATTGGTGTCAGATTCAAGCCCGGCCCCCCGCCGCTCAGCCCGGCACCGGGGCGCCCCCACGCGAGGAGTCCACCATGCGGATCGGCGAGCTGGCGCGGCGTACCGCCGTGAGCGAGCGTTCGCTGCGCTACTACGAGAAGCAGGGACTGCTGTCCGCCGACCGCACCCCCGGCGGCCACCGCGACTACGGCGAGGGCGCCGTGGACCGGGTCGTCCTCGTGCAGGAGCTGTTCGCCGCCGGGCTGTGCAGCGAGAAGATCGCGCAGTTGCTGCCGTGCATGCGCGACACGGACGGCGGCCCCTCCGAGACCGCCACCCCGCACCTGGTCTCCGACCTGACGGTGGAGCGCGAGCGCATCGACCGGATGATCGGCGATCTGCTCCGTTCCCGCGACGTGCTGGACGAGGTCATCGAGGCGGCGGCGTCGGGCCAGCTCCGTGCCGCCGCCCCCGCACCCGCACCCACCTCCTCCGGCACCCCGGAGAACGGGCGCCGCTGAGAGCCCCGGCGCCCGTGTCCGGGGCCACACCCCGGGGAAGCGGGAAGCGGCGGAAGTATTCCCGCGCGGCCCCCGTGTGACGGACTCCACACACGTCCGCGATGCGAGACGATCTCGTCCACATAGCGGATAACAGTGGACTCCCCTCTCACGCGCGTGCAACGCTTCCGTCATGTCTCGCGCTGGAATCGCCTTGGTGAGTCGACGTCACGTCGACCTCGGCCGCATGTCCAGCGCCATCTGTCCGGCGGGCTGACAGTCTCAGCGCCGCCGATCTCCGAGCCGCCCCCAATGTCGCGGGCGCGCGGTCTCCCTGCCTGACGTACCCCTGACGTACCCCACCGCGTCGCGGTCTTTCCGCGTGCGCGGCTGCGCCGTGCGCGCGTACGTCCTCGTCCTGGCAGCTCAGGAACCTCATCCGCGCCCAAAAGTCCGTCCGCGTCTGCCCCGAAGGACCTACAGCCATGGCCGACACCCCCGAGCGACCCGCACCCGCAACGAGCCGCAAGAAGGCCGGACGCCACCGCGGCGAGGGCCAGTGGGCCGCAGGACACTTCACACCGCTGAACGGCAACGAGCAGAACAAGAAGGACGATGACGGTCTCAATGTGCGGACACGCATTGAGACGATTTACGCCCATCGCGGTTTTGACTCCATCGACGGCTCCGACCTGCGCGGACGGATGCGCTGGTGGGGCCTCTACACGCAGCGCAAGCCCGGGATCAGCGGTGGCAAGACCGCCGTGCTGGAGCCGGAGGAGCTGGACGACGAGTTCTTCATGCTCCGCGTCCGCATCGACGGCGGCAGGCTGACCACCCAGCAACTGCGCACGATCGGCGACATCTCGCAGGAGTTCGCGCGCGGCACCGCCGACATCACCGACCGGCAGAACGTCCAGTTCCACTGGATCCGCGTCGAGGACATGCCGGAGATCTGGCGCCGCCTCGAAGGCGTCGGCCTCTCCACCACCGAGGCGTGCGGCGACACCCCGCGCGTCATCCTGGGCTCGCCCGTCGCCGGTATCGCCGAGGACGAGATCATCGACGGCACCCCGGCCATCGAGGAGATCAACCGCCGGGTCGTGGGCAACCCCAAGTACTCGAACCTCCCAAGGAAGTTCAAGACGGCCGTCTCGGGCTCGCCGCTGCTGGACGTCGCGCACGAGATCAACGACGTGTCCTTCGTCGGCGTCGTCCACCCGCAGTACGGGCCCGGCTTCGACGTGTGGGTCGGCGGCGGCCTCTCCACGAACCCCAAGTTCGGCGTGCGGCTCGGCGCCTGGGTGCCCGTCGAGGAGGTCGCCGACGTGCACGAGGGCGTCGTGGCCATCTTCCGCGACTACGGCTACCGGCGGCTGCGCACCCGCGCCCGGCTGAAGTTCCTGCTCGCCGACTGGGGCCCGGAGAAGTTCCGCCAGGTCCTGGAGGACGAGTACCTGCTGCGCAAGCTCGCCGACGGCCCCGCGCCCGAGGTCCCCGCGGCCAAGTGGCGCGACCACGTCGGCATCCACAAGCAGAAGGACGGCCGCTACTACGTGGGCTTCGCGCCCCGCGTGGGCCGCGTCGACGGCGGCACCCTGAGCAAGATCGCCGACCTCGCCGAGGCGCACGGCTCGGGCCGCGTCCGTACGACGGCCGAGCAGAAGATGCTCGTCCTGGACGTGCCCGAGGAGCAGCTCGACTCGCTCGCCGAGGGCCTGGAAGCACTCGACCTGACCACCAGGCCGTCCGTCTTCCGGCGCGGCACCATGGCCTGCACCGGCATCGAGTTCTGCAAGCTCGCCATCGTCGAGACCAAGGCCCGCGGCTCCTGGCTCATCGACGAACTGGAGCGCAGGATGGCGGACTTCGACGAGCCCGTCACCATCAACATCAACGGCTGCCCCAACTCCTGCGCCCGCATCCAGGTCGCGGACATCGGCCTCAAGGGCCAGCTCGTCACCAACAAGGAGGGCGAACAGGTCGAGGGCTACCAGGTGCACCTGGGCGGCTCGCTCGGCCTGGAGCCCGGCTTCGGCCGCAAGGTCCGCGGCCTGAAGGTCACGGCCGACGAACTCCCCGACTACGTCGAGCGCGTGCTCACCAACTTCCGTGAGCAGCGCGAGGAAGGCGAGCGGTTCGCCCAGTGGGCGGCCCGCGCCGAAGAGGGTGCCCTGAAATGAGCGAACGAGCAGCCCCGTTCTACTGCCCCTACTGCGGAGACGAGGACCTGCGCCCTTCCGAGGAGGGGCCGGGCGCCTGGGAATGCGCGGCCTGCAACCGCGCCTTCAAGCTCTCCTTCCTCGGGCTGCTGGCCAAGGGCCTGCGGCGCGAGGACGCCACCGAAGGGGGATCCACCCGATGACCACAGCCCAGCGGTACACCACCGCGCAACTGCGCGGGCTCGCCGAGGAGGCGGGCAGGGAGCTGGAAAATGCTCCCGCACTTGACATACTTCGATGGGCCGCAGAGACCTTCGGCCCTCGTTTCTGCGTCACTTCATCCATGGAGGACGCTGTGGTCGCTCATCTCGCATCGCGCGCGATTCCGGGCGTTCATGTCGTGTTTCTCGACACCGGCTACCACTTTCCCGAAACGATCGGGACCCGGGACGCGGTGGAAGCGGTGATGGACGTCGAGGTGATCACACTCACCCCGAGGCAGACAGTGGCCCAGCAGGACGCGCAGTACGGGCCGAAACTGCACGACAGGGACCCCGACCTGTGCTGCGCGCTGCGCAAGGTGGCGCCGCTGGAGCAGGGGTTGAAGGCGTACGACGCGTGGGCCACGGGGCTGCGCAGGGACGAATCCCCCACACGAGCGAACACACCCGTCGTGGGCTGGGACGACAAGCGCGAGAAGGTCAAGGTGTCGCCGATCGCCCGCTGGACGCAGGCGGACGTGGACGCGTACATCACGGAGCACGGTGTTCTCACGAACCCGCTGCTCAGCGACGGTTACACCTCTGTCGGATGCGCCCCATGCACCCGACGCGCACTAGAGGGAGAGGACGCTCGTGCGGGACGCTGGGCGGGACGCGGTAAGAACGAGTGCGGTATTCACCTCTGAAAGGCACACTGTCGAACAGCCCTACGGCGTATAGCCGAATGGGCGTGCGGAGGCCGGGACAGTGCCCTGAGGTCGGCGGCGGGGGTCGGTGGCCGGAGGACTGCGGGGGACGGCGGTCGGTGGTCGGCGGTGGCCGGAGGACTGCGGCGGTGACCGGGAACGCGGACGCGCCCGTGAGCGCTACACCTCTCGCGCGAGACGACGTTCCGCCGTACATGGCGAAGAAGAGCTGATGAGCGAACACATACCCAGGGAGCCGGAGATGACGGAGACGACAGGTCAGGGAGCCACGGTGTGGCTGACGGGCCTGCCGAGCGCGGGCAAGACGACGATCGCCAACGCGCTGGCACAGGACCTGGCCGCCGCCGGGCACCAGGTGGAGGTGCTGGACGGCGACGAGATCCGCACGTTCCTCTCCGCCGGTCTCGGCTTCTCCCGTACCGACCGTGACACCAACGTTCAGCGCATCGGCTTCGTGGCCGAACTGCTCGCCTCCCACGGAACGAAGGTCCTGGTTCCAGTCATCGCGCCGTACGCGGACAGCCGTGAGGCGGTGCGCAAGCGGCACCAGGCGGAGGGCACCCCGTATCTGGAGGTGCACGTCGCCACCCCCGTCGAGATCTGCTCCGAGCGGGACGTGAAGGGCCTCTACGCCCAGCAGGCCGCGGGCCGGATCTCAGGACTGACCGGAATCGACGACCCCTACGAAGCGCCGGACTCCCCCGATCTGCGGATCGAGGCACACCAGCAGAGCGTCGAGGAATCCGCTGCGGCGCTGCGCGCGCTGCTCACCGAAAGGGGACTGGCGTGACGACGGCAACGACCGCGCGGGAGAGCGGCGGCCCCGGCGAGGGCGACAACCCGTACGCGCTGTCCCACCTGGACGCGCTGGAGTCGGAGGGTGTGCACATCTTCCGGGAGGTCGCCGGGGAGTTCGAGCGCCCGGTGATCCTCTTCTCGGGCGGCAAGGACTCCATCGTGATGCTGCACCTGGCGCTCAAGGCGTTCGCGCCCGCCCCTGTGCCCTTCGCGCTGCTGCACGTGGACACGGGGCACAACTTCCCCGAGGTCCTGGAGTACCGCGACCGCACCGTGGCCCAGCACGGGCTGCGGCTCCACGTCGCCTCCGTGCAGGACTTCATCGACAGCGGCCAGTTGCGGGAGCGCCCTGACGGGACACGCAACCCGTTGCAGACGGTGCCGCTGCTCGACGCCATCGACACCAACAGGTTCGACGCGGTCTTCGGCGGCGGACGCCGCGACGAGGAGAAGGCGCGGGCCAAGGAGCGGGTGTTCTCGCTGCGCGACGAGTTCGGCGGCTGGGACCCGCGCAGGCAGCGCCCCGAGCTGTGGCAGCTCTACAACGGGCGGCACTCGCCCGGCGAGCACGTGCGGGTCTTCCCGCTGAGCAACTGGACCGAGCTGGACGTGTGGCAGTACATCGCCCGGGAGAAGATCGAACTCCCGGCGATCTACTACGCGCACCGGCGTGAGGTCTTCTCGCGCAGCGGCATGTGGCTGGCCCCCGGCGAGTGGGGCGGCCCCTCCGACAGCGAGCCGCTGGAGGTGCGCCAGGTGCGTTACCGCACCGTGGGCGACATGTCCTGCACCGGCGCCGTGGACTCCGACGCCGACACCATCGAGAAGGTCATCGCCGAGATCGCGGCCTCCCGCCTCACCGAGCGGGGCGCCACCCGCGCCGACGACAAGCTCTCCGAAGCCGCCATGGAAGACCGCAAGCGCGAAGGGTACTTCTAGACATGAGTACATCTGTCACCACAGGCACCGAGGACGACGTGCTGGCGTCCACCTCGCTGCTGCGTTTCGCGACCGCGGGTTCCGTCGACGACGGGAAGTCGACGCTGGTCGGGCGGCTGCTGCACGACTCCAAGTCGGTGCTCGCCGACCAGTTGGAGGCCGTCGAGCACGCCTCGCGCAGCCGCGGCCAGGAGGCGCCCGACCTGGCCCTGCTCACCGACGGCCTGCGCGCCGAGCGGGAACAGGGCATCACCATCGACGTGGCCTACCGCTACTTCGCCACCCCCCGCCGCCGCTTCATCCTCGCCGACACCCCCGGTCATGTGCAGTACACCCGCAACATGGTCACCGGCGCCTCCACGGCCGAACTCGCCGTCGTCCTGGTCGACGCCCGCAACGGTGTGGTCGAGCAGACCCGCAGGCACGCCGCCGTGGCCGCGCTGCTGCGCGTCCCGCACGTGGTGCTGGCCGTCAACAAGATGGACCTCGTGGACTACGACGAGGCCGTCTTCGCCCGTATCGCCACCGAGTTCACCACCTACGCCGCCTCCCTGGGCGTCCCCGAGATCACCGCGATCCCGATCTCGGCGCTGGTGGGCGACAACGTGGTGACGGCCTCGGCGAACATGGACTGGTACGGCGGCCCCACCGTCCTGGAGCACCTGGAGACCGTCCCGGTCACCCACGACCCCAGCGACGACCCCGCCCGCTTCCCCGTCCAGTACGTCATCCGCCCCCAGACGGCCGACCACCCCGACTACCGGGGCTACGCGGGGCAGATCGCCTCCGGTGTGCTGCGCGTCGGCCAGGAGGTGACGGTCCTGCCCTCCGGGCGCACCAGCACCGTCGAGGGCATCGACAACCTGGGCCAGTCCGTGGACGTCGCCTGGGCGCCCCAGTCCGTGACCGTGCGCCTGGCCGACGACCTGGACATCTCGCGCGGCGACATGATCGTCCCCCGCGACGCCACCGTCACCGCCACCCAGGACATCACCGCGACGGCCTGCCACCTGAGCGACACCCCCCTCAAGCCCGGCGCGCGCGTGCTGCTCAAGCACACCACCCGCACCGTCAAGGCCATCGTCAAGGAGATCCCCTCGCGGCTCACCCTGGACGACCTCTCCCAGCACCCAGAGCCCGGGGAGCTGGTCGCCAACGACATCGGCCGACTCGTCCTGCGCACCGCCGAACCCCTGCCCCTCGACCCCTACGCCGACTCCCGCCGCACCGGCTCCTTCCTCCTCATCGACCCCGCGGACGGCACCACCCTGACCGCCGGCATGGCGGGCGACGCCTTCGCCGAGGTGGCGAAGGAGGCCGCGCCACGGCAGGCGGAGCAGGACGACGAGGGCTGGGACTTCTGACGATGTACGCGTCGAGCTTCGCGTCAATGTTCGCGTCCACCGAGGTCTTCTCGACCTTCGACCAGACAGGCGGCCGGATCGGCAGCGGCGTCCGTGGCAGCGGCCAGGGCGGGGTCGGGCGATGCCGCGGCTGATGTACGTCACGCACGTCGCATCAGTCCGCATCCGCGCCCGCGCCCCGCTCAGCCGCCGCCCCACCGAGAGGACCGTCCCGTGTCTCCCACCGCCCGCAGAACCCTCCGCTCGCTCTCCGTTCTCGCCACGCTCCCGCTGCTCCTGACGGCCTGCGGCTACGGTTCGAAGTCCGTCGAGGACAAGGACGGCCCCGCGGCGGCGGGCGGCAAGAAGATCGACGGGCTGGACGAGGTGAAGGTCGGCTACTTCGCCAACGTCACCCACGCCACACCCCTGGTCGGCCTGCGCGACGGCGGGGAGATCCCCAAGGAGCTGGGCGGCACCAAGGTCGGCACCCAGGTCTTCAACGCGGGTCCCTCCGCCATCGAGGCCCTGAACGCCAAGGCCGTGGACATGACCTGGGTCGGCCCCTCCCCCGCCATCAACGGCTACACGAAGGCGAACGGCAAGAACCTGCGCATCGTCTCGGGCGCCACCTCGGGCGGCGCCTCACTCGTCGTGAACCCGGACAAGATCAAGTCGCTTGACGACCTCAAGGGCAAGCGCATCGCCACCCCGCAGCTCGGCAACACCCAGGACGTGGCCCTGCTCAACTACCTCAAGGGCAAGGGCCTGAAGGTGAACGCCGAGACGGGCAAGGGCGACGTCTCCGTACTGCGCCAGGACAACAAGGAGATCCCCACCACCTTCCAGCAGGGCGGCATCGACGGCGCGTGGGTGCCCGAGCCCACCGCGTCCAACCTCGTCGCCAAGGACGGGAAGGTCCTGCTGAACGAGAAGAAGCTCTGGGACAAGGGCGAGTTCGTCACCACCAACCTCGTCGTCCGCCAGGACTTCCTCAAGGAGCACCCCGACGTCGTCGAGGCCGTCGTGCGCGGCTCGGTGAAGACCAACGCCTGGATCGACGAGCACCCCGACGCGGCCAAGAAGCACATCAACTCCGCCCTGGAGCGCGACGCGGGCAAGCCGCTGCCGCAGAAGGTGCTCGACTCCGCCTTCAAGGACATCGAGGTCACCGACGACCCGCTCGCCTCCACCCTCAAGGAGCAGGCCGAGCACGGTGTCAAGGCGGGGCTGCTCAAGAAGTTCGACCTCAAGGGCATCTACGACCTCTCCATCCTCAACAGGGTGCTGAAGGGCCAGGGACAGCCCGCGGTCGAGGACGCCGGACTCAGCAGCGGCGGCAACTGACCCGTGCCGCCCGCCCCGTACCCGCACACCTTCCGGAGGTGACAGCGATGCCCACCACCACACTGACCACAGAGCCCGGTACCCCGTCCGAGACGGCGGCGCCCGAGCGACGGCGCGGACGGCACGACGACGGCTACGCCGCCCGTATCGAGCACGTCTCCAAGTCCTTCGGCCGTCCCGGTGCCCAGCAGCAGGTACTGGACGACATCACCCTCGACGTCGCGCCCGGCGAATTCGTCACGCTGCTCGGCGCCTCGGGCTGCGGCAAGTCCACCCTGCTCAATCTGATCGCCGGTCTCGACAGCCCGTCGGACGGCGCCATCGAGGTGCCGGGCGGGCGGCCCGCGCTGATGTTCCAGGAGCACGCGCTGTTCCCCTGGCTCACCGCGGGCAAGAACATCGAGCTGGCCCTGAAGATGCGCGGGCTGCCCAAGTCCGAGCGGCGGGGCGAGGCGGAACGGCTGCTGGAGCTGGTCCGGCTGACCGGCGCGTACCGCAAGCGGGTACACGAGCTGTCCGGCGGCATGCGGCAGCGCGTGGCGCTGGCGCGGGCGCTCGCGCAGGACAGCCAGCTCCTGCTGATGGACGAGCCGTTCGCGGCGCTCGACGCCATCACGCGCGACGTGCTGCACGAGGAGCTGACCCGGATCTGGTCCGAGACCAGCGTCTCGGTGCTCTTCGTGACGCACAACGTCCGCGAGGCCGTCCGGCTCGCCGAGCGCGTGGTGCTGCTCTCCTCCCGCCCCGGGCGCATCGCCCGCGAGTGGGAGGTGGACATCCCGCAGCCGCGCCGCATCGAGGACGCGGACGTGGCCAGCCTGTCCGTGGAGATCACCGAACAACTGCGGGGGGAGATCCGCCGACATGGCCAGCACTGAGACCACCGACACGGGATCCCCGACGCCCGAGGGCGCGCGGGGCGACGGCACGGCGGGCGCGGACCCGCCGGGCAGGGCGGCGGCGAGGGATGCGCCCGAGGCGCCCGGCACGGGCGGCACGGCGAAAACGAAGGACGCGAAGGACACGAAGGACGCGGTGAGTACGAAGACCGCCAGGAGCACGAAGGCGCCCGCCTCCGGCAAGCAGGACGCGGCGGCCGAGCTGGCCGGTCTGGAGGCCGGGCTCGACGCGCTGGACACCCGCACCACGACCAGGCCGCCCATCGGCCGCGTCCTGGTGAAGAAGGTGCTGCCCCCGGTCGTCGCGGTCTTCCTCGTCCTCGCCCTGTGGCAGGCGGCGTTCGCGCTCCAGCTCAAGCCGGAGTACCAGCTCCCCAGCCCGCTGATGGTCTGGAACGCGCTGGCCGAGGAGTGGTACAAGGGCACGATCCTCAGCATCATCTGGCAGAGCGTGTCGCGAGGCGCGCTGGGCTTCGTCATCGCGCTTCTCATCGGTACGCCACTGGGGCTGCTGGTGGCGCGGGTCAAGCCCGTACGGGCCGCGATCGGGCCCATACTCTCCGGGCTGCAGTCGCTGCCCTCGGTGGCCTGGGTACCGGCAGCGATCATCTGGTTCGGGCTCACCGACGCCACGATCTACGCCGTGGTGCTGCTCGGCGCCGTGCCCTCGATCGCGAACGGGCTCGTCGCGGGCGTCGACCAGATCCAGCCCATGCATCTGCGCGCGGGCAAGGTCATCGGCGCGACGGGGCTGCGGGGCGTGCGGCACGTGCTGCTGCCCGCCGCGCTGCCGGGCTACATCGCGGGGCTGAAGCAGGGCTGGGCGTTCTCCTGGCGTTCCCTGATGGCGGCCGAGCTGATCGCCACCTCGCCCGACCTGGGCGCGGGGCTCGGCCAGTTGCTGGAGACGGGGCGTTCGTACCAGGACATGCCGCTGGTGCTGGGCGCGATCCTGCTGATCCTCCTGGTGGGCATCGGCATCGAACTGCTCATCTTCGCCCCCGTGGAGCGCCGGGTGCTGCGGGCACGCGGCCTGATGCGGTAGGGCGGCCCGGACGAGGTTGCCGCGGTGGCCCCGGTGTCCGTTCCGGGGCCACCGCGGCACCACGACGCCAGAACGGCGAACCGTTAGCCGTTCCCGTAAGAGAACACGCCGGAACAGAAGCACACCGGAACAGAGACACGTCGGAAGAGAAGCGACAGCCATGCTGAACCATCCACGACCCGCACTCGTGGTCGTGGCGCACGGGAGCCGAGACCCCCGGCACGCCGCGACCGTCGCGGCGCTGTGCGCGCGCGTGCGCGCGATGCGGCCCGGCCTGCGCGTCGAGGTCGGCCACCTCGACTTCAACGCGCCCAGCGTCCCCCAGGTGCTGGAGCGGCTGCACGCCGAGGGCCTGCGCGACGTCGTCGCGCTGCCCCTCCTCCTGACGCGGGCCTTCCACGCCAAGTCCGACATCCCCGCCGTGCTGCACGAGGTGACGGCACGGCTGCCGCGGCTCTCCGTACGGCAGGCGCCCGTGCTCGGGCCGCACCAACTGCTGGTGACGGCGCTGGAGCGGCGGCTGCGGGAGGCCGGGCTGCGGCCCGGCGACGAACCGTCCACCGGGGTCGTCCTGGCCTCGGCGGGCTCCACCGACCCGGAGGCGATCGCAGTGATCGCAGATGTCGCGCGGGAGTGGCGGCGTACCACTGGCTGGTGCGCCGTGCGGCCTGCGTTCGCCTCCGCATCCCTTCCCCGTACGGCCGACGCCGTGCGCGCCCTGCGCGCGGACGGCGTCGAGCGGATCGCCGTCGCGCCGTACGTCGTCGCGCCGGGCTTCCTGCCCGACCGCATCGCCGCCGGGGCCCGCGAGGCGGGCGCCGACGTGCTCGCGCCCGTCCTCGGCGCCGCGCCGGAGATGGCGGCGCTCCTCGCGCTGCGCTACGAGGAGGCCGCCGCCTTCGGCCGGTCCCGTCAGCCCGCGGTGCTCAGCGCGTAGCCGCCGCTGTCCCTGCCCACGGCCTGCCGGCCCGCGGGGACGAACAGTCCCTCGCGGGCCAGCAGCGGAAGCACGCCCTCGCCGAACCAGTACGCCTCCTCCAGGTGCGGGTAGCCGGAGAGGACGAACTCCTCGATGCCCACGTCCCGGTACTCCTTGATCAGCCCGGCCACCTCGGCGTGGCTGCCGACCAGGGCCGTTCCCGCGCCGCCGCGCACCAGGCCGATGCCCGCCCAGAGGCCGGGGTGGATCTCCAGCCCGTCGCGGCCACCGCCGTGCAGCGCGAGCATCCGCTTCTGGCCCTCCGACTCGCTGCTGCCCAGGCCCTTCTGGACGGCGGCGACGGTCTGCGGGTCGAAGCCGTCGAGCAGCCGCCGTGCCTCAGCCCAGGCGGCCTCAGAGGTGTCGCGGGTGATGGTGTGCAGCCGGATGCCGAAGCGCGGGCTGCGGCCCTGCTCGGCGGCGAGCGCCCGCACCCGGGCGATCTTCTCGGCGACCTGCGCGGGCGGCTCGCCCCAGGTGAGGTACACGTCGGCGTGGCGTGCGGCGACGTCGAGCGCGGCGGGCGAGGAGCCGCCGAAGTACACGTCGGGCACCGGCTCGGGCAGCCGGGTCAGCGCGGCGCCCTCGACGGACAGGTGCGCGCCCACGTGGTCGACGGTCTCGCCCCGCCACAGCGCCCGCACGATCCCCAGGAACTCCCCGGTACGGGCGTAGCGCGCGTCCTTGTCGAGGAAGTCGCCGTAGGCGCGCTGCTCCTTGCTCTCGCCGCCGGTGACGACGTTCAGCAGCAGCCGCCCGCCGCTCTGGCGCTGGTAGGTGGAGGCCATCTGCGCGGCGAAGGCCGGGGAGAGGAAGCCGGGGCGGAAGGCCACGAGGAACTTCAGCCGCTCGGTGTGCTGGCTGATCATGGCCGTCGTCAGCCAGGCGTCCTCGCACCAGGCGCCGGTCGGGGTGAGAGCGCCGGTGAAGCCCAGGTGTTCGGCGGCGCGGGCGATCTGGGTGAGATAGGGGACGCTGGGCGGCCGGTCGGCGGCTGAGGCGGTGGCGGGCGCGCCGTGGCCGCCACCGACGACGTGGCGGCTGTCGCCGCTGGTGGGCAGGAACCAGTGGAAGGTCAGGCTCATGGAACGGGTTTCCCTCGGATTTCCTCGGGTCGGTACGGGGTGCGTGAGGGGGCGGCACGAAGGGGGCTCCGTGCCGCCCCTGGGGAGTGCGGGCGGTTCGTCAGCCGGTGACGGGCACGTACTTGTAGCCGACGCGGCGGACCGTGACGATCCGCTCGCGGTGGCCCGCGCCCAGCTTGCGCCGCAGGCGGGCGATGTGGACGTCGACGGTGCGGCCGTCGCCGATGTGGCTGTAGCCCCACAGGGTGCCCACGAGGTGGTCGCGCGAGTGCACGCGGTGCGGGTGCGCGACGAGGTGGGCGAGCAGCTCGAACTCCAGGTAGGTGAGGTCGAGTGCGCGCCCGTCGACCTCGGCGATGTGCCGTTCCGGGTCGATGTGGATGCCCTTGCGGGCGGGGGTGGCGGGAGCGGCCGGGGCGGCGCCGCTGTCTCCCTTGGCGCGCGGGGCGCCCGGACCGCCGGGACCGCCGGGATCGCCCGGATCGCCGGGATGGGGCGGCGTGGGCGGCTCGCCGGTGTAGGTCAGCGGCCTGACCTCCGCCTTCGCCCCCGACGGCGCGAGGAAGTCCGCGGGATCGGTGCCCTCGGGCACGAGCAACAGATAGCCGACGAGCGGCGTACCCCGTTCGTTGCGCGCGCCCCGGTCCTCATCTCCGTCGTCGTATGTGAGTTGCCCGGGGAGCTGTCCTGGCAGCAGCCCGTCGGGCAGGGCTTCACGTACGACGCGCAGGTGGCGGGAGTCGGCGGCGAGGGCGGCGGTGGTCATGGTGGTCTCCTCAGCAGGCGGGCGGTGCCCGGGTCAGGCCGCCGCGGAGGCGGCGGGATCGGCGGTGTCAGCGGTATCGGCGCTATCGGCGGGGGTGTAGTGCGCGGCGTCGTCGCCCTCGACGGCGTAGCTGCGCCTGCCGTCCGTCCCCACCGGGAGGTCCCCGGCGACGGTGACGCGGTGCAGGCGGCGCGGCAGGTCGCCGTAGTCGTCGGGCGCGTAGTGCTGTGTGATGCGGTTGTCGAAGAGGACGAGGTCGCCCGGCTGCCAGGCGACGCGCACGATGTTCTCGGGGCGGGTGACGTAGCCCTGGAGTATGCGCAGCAGATCGCGGGAGTCGGCGGGCCCGATGCCGACGAGGGACTGCGCGAACCCGCCGATGAACAGGCCGCGTTCGCCGCTCTCCGGGTGCACGCGCACGACCGGGTGCGCGGTCTTCCACCTGCGGGAGGTGAACACCTTGCGGTGCTCGGCGACCGCCTCGTTCTTGGGCGCCGCGTAGTCGTAGTCGTTGGTGTGGACGGCCCACAGCTTGTCGGCCAGCTCGCGCAGCGGCTCGGGGAGGTCCTGGTAGGCGGCGGCCGAGTTGGCGATGAGGGTGTTGCCGCCGTAGGGCGGTACGACGAGGCTGCGCAGGGTGCTGGCCTTGGGCGGCGTCCGTACGAAGGTGACGTCGGTGTGCCAGTGGTTGGCGCGGATGCCCTCGCCGCCGTCCACGGGGAGGATGTTCGGCTGGCCCTCGACCGAGGGGACGGTGGGGTGCGCCGTCGTCAGCTCGCCGAAGAGGGAGGCGAAGCGCACCTGGGCCGCGTCGTCGAGGTGCTGGCCTCGGAAGACGAGCGCTTTGTGCTCCAGGAGGGCCGCGTTCAGCTCCCGCACGAGTGCGGGGTCGGGCCCGGTGGTCCCGGCGGTCTCGGTGATCTCGGTGGAGAGGTCGACGCCGTGGATCTCCGCGCCGATACGGCCGCCGATGCGGCGGATGTCGAAGCCGGGGGTGCTGCTGCTCATGGCGGGGTGCTGCCTTTCTGCCGGGGTCGCGTGCGTGGTCGTTCGGGGCGGGTACGGGGGCGGGGGCGTCACGCTGTGCGCCAGGAGGTGAAGCGGCGCTCCAGGGCGACGAGGAGCTGGTTGAAGGCGACGCCGAGCACGGAGATCGTGACGATCCCGGCGTACATCTGCGGGATGGCGAAGTTGAACTGCGAGTTGTTGATCAGAAAGCCGAGCCCGGCCTTCGCGCCGACCATCTCGGCGGCGACCAGGACGAGGATGGCCACCGCGCCCGCCAGCCGGATGCCGGTGAAGATGACGGGCACGGACGCGGGGAGGATCACCTTCTGGAAGAGCCGCAGCGGGGACAGGTCCATGGAGGCGGCCAGCCGCAGCAGCGTCGGATCGACGGTCCGCACGGCGCTGATGGTGTTGAGCAGGATGGGCCACGTGCACGCGTAGAGCACGATCGAGATCTTCGACGTCTCGCCGATGCCGAGCAGCAGCACGAAGACCGGGAGCAGCGCGAGCGCGGCCGTGTTGCGGAAGACCTCCAGCAGCGGGCCGAGGAAGTCGGCGAGGGGCCGGTACCAGCCGATCAGCAGCCCGAGCGGCACGGCGATGACGACGGCCAGCGCGAACCCGGCGAGTGACCTTCCGAGGCTGGCCTGCGCGTCGTCGAGCAACTGCCCGTCGGCGAGCAGCTCCCACCAGGCGAGCGCCACTTCGGAGAACGGTGGCAGGAAGGTGCGGTCCACCAGCGCGAGCCGGGGCGCCGCCTCCCACACGGCCAGCAGGGCGAGGATCGCGGCGACGCGGGTGAGGGCGCGGGGCACGGCGCCGAGGAGGCCGGTCAGGGCGGCGCGGACAGGGGCGCCCCGAGCGGGTGCGGGGGCGGGTGCGGGGGCGGGTGCGGGGGCGGAGTTGCCCCGGTCCGAGGCCGGGTCCGGGTCCGGGTCCGGGTTCCGGCGGGTGTACGCGGGGGTCAGTGTCTTCTCGCTCATGCCGTCGACGGCTCCCTTTCCTGACGCTGCGCGGTGCTGATCTCGTCGTGCAGCAGCTCCCAGACGCGGTGGCGCTGCTCGGCGAACGCGGCGCTGGAGCGCACGTCCTCGTCCTCCGTACGGGAGCCGAGGTCGATGGGCACGACCTCCTTGACGCGTCCGGGCCGCGAGGTCAGCACCGCGACGCGCTGGCCCAGGTGCACGGCCTCGTCGATGCTGTGGGTGATGAAGACGACGGTCTTGCCGGTGCGCTCCCAGACGCGCAGCAGTTCGTCCTGGAGCGATTCGCGGGTCTGCGCGTCGAGCGCGCCGAAGGGCTCGTCCATCAGGAGCACGCCCGGGTCGTAGGCGAGGCTGCGGGCGATGGCGACGCGCTGCCGCATGCCGCCGGACAGCTCGTGCGGGTGCCGGTCCTCGAAGCCCGTGAGCCCGACGAGGGCCAGCACCTCGCGGGCCCGCTCGGCGCGCTCCCCGCGCGGTACGCCGGTGGCCTCCAGGCCGAACTCGACGTTGCCCTGTGCGGTGCGCCAGGGCAGCAGCGCGTACTGCTGGAAGACGATGCCCCTGTCGAGGCCGGGGCCCGTGACGGGTTCGCCGTCGAGGAGGATGCGGCCCGAGGTGGGGGTGGTGAGGCCGCCGAGCAGGTCGAGGAGGGTGGACTTGCCGCAGCCGCTGGGGCCGACGAGGACGGTGAACTCGCCGTCGGCGATGTCGAGGCTGATGTCCTGGAGCGCGGTGACGGTGGCGGGCGCGCCGCGCCTGCCACGGCCCTTGGCCCGTACGGGGAAGGTCTTGCCGACGCCCTCCAGCCTGAGCTTCGGAACAACTTCCGGCGGCGTCCGCGCCGGTACGGGACGTGTCTGCGTCAGTGTCTGCGTCTGCGTCTGCGTTTGCGGCGTCATCGGGGACTGCTCCCTGCGCGGTAGCGGTTGTAGTCGTTGGTGTAGATGTCGCTGATCCCGACCCGTCCCGGCTTGATGTCGCCGCGCTCCTCCAGCCAGTCGGCCCAGGTGGACAGCTCGTCGGGGGCGATGCGGCCACCGGTGCCCGCGACCCCGTAGGACTTCCAGTAGCGCAGCGGCTCGGTGTCCTCGCTGCGGTCGCGGCGGCGCACGATGCGGACCATCCGGTCCACGACCTCGTCGCGCGGTGTGCGGCGCGCCCACTCCAGGGCGCGGGCCACGCCGGTGACGAAGGTGCGCGAGGTCTCGGGGTTGCGGGCGAGGAAGCGGTCGGCCATCACGTACGTGCCCGCACTGAAGGAGCCGAGCAGTTGGTGGTCGTCGAAGAGGGCACGTATGCCGCCGTGTTCGACGGCCTTGTCGCGGATGATGTCGCCGAGCACGGCCACCTCGATCTGGCCCTTGCGCAGCGCCTGCTCGGTGTTGACGGGCGGCAGCGCGATCCGCTCGACCCTGTCCGCTTCGTCGCGGGTGAGGCCCTCGCGCCGCAGATAGGTGTCGAGCATGGCCTCGGAGTGCGCGCCGAGGGTGTTCATGGCGACCCGCTTGCCGATGAGGTCGCGGGCCGAGCGCACCGGGCTGCCTTTGAGGACGTAGAAGCCGTTCCAGCGGTACTTGTCGACGCCGTAGTAGCTGATCACGGCCTTGACGGGCGCCTTGGCCGCGGCCATCTTCACGACCGCGCCGTTGAAGGCGCCGCCGAAGTCGACGTCGCCCGTCGCGGCCGACTGGATGTCCTGGGGACCGCTGGTGGTGTTGCCGACCCAGGAGAGCTTGACGTCCTCCAGGTAGCCGAGATCGTCGGCGAGTTCGGCCGGGATGACGGTCCCGGCCCAGCCCTGGTAGCGGAGGGTCTTCGTGGGCTTCGGGCCACCGCCGAGCGCGGTGCCGCAGCCCGCGGTGGCCGCTCCGAGGGCCGCCGCTCCCGCGAGGGAGAGGAACGCCCTGCGGGGTGTGCGGGAGGTACTGAGCGTGCTGGATTTTGAGGGTGTGCTGGGCGTACTGGGTGTGCTGGGCACGGGAGGGCTCCGTGGGTACGTACGTGGCGGTGCGGGCCCGCGTCCTTACAGGGCGGCTGCGGGAGCCGCCGACGCGGTGGGACGGCGACGCGGTGACGCGCATCGCGCACGCATACGTGAACAGGCGGAATGGTGAGGGGCGCCATGACGGAATACCGCACTCCGAAGAGCGGCGGAATTCGGAAAGGGGCAGGCCAAAACCCAGCGACCGCTTTCGTCATTCCCGGGGGAATACGACCGCGAGAACCATGAGGTGAATGCGGCTCAGATCCGCCTGGACCGCTCCACTAGCGGACAACGTCCGTAGGACGGAGGGAAAAGCGGGAGGGAGAGCGGAGAATAGTCAGCCGGGCGTGGCTCAGGCACCAGCGGCACAGATGGCGCTGGCGTGACGTCGCAGATCGACGTGCAGGCGCGTAACGAGATTCGCAGACTGACTCACGTGAAGGAGCATGCCAGCAACTCCCATGGCGAGTCAATGCATTCGTATCCCGTCTCGGACAATGGACGGGACAGCGTATTTCCACGGAGTTAAGAAAGTGACCCGGCACACACGAGGGGGATCACGGCATGCGCGCCATGCACGGGATGCACGGGATGCGCGCACGCGGACGGCCGCCCTCCGCGCCCCGTGGGGGTAAGGCGCGGCGGACGGCCGGCGGGGGTGCCCGCCGCGTGACCCTGCCCGCGCGTGCGGGCAGGGGTACGACGGCGGGGGCGGGAAGGGCCGCCGAAGCTACTCGGTGATCTGGAGCAGCTTGTTCGGCGTGCCCGTGCCCGGGTTCGCGATGGCGTCCGTGAGGGCGCCCTTGGTCAGGCCCTTGGCGACCTGCGCGGGCGTCGCCTCCTTGTGCCCGCCGAGGTAGACGGCGGCGGCTCCGGCGACGTGCGGGGAGGCCATGGAGGTGCCGGACAGGGTCTCGGTGGCGTCGTCGCCCTTGTTGGAGGCGGAGACGATGTCCACGCCGGGCGCGTAGAGGTCCACGAGCTTGCCGTGGTTGGAGAAGGCGGCCTGCTTGTCCTTCTTGTCGCTGGCGGCGACGGTGAGGGCTGCGGGGAGCCGGGCCGGGGAGCTGGTGCCCGCGTCGGCGCCCTCGTTGCCCGCGGCCACGGCGTAGGTCACGCCCGATTTGATCGACTTCTCGACGGCCGCGTCGAGCGCCTCGTCCTTCGGGCCGCCCAGGCTCATGTTGGCGACCGAGGGGCCCTTGTGGTGCTTGGTGACCCAGTCGATGCCCGCCACGACCTGCTCGGTGGTGCCCGAACCCTGGTCGTCCAGCACGCGCACGGCCACGATCTTGGCCTTCTTGGCGACGCCGTGCGCCTTGCCGGCGACGGTGCCCGCGACGTGGGTGCCGTGGCCCTGGCCGTCGTCCGCCTCGTCGTCGCCGTCGACCGCGTCGAAGCCGTACTCGGCGCGTCCGCCGAAGTCCTCGTGGCTGATGCGGACACCGGTGTCGATGACGTACGCGGTGACGCCCTGGCCCGCGCTGTCCGGATACGTGTACTTCTTGTCGCCCGCGGTCTTCTCCTGGTCTATTCGGTCCAGGCCCCAGGAGGGCGGGTTCTTCTGCGTGGTGTCGATGGTGAAGCGGTGGCTCTGCACCACCTTCGCGACCTTGTCGTCGGCGGCGAGGCGTCTGGCCTCCTCACCGGAGAGGCCGCTGGCGGAGAAGCCGTTGAGAGCCGAGGTGTAGGTGCGCTTCACCTTGCCGCCGTACTCCTCGGCCAGGCCCCGGCCGTCGTCGGCGGCCTTGATGCCGCCGCCGCTCTTGAGCATCACGATGTAGCTGCCGTGCACGGCGCCCTTGACGCCGGTGCCGTACACGGTGCCCTCGGCGGGGGCCGCGCCGGCCGGGAGCGTCAGCAGGGTGGCTCCGGCGGTGACGGCCGCTGCGGCGCCTGCCGCCAGGGTGATACGGCGCCGCTTTCCACGCAGGGAAACTGCCATGACGAGGGGTCCTCCTCGCGGGACTGTGGGGGTATTTGATTCGTCGCGACCCCCGGACTTCGCGAAGATGATCCGCTCCGGGGGTGGTTCGAAACCCTGTCGGAATGACGCCCCCAGCTCAAGCGCTCAGAGCGGGTGTGACATATGCAACGCCCCTGCGAAAATGCAAAGCAATACAAACCGGGGCGACTCGGCGAGGGGGGCACCATCGGACCGCAACGCCCGCACCACACAGTGCAGTTGAATTCGAAACCGTACCTTCCGCATCCCGGCGCGGATTCACCGGGTGCGAGGAGGGCCGCGCCTCAGCAGGTCAACTCGATCAGCTTCCGCAGCGTGCGCCAGTTGCGGCCCGTCGACGTCACTCCCGGGCGTTCCGCGTTCAGCTTGGCGGCGAGTTTGCTGCGGCCCATGCCGTCGGGGAAATAGGCGTAGAGCACGTCGCCGATGTGCCGGAACTCGTCGGGGGCGTAGGCGGCGGCGTCGAGATCGGCGAAGTGCGCCGGGCCCGGGTCGCGGTCCAGGAAGAGGACGAGCAGCTTCGACGGGTCCAGCGCGTCGGCGGGGAAGGGGCAGGCCGCGGCCGTGGCGCGCAGTTCCTCGCCCGTACGGATCAGGGCTCGCACCTCGAAGCCGAAGCGTTCGGCGATGGCACGCTCCAGCAGCGGGCCCGGGGCGCGGTCCCCGGTGGTGAAGACCGCGTTCCCGCTCTGGAGATAGGTGCGCACGTCCGTCCACCCCAGAGCGCCGAGCAGCGCTCGCAACTCGGCCATCGGGACCTTCTTGTGCCCGCCCACGTTGATGCCGCGCAGCAGCGCCGCGTACGTCGTCATGTTCGGGATCATAGGTCGCGGGTGCGGAAGGAAAATGGGGGTTGCCCCGTTCGTCGGGGGTGTTGCGCGGGACGGCTGGCCGGTGTGGTGCGTGCCGTAGGGTCCCGCGCTGATTTTTGTGCGGCTTCACGGGGGCGCTGGGCGTTTGGCTTGGTGCCGTGTTTGGCTGCGGGCCGGTGGCTTCGGCGCGGCATGTGGTTGCGGTGCGTCGCGGCTGGCGCCGCGTGATTCTTGGCTTGCGCCGGTGGCCGTGTGGGCACGTGGGTGCGGGGTGTCCGGTGCCGCGCTGGGGTGTCTCCTCGGCGTGAAGGTCTCGCTTTCGGCTTTCGGTCGGTGACTTGCTCGTCCTGCGGGGACACCCCACCACGTCCCCGTCCCGCCGGTGGCCCACTATCCGGTTCCGGGTGCGCCAATGCCCACCCCCTTTCGCGGGGTGCGACTGCGGCGCCTTGCCGTGTGGCGGCCCACCCCCAGCGCGGGGCCCTGCGGTTCCCGCTTCACGGGCCGACCGTCCCGCGCAACTCCCCCGGCGAAGGGGTGCGCCTATCCGGTTGCCCCTTTGGGGTCTCGTTGGCGTGCTGCGGGCCGGTGGGTGGGTTGTGCCCACCCGTTCCGCCATGCGGAACGCTTGCCCACAACAGTGGGGGGAGCGCCGTCGTCGGCTTCCGGCGGCAGGGGTAGGCCCCTCGGCGAGGCGCCGGGGGCGGGCCCACAACAGTGGGGGCTGGGCCCCTCCGGCACGGTGCCGGGGTGGGCGCACCACGCGTCGTCAGCTCCCCCGACAGGAGCGGAGCCCCTCCAGTACGGCACCGGCACACAGCATGGGAACAAGCGGAGGGGCCACCGGCCGAGAGTTGGCCACCAGGTGGGAGGGGACGCGGTGGGGTGTCCCCGCAGGACGAGCAAGTCACCGACCGAAAGCCAAAAACGAAACCTTCACGCCGAGGAGACACCCCACCGCGGCACCGACCCCCACCACACAGCAACCCCATATCCACGGTCGCAACCATGAATCACGCGGCGCCAGCCGCGTACTACCGGTCCATAGGCCGCGCCGAAGCCACCGACCCGCACCCGGAAACGGCACCCCGCCCCCGCGCAGGGAACCCCCACCGGGCGACGGCGCCAAAACTGTTGTGGGCAATCGTCCCGCTGGCGAGGGGGCACCTCCCAGCGGTAGCTGGGGGAGGGTGGGCACAACCCACCCACCGGCCCGCCACACGCGAACGAAACCCCAAAGGGGCACCCACACCAGGCGCACCCCCACGAGAAACGAGAACCCCGTGTGGCCCTCACCCCGCACCCCGTGAAGGGGCACACCAGCGTGAAGGGGCAACCCTATGTTTCCTTCCGCAGCCCCGCGAAGGGGCCGTCACGAGACCGGCCGCGAGTCTCCCCAGGCCAGTTCGAACTCCTCGCGGTAGACGTCGAAGAGGCCCCCGTCCGCCTCGTCCTGCGGCTTGCCCCGGTCCTGGTCGCGCTGGATCAGGTCGCGGCTCCCCCCGCGCAGGACGAAGACCGGCGCCTCCATGCCGCGCACCCTGCGCAGGTAGGACTGGACGACGGCCAGTCCGTCCTTCGTGTCGCCGTCGACCATGTACGCGGTGAAGCGGGGCGTCTCGTCGAAGACGTGGATCTCGAAGGCGGCGGGGTCACGGAGCCGGGCCCGTACGCGCCGCATGTGGAGGATGTTCGACTCGACGGAGCGGCTCAGCTCGCCCTTCTTGAGCCCCAGTTCCCGCTCCCGCCTGCGCACCGCGCTGCTCGCCGGGTTCAGGAACAGCAGCCGCACCCGGCACCCCGATTCCACGAGCCGCACCAGGCGTCGGCCCGAGTAGTTCTGGACGAGCAGGTTCAGGCCGATGCCCACGGCGTCCAGGCGCCGCGCCCCGCCGAAGAGGTCCTCGGCGGGCAGTTGCCGCTGCAACCGCACCCGGTCGGAGTGCACCCCGACCACGTCGGCGAAGCGGTCCCCGACCAGTTTCTCGACCGCGTCCACGGGCAGCCGCCTGCCCGGCGCGGCCCCGTCACCCGGCGCACCGAGCAGCTCCAGCAGGCGCGCACACATCCGCTCGGCCTGCGCGAGCACCGTCTCGGACAGCGCGCGGTTGCGCGCGACGGCGCTGCGTGCGACCTCCAGCTCGTCCAGCGCCAGCTCGACGTCCCTGCGGTCGTCGAAGTACGGCTCGAAGCACGGCCAGTGCTGGACCATCAGTTCGCGCAGTTGGGGCAGGGTGAGGAAGGAGAGGATGTTGTCGTCGGCGGGGTCGAGCAGGTATCCCTTGCGGCGGCTCACCTCACGTACCGCCACAGCGCGCTGCACCCACTCCTGCCCCGCGGGCCCCGCCGCGGCGATGACCCACTCGTCGCCGTGCACCGGCTCGTATATCGGGCGCAGGACGGCGGCCACGACGGACCGCAGCCGCTGTTCGACGAGATTCAGCCAGATGTAGGCCCGGCCGGCCCGCTGGGCCCGGGTGCGCACCTCGGCCCAGACGTCCGCGTCCCAGTCGAGATCGGCGCCGATCTCCATGGGGCGCGCCAAGGACACCGCCCCGGCCGGCACCTCGGTGGCATCGCCGTCGCCGCCGTCACCTGGGGGGAGCTCAAGCCCTCCCGAGCCCACCTGCGCACCGCCTTCCGGACCCCGCTGTTCGATCAAGGAAGACTACTGCGGCCGGGTGGGCGCCGCACCCGGAACCCCGGTCAACCGGCCACGAGGATGCGGCATGTGACCGTACCGTGGCGTTGACCGGGGACATACCGCCTCCGGAATATTCCGGTCGGGGTGTGGACAGGGGTGCGGGCAGGGCTGCGGGCAGAAGCCGCGGCCCGGGTCCGGACGCACTCGCCGCCCTGCCCGAGCCGCCACGCGCGGGGGCGTGCGCGGGGTCGGGACGCCGTGACGAGTGCGAGTCTGAGTCCGAACGGGCGAAGATGGCGCAAGGGTTCGTTCCTGGGCACCCGCCTGCGCAAGGATGCACCGGTGCAGCAGCCAGAGGGCGACCGCGACAGGAAGAGACGACCGCATGCAGGTCTGGCCGGGACAGACGTATCCGCTCGGAGCCACGTACGACGGCGCCGGCACCAACTTCGCGGTCTTCTCCGAGGCCGGTGAGCGCGTCGAACTGTGCCTGCTGCACGAGGACGGTTCCGAGACGGCGGTGGAGCTGCGCGAGTCGGACGCCTTCGTACGGCACGCCTATCTGCCCGGCGTGATGCCGGGGCAGCGCTACGGCTTCCGCGTCCACGGCCCGTACGCACCCGAGCGCGGCCTGCGCTGCAACAGCGCCAAGCTCCTCCTGGACCCCTACGCCAAGGCCATCAGCGGCCATGTCGACTGGGACGAGGCGGTCTACGGCTACCACTTCGGCGCCCCCGAGAAGCGCAACGACCTGGACTCCGCGCCGCACACCATGACCTCGGTGGTCGTCAACCCGTACTTCGACTGGGGCGACGACAGGCCGCCGCGCACCGAATACCACCACACCGTCATCTACGAGGCCCACGTCAAGGGCCTGACGATGCTGCACCCGGACCTTCCGCAGGAGCTGCGCGGCACCTACGCGGCGCTGGCGCACCCGGCGGTCATCGGCCATCTGACGGGCCTCGGCGTGACGGCGCTGGAGCTGATGCCGGTGCACCAGTCGGTCACGGACAACCGGCTGGCCGACGCGGGACTGGCGAACTACTGGGGTTACAACACCATCGGTTTCTTCGCCCCGCACAACTCCTTCGCCTCCTGGGGCGACAGGGGCCAGCAGGTGCTGGAGTTCAAGCAGGCCGTGCGCGCGCTGCACGAGGCCGGTATCGAGGTCATCCTCGATGTCGTCTACAACCACACGGCAGAAGGCAACCACCTCGGTCCCACGCTCTCCTTCCGGGGTCTCGACAATGCCTCGTACTACCGTCTGGCGGACGATCCGCGCTACTACATGGATACGACCGGCACGGGTAATTCACTGCTGATGCGCAGCCCTCACGTCCTCCAGCTCATCATGGACTCGCTGCGCTACTGGGTGACCGAGATGCACGTCGACGGGTTCCGCTTCGATCTCGCGGCGACGCTGGCCCGGCAGTTCCACGAGGTGGACCGGCTCTCGTCGTTCTTCGACCTCGTCCAGCAGGACCCCGTGGTCAGCCAGGTGAAGCTGATCGCGGAGCCGTGGGACGTGGGTGAGGGCGGCTATCAGGTCGGCAACTTCCCGCCCCTGTGGACGGAGTGGAACGGCCGCTACCGCGACACCGTGCGCGATCTGTGGCGGGGCGAGCCGCGCACCCTGGCCGAGTTCGCCTCCCGGCTCACGGGCTCCTCGGACCTCTACCAGGACGACGGACGGCGCCCGCTCGCCTCCATCAACTTCGTCACCTGCCACGACGGCTTCACGCTGCGCGATCTGGTCTCGTACGACGAGAAGCACAACGAGGCGAACGGCGAGGGCAACAGGGACGGCGAGAGCCACAACCGCTCGTGGAACTGCGGCGTCGAGGGCGAGACCGAAGACCCCGGGGTGCTGCGGCTGCGGCGGCGCCAGACGCGGAACTTCCTCGCCACGCTGATGCTGTCGCAGGGCGTGCCCATGCTGAGCCACGGCGACGAGTTCGGGCGCACGCAGGGCGGCAACAACAACGCGTACTGCCAGGACAACGAGCTGGCGTGGGTCCACTGGCCGGGCTCGGGAACGGGCACCGGTACCGGTACGGGTGTGAGCGCGAGGCCCGGCGGCACGTGGGCGGAGGCGGCCGAGCGCGCGGAGACGGCTGAGCGGGACGGGGGCGCCGTGGCCATGGAGGGGCCCGGGGGCGTAGACATGGAGGCGGGTGCGGAGGCGGAAGGGCACGGGTACGACCTGTGCGACTTCGTCCGCGAGATGGTGTGGCTGCGCCGCGACCACCCCGTCTTCCGCCGGCGCCGCTTCTTCCACGGCCGCCCCGTGGAGGGCACGCACGACGAACTGTCCGACATCGCGTGGTTCACGCCCGAGGGCGAGGAGATGACCCAGCGCGACTGGCAGGCGGCGCCCGCGCAGTCCCTGACCGTCTTCCTCAACGGCAGCGCGATCTCGGAGCCCGGCGCCCGCGGGGAGCGGATCACGGACGACTCATTCCTGCTGATGTTCAACGCGCACCACGCCCCGATGGACTTCCTCGTCCCCTCCGACCACGGGCGGCAGTGGCAGGTCATCGTGGACACGGCGCGGGAGGAGTCGCCCGGCGACAGCGGCCAGAAGGTCGAGGCAGGCGAGCGGATCACCCTGACCGACCGGAGCCTGGTGGTGTTGCAGCGCCCCGTGTAGCGGGCGGTGCGGAAGTGACCGCGTCGGCCGGCGCCGCAGGTGACGCCGGTGCCGCCAGCGCCTCTGCGGGCTCTGCGGTGCGGTACGCCTCGTCGCTCGTACGGGGCCGTACGAGCAGCGCCAGCAGGAGGGCCAGCGCGGCCGACCCGACCGTCACGGCGAAGGCCGCCCCAGGCCCCCGCCCCTCGGCCAACGGGCCCGCGACCGCGAGTGCCAGCGCCTGGCCGCCCACAACCGCGCTCGTCATGAAGGCCATCGACTCGGCCAGACGGTGCGCCGGAACAGCGCGTTCCGTGAGCCCGGAGAGCGTGATCAGGTGCGGCGCGTAGGCGCAGCCGAGCACGACGACGACCGCGTACAGCGCGAACAGCGAGCCCACGGTGAGCAGCGGCAGGGACAGCACGAGCGCGGCGCCCGTGGCCAGCCGCCAGCGCGTGGGGAGCCCGACCGACGGGGGTACGGAGGCCATCGCCAGCCCGACGACGGCGCTCATCGCGCCCATGGCCCCGTAGACGAGCCCGGACTGCTCAGGGACGCCCAAGTCCCCGGTGAGCGCGGTGATTCCGGCCTGGCAGGCGCCGAACATCCCGCCCTGGAGCGCGGCGGACGCGCCCAGTGCGTACACGGTCCGGCGCGGTGTCCGCCGGTCCCGCGTCCGCCCGCGCGGTGCCCGTCCCCGCAGCGACCGTCCCCGCACCGCCCGGCGCGACGAGGGTGACGGCGCCGTCGCCCGTGCCGTCGGATGGAGCGCGAAGGCGGACCCGCAGACCACGAGCAGCGCCGACGCGAGGGCGAGCGCCACCGCCGGGTGGGCCACGGCCGCCGCCACCCCGACCAGCGCGGGGCCGAGGACGAACGACACCTCGTCCAGGGTGCCTTCGAGGGAGAAGACGGCGGCGAGTGTCCGTTCCTCGCCGTCGGCCCCGTGCGCCAGGGCGACGAGCCGGGTGCGGGCCAGCGGCCCGACCTGCGGCACGCTCAGCCCCGCCACGACGCCGAGCGCGGCGAGCGGCGCGGTCGGCGCGTGCCCTAGCGCCGCGGCGACGAGCGCGGCGACGGCCACCGCGTTCAGGCAGGAGGCGGCCAGCACCACGCGCCGCTGCCCGTGCCGGTCGGCGAGTCGGCCGACGAAGGGCCCGCCCACCGTCTGACCCGCCGCGAGCGCCCCGCCGACGAGCCCCGCCGTGCCCAGGCTGCCGCTCGTCTCCGCGACCAGCAGCAGCGTGCCGAGCTGGCACATGGCCGTCGGCAGCCGTCCGAGGAAGGAGACCACGGGCAGGAGCGGTCCGCCGAGGCCGATCACGGCCCGGTACGTCTGGTACGTGCGATGCGCGCGGTGCGTCCGGCGCTTCTGGCGGGGCGTCAGCTCTGCGGCCATCACCCGAACGTAGGTCTTGACGATCGCCCACCTGCACGGACAGGACGCACGAAAGCACGGCGCCGGGGTACGTAGCTTCCTATGACGCCGCCCGCTCCGTACGGCACGCGCGCACCCGACGTGCCAGTCTCCACCTACCGGCTCCAGCTCCAGCCGGAGTTCCCCTTCGCCGCCGCCGAGGAGGCCGTCCCGCACCTGGCAGCCCTCGGCGTCACCCACCTCCACCTCTCCCCCGTGCTGACCTCGGTGCCCGGCTCCACCCACGGCTACGACGTCACCGACCACACCCGCGTACGGGCCGAGCTGGGCGGCGAGGACGGGCTGCGCGCGCTGTCGGCGACGGCCCGCGCGCACGGGCTCGGGCTCGTCCTGGACGTGGTGCCGAACCACATGGCGGTGCCCGCCGACACGCGGCTGAACCTGCCGCTGTGGGAGGTGCTGCGGGAGGGGCGGGAGTCGCCGTACGCGCGCTGGTTCGACGTGGACTGGGACGCGGGGGACGGCAGGGTGCTGCTGCCCGTGCTCGGCGGCCCGCTGAGCGAGGAGGCGTCACACCTGCGGGTGGAACCGGGGGCGGGCACGGACATGGGCGCGGGCGCGGGTGCGGAGGCGGGTGCGGGTGCGCGGGCCGTGCTTCGCTACTGGGACCGCGTGTTCCCCCTCCGGGAGGGCACGGAGGGGCTGCCGCTGCCCGAGCTGCTGGACGCGCAGCACTACAGACTCGCCTGGTGGCGGCTGGCCCGTACCGAGCTGAACTACCGGCGCTTCTTCACCATCTCCGACCTCATCGGGGTCCGCGTCGAGGACCCCGAGGTCTTCGAGGCGACGCACGCCAAAGTGCTGCAACTCCTGCGCGAGGGCGTCGCCGAGGGCCTGCGCGTCGACCACCCGGACGGGCTGGCAGACCCGGGTGGCTATCTGCTGCGCCTGCACGAGGCGACGGGCGGGCGCTGGACCGTCGTGGAGAAGATCCTCGGCTCGGAGGAGACGCTCCCCGCCGACTGGCCCGTCGCGGGCACCACCGGCTACGACGCGCTGCGCCACGTCGACGGCGTCTTCACCGACCCGCGCGGCCACGGCGAACTCCTCGCCGTCTACCGCGACTTCACCCGCGCCGCTCCGCACTCGGGCGGCGACTGGGACGCGACGGTGCGGAGGGCCGCCTTCCAGGTCGTCACCCGTGAGCTGGCCGCCGAGACCGACCGCCTCACGCGCACCGCGCTGCGCGTCTGCGCCGCCGCGCCGGGGCTGGCGCTGCGCGACCACTCCGCCGTGGCGCTGCGCGCGGCCCTGCACCAGACGCTGGTGCGCCTGCCCGTTTACCGCCCCTACGTCACTCCGGGCGCCATCCCGGGCGCTGCTCCGGGTGCCGCTCCGGGCGCGCCCGTCCGCGAGGCGGACGCCGCGATGCTGGAGGCGGCGGCCGAGGGCGCGCGGGGCGCCTGTCGCACGCCGGAGGAGGAGCGGTCGGTGGACCTGGTCCGCGATCTGGCGCTCGGCAGGCTCGGCGGAGGCCCCGGCCAGCGCGACTTCGCCGCCCGCTTCGCGCAGGTCTCCTCGGCGCTGCGCGCCAAGTCGGTCGAGGACGCCGCCTTCTACCGCTACATCCCGCTCCTCTCGGCCTGCGAGGTCGGCGGCTCGCCCGGCGCCCCCACCGTGGCGCCCGACGCGTTCCACGCGTACTGCGCCCGCCTCCAGCGCGACTGGCCCACCACGGCCACGGCGCTGTCCACGCACGACACGAAGCGCAGCGCCGACGTACGCGCCGCGCTCGCCACGCTGACCGAGTGCCCCGGACGGTGGGCACGGTTCCTGGAGGACACGCGGATCACCGGCGCGACGGACCGCGCCCCCGACCGCCACACGGCCTGGGCCGCCTGGCAGACCGCCATCGGCCTCGGCGGCGTCCCGGGCCTCCCAGCGAGGGCGGGACGGCTCGCGCGGGCGCTGCTGAAGCATGTGCGCGAGGCCGGGCTGCGCACCACCTGGACCGAGCCGGACGTGGGCTACGAGGAGGCCGTCGCACGCTTCGTCGACGGGATCGAGGGCGGGGAGCCGGGCACTGGCGGTTCCGCGCGGTCGGCCGTCGCCGAACTGACGGCGGCGCTGGGCCCGTACGTACGGGCCAACGTGCTCGGCATGGCGCTGCTGCATCTGACGATGCCGGGCGTGCCCGACCTCTACCAGGGCACGGAGCGGCGCTACGCGGCGCTGGTCGACCCCGACAACCGGGACCCCGCACACGTCGAACCCCTGACCTCCGCTGACGGGGGCACGGAGGCGGACGCGGCGGCGGACGCGGCGGGCGTGGACGTCGACAGGGAGAAGCTGCGGCTCACCGTAGCGGCCCTGCGGCTGCGCCGCGCGCACCCGGAGTGGTTCCTCGACGCCGGTTCCTACGAGCCGCTGCGCGCCGAGGGCCCCGCCGCCGACCACTGCCTCGCCTTCGCGCGAGGGGGCCGCGGGGGCTCCGTCGTCGTCGCCGTGACCCGGCTGGCGCTGCGGCTGGAGGAGGGCGGTGGCTGGCGCGGCACGGAGCTGCCGCTGCCCGAGGGCACCTGGCGCGACCTGCTGTCGGGCCGCACGGCGCGCGGACGCCGCCCGGTGGGCGCCCTCTTCGCGGGGGCGCCGGTCGCGCTGCTGGTCAAGGAGGACACGGGCGGGGCGTAACACCCGCGAATCCGGAAGGACTTGACGACGTAAGCGCGTCAGTCGCCCGGAGAACGGACTGGGGCGGAACGGAGCGTTTACAGCTCTGCGCGCCCGCGCTACGGTCACGGCGAAGTGGGAGCGCTCCCAAACACCGTGTACGCGCCGCCCCCGCACTGTGGCGGCGCGTACACGGCCCCGGCCCCGCTCCCGCCCGACCGCCCGTAAGGCTCCCCCACCGCGGAAGGACCCGCGCGATGACGGCACTTACGCACAGACGCAGAAAGCCCCGCACCCCCGTCCCCACCCCCACCCCCACGTCCGCACGCCCGAGGAAGACCGCGCGGACCCGCGTGCTCCTCCCCCTGCTCGCCGCGCTGCCAGGGCTCGCGTTCTTCTCCCTCACCACCGGCACGGCCGAGGCACACGGCGCCCCCATGCAGCCCGGCAGCCGTACCTATCTGTGCTGGAAGAGCAGCCTCAGCAGCACCGGAGAGATCAAACCCGTCAACCCGGCCTGCCAGGCCGCCCTCGACAAGAGCGGGACGACGCCCTTCTACAACTGGTTCGCCGTCCTCCGCTCCGACGGCGCGGGCCGCACCGAGGGGTTCATCCCCGACGGACAGCTGTGCAGCGGCGGCACGGGAGGCCCGTACGACTTCACGGGCTTCAACCTGCCGCGCGACGACTGGCCGTTCACGCACGTGTCGGCGGGCGCGCAGATGCAGTTCCGCTACAACGCCTGGGCAGCGCACCCCGGTGAGTTCCGCTCCTACATCACCAAGGACGGCTACGACCCGAACCAGCCGCTCACCTGGGACGACCTGGAGGACCAGCCGTTCGACGCGGTGACGGACCCGCCCCTGGTAGGCGGCGTCGGCTCGGAGAACAGCGCCTACGTGTGGAACGCGAACCTGCCCCAGAACAAGTCGGGACGGCACGTCGTCTACACCGTGTGGGAGCGCTCCGACAGCCAGGAGACCTTCTACAGCTGCTCCGACGCGAGCTTCGACGGCGGCCACGGAGAGGTCGAGATCCCGACCTGATCCCGTGCGGCGAGCCGCATGTCAGGTGTGCTCCGGTGGCTCCAGCTCCGGAGGCTTGGGCACCGTCAACCGGAACCCGACCTGCCCGAACCTCACCTGGTCACCGGGGCGCACCGAAACGGAACCCGCGATCCTGCTGCCGTTGACCCACGTCCCGTTGCTCGAGCCGAGATCGCGCAGCGACCACCCCTCCGGCTTGCTGCGCAGTTGGGCGTGGACGCGGGAGACCGTGAAGTGGTTGAGCCGCAGCATGGATCCTGGGGCACGGCCGATGGTGAACGGATAGGGCCCCGGCTGGGGCAGCAGCAGCTCCGGCAGGCGCTCGGACTGCCATGCCTTGCGCAGCGTGCCGGGAAAGGCCGACAGCCTGCCGACGGCCTGGACGAACCAGCGGCCGCGCGGACGCCGCGTCGGAAGGTCGAAGAGGGCGGCGTGCAGCTCCCCGTGCCACTGTGCGTGGAGGATGACGTCCATCCGCTGCTCGAACGTGTTCTGCGAGATCCGGCCTTGCACCGCGCCCTCGCGCAGCACCTCAAGAGCGCGCTCCCGCTCCACGTCAGACAGGCGCGGAGGGTACGCGCTGAACTCAAGAGATGTCATATGAATCATTCTCCGGACGCCTCAAGTCCATGTCCAGGCAGCTCCTTTTTCGGTATCCGAACGAAGACATCGGGCGCGGCGGGGCGGGGGGTGCGGGGCGTCGTCGGAGCTCGTGGCCGCGGTAATCCGTAGACGCCGACGGGATCACCCGTTAGTGTGCGCCTACGCTCGATGACGTGCCCGATGGCGCGAACGAAGGGAGGCGAGAGCTGATGTGCAGCACGTTCACCACCTCGCGCTCCCGCCTTCTCGGCCCCGCCCGGGCGTCACGTCACGGCTGACCGGCTGAAGGGCTGACCGGGAGCGCGGACACCTGATTCCGCATCCTTCCGGAAGGAACCCTTCACCGTGACCGCTGATCTGGTCATCCGCGCGCTCGACGAGTCCGAGGCGCGCACCCTCTTCACCTCGCTCACCACCCCTGACGGACACCTCGTCGGCGCTCCGCTGCTCGGCCGCGCGTACGCGACCCTCGCGGAGGGCGGCGCCTACCGGCCCGAGTGGACCTGGGTCGCGCTGCGCGACGGACGCGTCGTCGCGCGCGCCGCGCTCTGGGCGGCGCCGCAGGACGAGAAGCCGGTCGTGCTCGACTGGTTCGACTTCGCGCCCGGCGAGCACGACGCCGCCGTGCGGCTGCTGCGGGAGATGCCGCGCGTCGAGTTCGAGCTGGTCCTGCCGCCGGGCTGGCGCGAGGACCCGGCGGTACGGGCCGCGACCGAGTCCCGTACGCGCGCCGCCGAGGCGGCCGGGTACCGCCCGCTCGTCGAGCGCTACCGCTACCTCTGGACTCCCCGCGACGGACTGCCCGAGCTGCCGGGCCGGGTCGTCTGCCGTCCCGAACCCGACGACGAGGTGTTCCTCGACGTACTGCGCCGGGTCCAGCACGGCTCTCTCGACGCGCACGCGCGCGCGGCGACGGAGCAGGGCGGCCCGGAGCAGGCCGCGCGGGAGGACATGGAGCATCTGCGCTGGATGCCGTCGCCCCGCGAGTGGTGGCGCCTCGCGTACACGCGCGAGGGTGAGCTGATCGGGCTGCACGTGCCCGCGCGCGTCCCCAGCGGCCCGGCGGTCGGCCTCATCGGCGTCGTGCCGGAGCGGCGCGGAAACGGCTACGCCTACGAGCTGCTGGCCGAGTGCACCCACCAACTGGCGGCCGAGGGCGCGACGTCGATCGCCGCGGCCACGGACCTCGGCAACGAGCCCATGGCCGCCGCCTTCGCGAAGGCGGGCTATCCGGTCGTCCAGCACCGCTACTGCATGGCGTAGCGGACGGGCCGGGGGGCAAGCGGGCGGGCGGCGGGTGCGCGTACGGCGGCCATATGGCGGCGCGCGCCCGCCGGGCCGTAGCGCCGTCGGACGGGCTGCCGCAGCATGGTGCCCATGCTGTTCGAGGTGTGGGCACCAGTGGCCGGCCGGGTCGCGCTCCTGCTGGAGGCCGCGCAGGGGGCGGAGCGGGTGGAGGGGGCGCGAGGGGCGGACGGAGCCGGGGCTTCCGAGGCGGGGCGCTGGGGTTCCACGGGGGGCGGGCCGGGTGGGTCGCGCGGGCCGTACGAGTCGGGTGGGTCGTACGCGTCGCACGCCATGGTCCGCCATCCGGAACGCCCCGGCTGGTGGACGGCGTCCGTCCCGGCCGCACCGGGCGCACGGTACGGGTTCGCGCTGGACGGCGGCCCCGCACTGCCCGACCCGCGCTCGCGCCGCCAGCCGGAAGGGCCCGACGGGCCCAGCGCCGTCGTCGACCACGACGCGTACGACTGGCGGCACGCGTGGCGGGGGCGGCGGCTGCCAGGATCGGTGCTCTACGAGCTGCACGTCGGCACCTTCACCCGCGAGGGCACGTTCGACGCGGCCGTCGAGCGGCTGCCGCACCTCGCGGCACTCGGCGTCACCCATATCGAGCTGCTGCCGGTCTGCCCGTTCCCCGGCAGGCACGGCTGGGGCTACGAGGGCGTGTCGCTGTGGGCGGTGCACGAGCCGTATGGCGGGCCCGACGGGCTGAAACGCCTGGTGGACGCGGCGCACGGGCACGGACTCGGCGTCGTCCTCGACGTCGTGCACAACCACCTCGGCCCCTCAGGCAACCACCTCCCCGCCTTCGGGCCCTACTTCACCGAGGCGCACCAGACCCCCTGGGGCGCGGCCATCAACCTCGACGGGCCCGGCTCGGACGAGGTCCGCGCGTATCTGACGGGCAGCGCGCTGGCCTTCCTCCGCGACTACCGGCTCGACGGGCTGCGCCTTGACGCCGTGCACGCGCTGGCCGACACCCGCGCCGAGCACTTCCTCGCCGCGCTCTCGCGGGCCGTCGACGCCCTCGCCGCGCACACGGGGCGACCGCTCTTCCTGATCGCGGAGTCCGACCTCAACGATCCGCGCACGACGGCCCCGCGCACGGCGCACGGCCACGGAGTGCACGCCCAGTGGAACGACGACTTCCACCACGCGCTCCACACCGCGCTGACCGGCGAGTCCCAGGGCTACTACGCGGACTTCGCACGCGACCCGTTCGCCGCCCTGCACAAGACGCTGACCGGCGCGTTCTTCCACGACGGCACGTACTCCTCGTTCCGGGGGCGCTCCCACGGCCGCTCCCTGGACGCGGCGAAGGGCGCCGTACCCGCGCACCGTTTCCTCGCGTACGCGCAGACGCACGACCAGATCGGCAACCGCGCCCTGGGCGACCGGCTCTCGGGCACGGGCCCGGGGCCGGGTTCGGGCTCCGGCTCCGGCTCGGGTTCGGACTCCGGTCCGGGACGGCTCTCGCCCGGGCGGCTGGCCTGCGCGGCGGCGCTCGTGCTGCTCGGGCCCGGGACGCCCATGCTGTTCATGGGCGAGGAGTGGGGCGCGGGGACGCCGTGGCAGTTCTTCACCGACCACACCGACCCCGAGCTGGCGGAGGCCGTACGCCGGGGGCGGCGGCGGGAGTTCGCGGCGCACGGCTGGGCCGAGGAGGACATCCCGGACCCGCAGGACCCGGCGACCCGCGAGCGCTCCTGCCTGGACTGGAGCGAGCCGGGGCGACCGCCGCACGCGGCGCTGCTGGAATGGCACCGCGCCCTGATCGCCCTGCGCCACGCCCACCCCGTGCTCGCGCACACCCCGCTGGGCGAGGCCATGGTCGAGTACGACGCGGACGCGGGCTGGCTCTGGCTGCGCAACGGCCCCCTCCACGTGGCGGTCAACCTCAGCCCGGACGGACCACCCGCCCTGCTTCCGCTCCCGCTGCGGCGCACGGTCACGCTCGCGGCGTGGGGGCCCGAGGGGGGCGGGGACGGGGGCGGGCGCGGGATCCGCTTCGAGGACGGGGTGCTGCGGCTGCCGCCCGAGTCGGCGGTGGTGCTGCGGTGACCCGGGTCTCCTGGCGGAGGCCGGGTCACCCCTCCAGCGCGAGCCTGACGCCGAGGAGGAGCAGCACCCCGCCCGACGCCTGCTCCATGCGGCGCCGCACCCCCGCACGGGACAGCACGCCCTTGAGCCGTCCGACGCCCCACACGTACATGGCGTAGTAGCCGACCTCGAACACGGCCCACAGCGCCGCGAGCCCCACCATGGCCGGAAGCTGCGGCGCGCCCTCGGGCACGAACTGCGGCAGGAAGGACATCGCGAAGATCGCGGCCTTGGGGTTCGCGAGGTTCATCAGCAGGCCCGCGCCGTACGCGAACCGCCCGCCGGTCCGCCCCTCCTCCGCCTTCGCCTGACCCTCAACGGCCAGGTCCCCCGTCGGACCGTCCGCGACGTCGTCCGCCGTGCCGCCGGCCCCGCTACGGGCCCGGCGGGCCGCCCACAGGGCCTGGGCGCCGAAGAGGACGAGCACGGCGGCGCCCACGTAGCGCATCACGTCGTACGCCACCTGCGAGGCGGCCAGCAGTGCCGTCAGCCCGAAGGCCGCGACGAGCCCCCACACGAAGACGCCCGTCTCGTTGCCGAGGACCGTCAGCAGACCGGCGCGGCGGCTGCGGAGGGAGCTGCGGATGATCAGTGCTGTGCTCGGTCCCGGAGACAGGGCGATCAGCAGGCAGGCCCCCAGGAAGGGGAGGAGCGTCTCGTACATCCCGTCATCCTCGGACGCCCCGGACCTCGGACGCCAACGGGTTTCGCCGCGTACGGGGCACGGGTCACGCGCCGGATATCTGATCGCTCCCGTGCTCGCGCTCGTGCGCATGCCCGTGCGCATGCTCGTGCTCGTGCTCGTGCTCGTGCCGCAGGTGCAGGTCGTGGTGATCGAGGTCCGTGCCATGGAGGGTCAGCGGGGAGGTGACGGGGGCGTAGCCGCCCGCGACCACCGTGTACGCGCCCTCCGCGAGGTCCGTGAACGCGTACGCGCCGTCGGGGCCCGTGATCCGGGTGCTCACGACGCTTCCCGAGCCGTCGAGCAGCGAGATCCGGGCATCCGCCAACGGCCGCCCGCCCCGGGCCCGCACGGCGCCGCGTATCGCGGCCGAGGGCCGCAGTCGCACATCGCAGCGGTTCGGGGAGGCGTGACCGTCCTCGTGCGGGTGGCGGGCAGGGCGGCCGTGGCCCGGCAGGGTCAGGGTCGTGGCCTTGGGCCGGTGTCCCGGCGCTGAGCCGACGAGCAGATAGCTCCCGTGGCCCGGTGCCCGAAACGCGTACGAGCCGTCCGCCGCCGCCGTCGCGCGCGCGAGCTGGCGCCCGCCGTGGTCGAGCAGCGTCACCACCGCGCCCGCGACGGGCGCGTCGCCCCCGCCCAGGACCAGCCCGTGCACGGAGCCCTCGGCCACCGCCCGCGTGAAGTCGGGCGAGGGACCCGTCGCGACGGCCGTGGCCACGGGCACCGCAACCGGAACCGGAACCGAAGCCGAGGCCGGGGGTGCGGCCGGGGCGGAACCGGGCGTCGACGCCGATGCCGCGTCCGACGGGGTCGCCGACACCGCGCGAACCGCTCCCTTCGCGTGGTGTCCCTTCGCCCGCTCACGGCCGGGCAGGAAGGCCGCTATCAGCAGCCCCAGCAGCGCCGCGCCCGCCGCGATGAGGAACGCGGTGCGGAACCCCTCCAGATCCGGCACCTCGGTGTTCCCCAGCGGGATCGTCATCCGCGCCAGCACCACACCGATGACGGCGCTGGAGGTGGAGGTGCCGATGGAACGCATCAGCGTGTTCAGCCCGTTCGCGGCCCCCGACTCGGAGGGGTCGACGGCGCCGATGATCAGCGCGGGCATGGCCGAGTAGGCCACCCCGATGCCGATGCCGATGAGCACCGCCGTGATGACGACCTGCCACACGGCGTCCATCAGCGCGGTACCCGCCAGATACGCCAGGGCCAGCACCACCAGCCCCGTCATCAGGGACACCTTCGGGCCGCGTGCCGCGGAGATGCGCGCGGAGAGGGAGGAGACCAGCATCATCGCGACGCCCATGGGCGCCACGCACAGCCCGGCGACGACCATGGACTGGCCCAGCCCGTAACCGGTCGAGACGGGCAACTGCAACAGTTGCGGAAGCACCAGCGTGGCCGCGTAGAAGGCCAGGCCGACGGTGATCGAGGCGAGGTTGGTGAGCAGGACCTGACGGCGTGCCGTCGTACGCAGGTCCACCAGCGGGCCCTCGATGCGGAGTTCGAACAGGCCCCACAGCAGGAAGATCACGACGGCCGCGCCGAACAGGCCCAGCGTCATGCCGCTCCCCCAGCCCCAGTCGCCGCCCTTGGATATGGGGAGCAGCAGCGCGACGAGTCCGGCCGAGAGGCCGATGGCCCCGAGCACGTCGAAGCGTCCCGGCGTACGCATCCTGGACTCCGGAACCACCACCGCCACCAGCACCATGGCTATGACTCCGAGCCCGGCCGCCCCGAAGAACAGGGCGTGCCAGTCGGTGTGCTGTGCCACGTATGCGGCCAGCGGCATCCCGAGCGCCCCGCCCACCCCGAGCGACGAGCTCATGAACGCCATCGCGGAGCCCAGCCGCTCGGGCGGCAGTTCGTCCCGCATGATGCTGATGCCCAGCGGGATGGCGCCCATCGCGAAGCCCTGGAGCACGCGCCCGGCGACCATCGGGACCAGCGACGACGTGAACCCGCAGACGAGCGAGCCGAGCACCATCAGCCCGAGGCTGAACAGGATGAGGCGCCGCTTGCCGTAGAGATCACCGAGCCGCCCCATGATGGGGGTGGCTACGGCGCCGGACAGCAGCGTCGCGGTGATCACCCAGGCGGCGTTGGACGTGGCGGTGCCGAGCAGGCGGGGGAGTTCCGCGACGACCGGCACCAGCAGCGTCTGCATGACGGCGACCGAGATGCCCCCGAACGCGAGCACCGGCACGATGCCCCGGGCCTCGCGGGGACCGTCCTGAGGCACGGTGTCCCCGGCCGCCCCGCCGACGCCGGTTCCGCCGATACCGACCCCGCCGACGCCGCTCGGGCCCGGACTGCCCGGGGGTCCCGGTCTGTCCGTGGCCCCTGGGCTCCCGTGGCTCCCCTCGGTGACGGTGCGCCGGTCGGTGGTCTGAGCCTGGGACATGCGAAGGGCCTCCGGAGGGGCTAGGGGGGTCAACTTCGTGCAGCGTACAAACGAACTGCCTGGGCCCACCCGGTATTCCGCCGCCCTGACGCATGACGTTCACCGCCCGGAAATCACCCCCTCGGGAGCAGTCGCCCCGGATGGCTGTCCGGCCTCGGCGACGAGGTCGATCAGGGCGAGGAAGTCCTCGGCCCGCCACGCCCCGCGCCCCACGAACAGGCCCCGCACCTCGGGGACCCGCAGCAGCTCAGCGGCGTTGTACCGGTTGACGGAGCCGCCGTAGAGCAGGCCCGCGCAACGTCCGGCTCCATAGCGCTCGGCGAGCGCGGAGAAGACGGGGGCGATATCGGCGGGGTCGGGCTCTCTGCCGCCCTCGCCGATGGCCCATATTGGTTCGTACGCGATCAGGACAGACCTCAGCTCATCTTCCGTCAGCCCGTCCAGAGCGGCATCCGCCTGCGCGCGTACGTGCGCCACCGATCCGCCCCGGGCGCGCACTCCGGCGTTCTCTCCCACGCACAGCAGCGGACGCAGTCCGTGCCGGAGCGTGGCGGCGACCTTCAGCCGTACCGTCGCGTCGGTCTCCGCGAAGTGCTCGCGCCGCTCCGAGTGCCCCAGTTCCACGAGCCCGACCCCGGCGTCGGCGACCTGGGGGACGGACAGCTCGCCGGTCCACGCGCCGTAGTCCTCCCAGTGCGCGTTCTGCGCACCGACGAGGACAGGGCTGTCCTCGCCGAGGGCGGATACGACCGCCGTGATGGCGGTGGCCGGGGGTATCACGAACGGCCTTACCCCAGGGGCGCGTTCGGCCAGCTCAGGGCCGAGAGCCTCGCGCAGCCGGGCCGCGTACGCGACTGCTTCAGCACGTGTCTTGGTCATCTTGAAACTGGTGCCGATCCAGCGCGTCCCCGGGGCTCCTCCCGGTGCGGAGCCCCCCGCACGTCCGTGGCCCGGCCCCCGTCCCGGGCTCAGCATGGGCCGGGGAGATCGTAGGAACGGATCGCGTCCACCTTCGCCGCCGAGGCGGACGTCGGGTCGAAGGTGTAGGTGAGCCATTCGCGGACCAGTCTGCGGGCCAGCTCCAGACCGATGACGCGCTGTCCGAGGCAGAGGACCTGGGCGTCGTTGGAGAGGACGGCTCGCTCGACCGAGAAGGAGTCGTGCGCGGTGACGGCGCGGATCCCCGGCACCTTGTTCGCGGAGATGGCGACGCCGAGGCCGGTGCCGCACACGAGCAGGGCGCGGTCGAAGCTGCCGTCCGCGACGAGCCGGGCGGCGTCCACGGCGACATGGGGATACGCCGTGTCCTGGCCCGAGCCCACCCCCGCGTCGCGCACCCGCGCGACCAGTCCGCTGGCCTCCAGATCCCGCTTGAGCGCCTCCTTGTCATCGAATCCGGCGCTGTCGCTGCCGACGACGATGCGCAACGTCATGGGTTCTCCTCCCCCTCGACAAGAGCTGTGGCCGTGCCGGACCGCGCTTCCCGCCCATGTCCGGCCCGCGCCCCCGGCACGGTCTCCGGAACCGCCAGGGCTTCCGGCCCGGTCACGGCAGGTGGCCCGGACGCGGCCTCCGGCTCGGACATCGCCTTGGCGACGGCGGTGACGATCAGCGCGAACGACACCGCTCCGGCGTCGGGCGTCCCGAGGCTGCGGTCGCCGTGGGTACGGGCGCGGCCGAGGCGCGCCGTGATGTCCGCGGTGGCTTCGGCGGCCCGTGTCGCCACCTCGGCGGCCGAGACCCACTCCGCCACCCCGTCCATGGGCCCGCCCACGTCTCCGTCCACCCGTGCGGCCACGGATATGTCCTCCGGTGCGCCGGGCCCCCGGTCCGCTCCCACGCTCCCCGGTATGTGGTCCGGTGTGCCGGGCCCTCGGTCCGTCCGTACGGCCGCTGATGTGTCCGATGTGTGCGGCGGTATGTCCGGGCCTCGATCCGGCCGCGCGCTCTCCGGTGTGCCGGAGCCGGGTCCGGGATGCCTCGACGGCCCTTCCCCGCCCCCGCGCCCTCCGAGCCGCTCCTCCAGCCGCTCGGTGAACGGCACGGCCGCGTCCACGAGCGTCTTGTCGCCGGGACGGGCGCCGCCCAGCCGCAGCACCGCGTCGAGCCCGGCGCGTACCGCGCGGACGGCGGTCTCCGGGGTGACCGGTTCCGCGTCGCCGAGTGTGCGGCCCGCGGCACTCAGCGCCGCTCCCCACAGCGCGCCCGAGGTGCCGCCCGCGCGCTCGGACCACGCCTCTCCGGCGCGTGCGAGCAGAGACTTGGCGCCCGCTCCCGCCTCCAGCGCCGCTTCGGCGGCCCGCGCGGCGGCCTCCGTGCCGCGCCGCATCCCGATCCCGTGATCGCCGTCACCGGCCACGGCATCGATGTCGCCCAGGCGCTTCTCCTGTTCCGCGACCGTTTCGGCCGCCGTGCGCAGGGCCCGTGCCAGGTGGTGAGCCGCGTGCCGGGATGCGGGAGTGCCTGGTTCGACGGGAGCGGTGCGTGGCGCGGGGAGGTCGTCGGTGCGGGACGGTGGCGGGCTCAGCGTGCCCCGCTGGAACGCCGGGGCAAGTGCTGGCGCCGCCCACAGGCCGGCCAGTTCGTCGTCCAGGAAGGTGAGGGTGAGCGAGAGGCCCGCCATGCCGAGGCTGGTGACCTGCTCACCGACCACCGGGTGGGACGGCACCAGCCCCTCCTCGCGCAGCCGGGCGTCGACGCGACGGTGCACGACGTACAGCTCCTCGTACTTGGTGGCGCCCAGGCCGTTCAGCAGCACGGCCACTCGGCGCTCGCCCTCCCTGTGCTCCGGAGGGCGCTCACTCAGGAGCCCGTCCACGAGGAGATCGGCCACCGCGTCGGCTGTGGGCAGCTCCGACTCGGCGATGCCCGGTTCGCCATGGATGCCGAGCCCCAGGGCCATGCGCCCTGGCTCGACGGTGAACAGCGGTTCCTCGGCCCCCGGCAGGGTGCAGCCGCTGAACGCGACGCCAAGTGTGCGCGTCGCCGCGTTGGCCCGGCGGCCGAACCGCTCCACCTCGTCGAGCCCGAGCCCCGCCTCGGCCGCGGCGCCCAGGATCTTGATGACGGGCAGATCGCCCGCGATGCCCCGGCGCCGCTCGGCTTCCTCGGCGGAGGCGATGTCGTCCGTGACGGTCAGGATGCGGACATCGATGCCCTCGGCCCGCAGTTGCTCGGCGGCCTGCCCGAAGTGCAGCACGTCCCCCGCGTAGTTGCCGAAGGCGAAGAGGACTCCGCCGCCGTTGTGGGCGGCGCGTGCGACGGAGCAGATCTGGGAGGCGGAGGGAGAGGCGAAGATGTTGCCGCAGGCGGCGCCGTGCGCGAGGCCGGGCCCGACCCAGCCCGCGAAGGCCGGATAGTGTCCGCTGCCGCCGCCGATGACGAGGGCGGGTTGCCCGGGGCGGCTGACGGTGGAGCGGACGACTCCGCCGTGGACGGCCGCCACCTGATCGGGGTGTGCCGCGACGAACCCGGCCAGGGCCTCGTCGGCGAAGTGCTGGGGATCGTTGTGCAGCGGGGTCATCGCAGCGCCTCCCGCTTCTCGCGCTCTTCCCACGGCCGGGCTCCGCGCCCGTCGGCCCTTGCCTCGCCCGCTCCGGCCGCCCCGGCCACGCCATGGGCCGTTTCGCGGGCCGCGAGCTTGACGTCGAGGATGCGGCGCAGATAGTCGCGGTTGGCGGCGGAGACGCTGAGGCCGTCCCCTCCGTAGTGCTCCACGCACAGGGGTCCGGTGAAACCCGCGTCGAGCGCCATCTCCAGCGCGCGCCGGTAGTTGATGAGACCGGATTCGGCCGGAGCGGGGACGGTGAAATAGGCGCCGGTGGCGGGGTCGTGATCGCGGTAATAGTTCTTCACGTGCCAGTAGTTGGCGTGCGGGAGCGTGGCACGGAGCATGTCCTCCCAGTTCTCCACGGGGCGGTGGAGCCGTACGAGGTTGCCGATGTCGGGGTTGAGGCCCACCACCTGTGGCATCCCGATGTCGCGCACGAGGGCGACGGCGCCGGCGGCGGTGCCGAGATACGTGTCCTCGTACATCTCCAGGGACAACTGGAGCCCGAGCCCGGCCGCTCGCCTGCCCAGGGCCGCCAGCCGCTCGACAGCGAGCTGCCACATTCGCGCGTCCCCGGGCGGATCGCTCGCCCCGCTCTCCGTCCAGAACCACTGTGCCGCGAGCTGCGCGGGGGTCAGCGCGCGGTGGAGCCCCACGGACACGACGGGGATGCCCAGCTCCGCCGCCGCGTCGAGCGTCCGCAGCAGATAGCCGAGGTGGGCCTCGGCGGCCTCGGGATCGGGGTCTATGACACTGCGGCGGACGGCGGAGACGGCGGTGACGCCCAGGCCGGAGTCCTCGATCACCCCGGCCAGGCGGCGGAGCCGCTCAGGCGGGAGATCGCCGGGCCTGAGCCAACTGTCGGTGAGATCGACGTGATCGAACCCGGCGGCGGCGACCTCGCGCAGGACCGCGGCCCAGTGGGCGACGGGCGCGTCCTGAACGCTGGTGCCGTCGGCGAGGGTGCCGGGGAACTGAAGGAGTGCCGCGCCGATGGGCCAGCTCTCGGCGGTGCGGGACATCGCGGTGTGGGACATCGTCGTCTCCGTTACGTATGTCGTCCGGAAGCGGTGGAGCCGCTCCGTGCGCGGCTCCACCCCTCGATCGTGGATCGTATAGGATCTATCCGAGCGACGACAGGCCCTGTGGAAAACCCTCCTGAGCTAACCTGGACGGCACTATGACCTCCGGAAAGAAGACGCCTGTGGTGCCGCGGCGCGCGCTGCGCGACGGTGTGTACGAAGCGCTGCTGGAGAAGCTGCTCGACGGCTCGATGCCGCCCGGCGCCTCCCTCGGAATCGACTCGCTCTCCCGTGAACTGGGCGTCTCGCAGACGCCGGTGCGCGAGGCGCTGGTGCAGATGGAGCACACCGGACTGGTCACGCGGGTCGCGCTGAAGGGCTATCGCGTGGCGCACCCCCTTCCCCCGCGCCAATTGGCCGAACTCTTCGACGCGCGGGGCATGCTGGAGGTCGCGGCGGCCGAGCGGGCCGTGGCGCACACCGACGATCTGCTGCCGGAGCTCCGCGCCGCGCACGCGCAGCACGTGCTGTGCGCCCATCGCGTGCGCAAGCAGCGCGGTGACGGCGGCCCGCCGGCGGACTATTCGGATCTTCGCGAATACTTCCAGGCCGACTGGGAGTTCCACCTCACGATCATCCGCGCCGCCGACAACCGGTTCCTGGTCCAGATGGCCGAGTCGCTGAGCGCCCACGTGCACCGCATGCGGCAGACCGCCGATCACGGCGCCCTCGACATCGACCAGGCCGTGGCCGAACACGCCACGATCCTGGCCGCTTTCGAGTCCGGAGATCCCGAGGCGCCCTCGAAGGCCCTGCGCACGCACCTGGCGGCCGTCGCCCGCCGGGCGGCCGAGGACGCATAGCCCCCGCCCTCGTCGCCTCCCCCTCCCTTTCCCCTCTCTACCGCTCTCTCCGCGACGGCCGGGCCCCCGCCCGGCCGTCGTCCGCGAAACGACCCCTCTCCCGCCCGCCGGCCGATCGGCGGGCGGGCCTGCCCGTATCCACAACCGGCAAGTTATGCACACCCCTTGCCAGGGCGTCGGCCGCGCTCTACTTTCCATATATCCAATAGGATCTCTGATGACGCGGGCTCGTGGCGCGGCATGGAGAGAGCTCCCTTCCCTGTCCCCTGGCCGCAGGAAGGTCGACGATGACGTCACCGCTGCGCACTGTGCTCGCCCTCGTGGGCGCCACCCTGCTGCTGTCCGCCTGTGCACCGGGCGCGCTGCTGAACGCGAAACCGCCGGTTCCCGACGACTGGGAGCCCCGCGGCTCCGTGTCCGCGATGGTCGCCTTCGCGCCGGGCGGCGGCAGTGACCGCTCAGCGCGCGTCATGGCGCAGGGCCTGAACGAACTCGGCGGGGACTACAACGTCAACGTCGAGAACAAGGAGGGTGGTTCAGGCGCCGTCGGCTGGTCCACGTTTCTCTCCGAGGAGGGCAACGGCAACGCCCTCCTCGTCGCCGAGACCGCGCTCAATACTCTGCCGCTCGTCTATGACGTGCCGTTCACCTACGAGTCCTTCACCCCGCTGGTCATGTTCGCCAAGGACTCCCGGATGGTCGTGGCCCGCGAGGACTCCCCCTACGACACCTGCGCCGATGTCGTCACCGCGAGCGAGAAGCGCCGCGTCGTCACCGGCTCCAGCGGCAAGACCGGTGCGGACGCCCTGGTCATCGCCGAGTTCCAGCAGGAGGGAGGCAAGTTCGGCACCGTGCCCTACGGCTCCACCGGCGAGGTGCTGACGGGACTGCTGGGCAAGCAGATCGACGTCGCTCCGGCGAGCGCCGCCTCGGTCAAGCCCTATCTGGAGAGCGGCGATTTCAAGGCGCTGTGCACCCTCACCACCGAGCGCTACGACGATCCGCTGCTCGGCAAGGTGCCCACCGCCAAGGAGCAGGGGATGGACGCGGAGGTCACCGTATGGCGCGGGGTGTTCGCGCCGAAGGGCATATCGAAGGTCCAGCGGAACTTCTGGATCAAGGACCTGCACAAGGCGATGAAGTCCAAGACGTACCGCGACTACCTCAAGGCCGATCTGCTCATCCCCGCCGATGTCAGCGGCCGTGACTTCGCCCAGTACCTCGATCGCTACGACGCACAGATGCGGGGGATCCTGCGATGAGCCTCGCCAAGAACGAACCCGTGGGCGCTCCGCGCCTGACGCCCCCGTTCCGCCGCCCCGTCGTCGCCGCCTACGCCGTGCTCGCCGCCGTGGGAGCCGCGTTCTTCGCCGGGTCCTTCCAGTACCCCTGGTCGAACCCCGAGGACGGCACCATCGGCCCCGGGCTGCTTCCACGGGTCGCGGGGCTGCTCCTCCTCGTCCTGGGGCTGCTGCTGGTCCGGCAGGAACTGCGCGGCGGCACCGTCCTGGAGGGTGACGGCCATGTCACCGAGGAGGCGGAGCACTCGGAGGAGGAGGCCCGTCGCGTGCGGGTCAAGCTGGTCGTGGTCGTCGCCACCATGGTCGTCACCGCGCTGCTGATCCCCTTCCTCGGGCTGCTGCCGGCCCTCACCCTGATGACGCTCTTCCTGACCTCGGTCGTGGAGCGTCAGCCGCTGGGCCGCTCGGTGCTGGTGTCGGCCGCGACGTTCGCCGTCGCGTATCTGCTGTTCATCGTCGTGCTCCGGGTGCCCCTGCCGTTCGGACTCTTCGACCCCGCCGTCTGGAGTGCGCTGTGATCGACAACATCGTCACCGGCTTCGACGCCGCGCTGAGCGCCGAGAACCTCCTGTGGTGCTTCGTCGGCGTGCTGCTCGGCACCGTCATCGGCATCCTGCCGGGCCTGGGCTCGGCGACGGGCGTGGCCATCCTCATCCCGGTCACGCTCACCTTCAGCCCGCTCACCGCACTGATCATGCTCGCGGGGATCTATCACGGCGCCCAGTTCGGGGCGACGATCACCGCGATCCTCATCGCCACACCGGGCGAGGCGTCCTCCGTCGTCAGCACTCTCGACGGATACCGCATGGCGCGTCAGGGCAGAGCGGGGCCCGCGCTGGCGATCTCCGCGCTCGGCGCCTTCGTCTCTGCGATGGCCTCGCTGCTCGTCCTCGTCGCCGTCGCGCCCTTCTTCGCCCATCTCGCCCTGGACTTCGGCCCGCCCGAGATGCTCGCCGTGATGATCCTCGGCCTGTGCACCATCGTCGTCTTCTCGGGGCGCAATCTGCTGCTCGGGCTCTCGCTGGGCCTGCTCGGGGTGCTGATCGCCTGTGTGGGCGTCGACGTGGGAAGCGGCACCCCGCGCTACGCCTTCGGGCAGATAGACCTCTTCGGCGGTGTGCCCTTCGTGGAGGTGATGATCGGGCTCTTCGCGATCGGCGAGCTGCTCAACCAGCTCCACATCGGCATGGCCGAGCCGATCCGGGCCCGCTTCCGCGATCTGCTGCTCACCAAGGAGGACCTCAAGCGCTCCGCGGCACCCACCGCGCGCGGCACCGTCGTCGGCTTCCTGCTCGGCTGTCTGCCGGGAGCGGGCACGACGCTGGCCTCGTTCATGGCGTACGGCGCCGAGAAGCGCTTCTCCAAGAACCGCCACAAGCTGGGCACCGGCGCCATCGAGGGGGTCGTCGCGCCGGACGCGGCCACCAACTCCGCCTCCAACGCCAACTTCGTCCCGACCCTCGTCCTCGGCGTCCCCGGCGGGGCCACGACCGCGGTGCTGCTCGGCGCCTTCCTCATCTACGGCATCCAGCCCGGCCCGCTGCTCTTCGAGAACCAGCCCGATCTGGTGTGGGGCCTGCTGGTCTCCTTCTTCATCGGGAACCTGATCCTGCTGATCCTCAACCTGCCGATGGCGCCGGTCTTCGCGCAACTGCTGCGCGTGCGGTACGCGTTCCTCTATCCGCTGATCATCGTCACCAGCCTGCTGGGCGCGTATTCGGTGAAGAACAGCATGTTCAGCGTCTGGATCGTGCTCTTCTTCGGGCTCGTCGGCTATGCGATGAAGCGGCTCAACTTCCCCGTCGCGCCGCTCGTGCTGGGGCTGGTCATAGGCCCCCTCTTCGAAAAGGCCATGGTGCAGACCTCGGCTCTGGCAGGGGAGGACAGCCTGATCGTGTTCCGCAGCCCCGCCGCCGTCTCCCTCCTGATACTCGCCCTGGCCCTGGTGGCAGGCCCGCCGCTGGTCAGGCGGCTCCGCCCGAACAGGACCACCGAGCCTCGGCAGCCCGACGCCCCGGCCGAGGAGACCCGGGACGCCGGAGACGCCGCCCGCACCCCCTCCGACAGCCCCGCGTCCGACAGCTCCGCGCAGCCCACCCTCACGGAAAAGAGGCCCTCATGACCGCCGCAGCACTCCCCCGTATCGCCGTCACGCTCGGCGATCCCGCGGGCATCGGACCCGAACTCGTCGCCAAGCTGCTCTCCGACCCCGCGAACACCGCGGCGGCCCGCGTGCTGCTGATCTCCGACGAGCGGGAGCTTGCCGAGGCGGGCGAGGACGCGGGCACGCCCCTCCCCTACACCACCGACGCGGCGAAGGCCGAGGCCGAAGGGCTGCCGCTGCTGCTCGGCGAGGGTGCCAGTCGCCCGGCGGCGCCCTTCGAGCGGAAGGCGGCCACGGCGGCGGGCGGACGGTGGGCCCTCGACAACCTCGAGGTCGCCCTGGGCCTGGCGAAGTCCCAGGAGGCCGACGCCATCCTCTTCGCTCCGCTCAACAAGTCCTCCCTGCACCTGGCCGGACTGTCGGAGAACGACGAACTGCGCTGGTTCGAGGTCGAGTTGGGGGTGGAGGACTTCACGTCGGAGCTGAACGTGCTGCCGGGGCTGTGGACGGCACGGGTCACCTCCCACGTGTCGGTCGCCGAGGTCGACGCGGGCATCACCCGCGAGCGGGTCGTGGCTGCGGGGCGGCTGCTCGACGAGGTGCTGCGCGAGTCAGGGCTGGAGCGGCCCCGTATCGGCGTGTGCGCGCTCAACCCGCACGCGGGAGAGAGCGGGCGGTTCGGGCGGCACGAGATCGACATCATCGCCCCGGCCGTGACCGACCTCGCGGACGCCGGGCTCGACGTCAAGGGCCCCTTCCCCTCCGACACCATCTTCCTGCGGGCGCGTGCCGGGGAGTTCGACGGCATCCTGACGATGTACCACGACCAGGGCCAGATCGCGATGAAGCTCATGGGGTTCGACGGCGGGGTCACCATCGCGGGCGGCCTGCCCGTCCCGATCTGCACCCCGGCCCACGGCACGGCCTTCGACCTCGTCGGCCAGGGCGCCGCGAACACCGGGTCCATCCAGAACGCCTTCGACATAGCCGTCCGCATCGGCGCCCAGCGGCGCGCGGCACGTCAGCGGTGACCGGGGCCCGAGCACGGACCTGAACCCGGGCCTGAGCACGGACCTGAACGCGGGCCCGAGCACGGACCTGAACGCGGGCCTGAGCACGGACCTGAACGCGGGCCCGAGCACGGGCCTGAGCGCGGACGTACGGCCCGGGGGCGGGGCGGACCCGGGCCGTACGAGATCGCTGCCGGGAGGCTCACTCCCGGATGTCGCCGTAGACGATGCCCCGCCCGTTCGTGGCGACGTAGACCCTGCCGTACACCCGTGGGTCGCCGGTGATCGCCGCACCGGTCCAGCCCCACTGGTGGGCGTCGTCGTTGACGCGGACCCAGCTCGCGCCCGCGTCCGTCGAACGGAAGATCCCGCGGACGCCGCCGATCTTGGCGCTCGCGTAGAGCGTCTGGTACGAGGCGCCCGGAGCCGCCTTGCCGAAGCCGATGGTGTCGGCCTCCTCGACGCCCTGGACCTTGGTGAAGGTGGCACCGGAGTCCTTGGAGTGCCACAGCCCGTAGGCGCCGCCCTTCGCTCCCCCGGCGAACCAGATGTCGCCCTCGGCGCCGGGCAGCGCCTTGAAGCGGACGCTGTCCCCGGCCGGGAGGCCCTGGGAGGAACGGGCTGTGAAGGTGGCACCGCCGTCGGTGCTGACGTAGAAGGTGCCGGAGGAGAAGCCGTAGAACGTCCGCGGGTTCTCCCGGTCGGCCTCCACCGTCGCCCCCGCGGGGATGCCGCTGGAGGCGGACCAGCCCCCGCCGACCCCGGTGGCGTAGTGGACGCCGGCGCCCTGGGGGCTCCAGACGAAGCGGCTGCCGTCCGCCCCGGCCGCCACCGTGCCGCCACCGGTCACGCCCGAGGGCTCGCTGCCGCCCCACCAGTTGGCCCCGTTGTCGGTGGAGAAGGCGACGCGGGGCGCGGTGTCGGCGTTGCCGGCCCGGACGACCGTGCCGGGGTTCTTCTCGGCGAAGTCGAGGCTGGTCGTGGAGGTGAAGTTGGGCGACTGGTACATCGTCGACGGCACGCTGGTGAGGTCCGTGTGCCGGAAGCCCCCGATGTCGCCGAGCGCGCTCAGCAGCGGCGCCCCCGAGGGCGGGCTGGCGAGGTCGTTGACCGCGGTCTCCTCGATCCCCCGGGCCATCGGCTCGATGCCGATCTTGCCGCCGTCGTCCCAGTCGGTGAGGTTGCCCGTGCCGTAGACGGTCGCGCCCGTGCCGTACATCATCCGGTCCGAGTCGAAGGGGTCGATCTCCAGTGCCTCCGTCATCCAGCCGAGTTTCGGGGTGACCTCGGGCGGCGACGGGTTGGCTCCCCAGGTCAGCCAGGGTGAGGAGGAGACGTCCATGGTGTAGCGGAAGGAACGGTTCGGGTAGCTGGTCCAGTCCCAGGCGCGGGTCCAGTTGTCGCCGCTGTCGTTGGTGCGGAAGATCTGGGTGTCGGGCCACCAGGAGCTGTAGCCGGTGACCATCACCGTCCCGGGATGCTGCCGGTCGACGGTGAGCCCGCTGTAGCCGAAGTACGTGTCCGCGTCCGTCATCGGGCTGATGTTCTTCCACTCGCTGGTCGCGGTCGCGTAGCGCCAGACCTGGCCCTTCGCGCCGTCGTAGGGCCCGCCCGTGTCGCTGAGCGCGAGATAGAGGTAGCCGTTCTCGGCGTCGAGGACGCCCTTGTGCGCGAGGTAGCCCGTCGGCTGTCCGGGCAGGCGGGACCAGGTGCGGCCCGCGTCGGTCGAACGGTAGACGGTGTTCTCCTTGTCGGCGACACCGACGTAGACCGTCCCCGTCGGGCTGCCCGCCGAGCCGGTGGACTCGTCGAAGGTGACCCAGACGACGCCCTGGTTGTCGCTCGCGTAGCCGCTCGGGTCGGACGGGTCCTGCGCGTAGTTGCCGGGGTTGGGGAAGCTGGTGACCTCGGCCCAGGTGACCCCGGAATCGGTGCTGCGCCACAGCCCTTCGCCGCTGGGCGCGGCCAGGTACAGCACGCTGTTGTCGTGCGGGTCGACGGCCAGACGCTCGCCCATGCCGCGCCCCGGCATGTTCCCGCCCAGCTTGAAGGGGAGACCGGTGCTCTTCCAGCTCGCGCCCCGGTCGGCCGAGCGCAGGATCGCGCCGTTGGTGGGGTCCCAGTCATTGGTGTAGGTGCCGACGGCCGCGTAGACGTTGTCCGGGTCGACGGGGTCGCTGGCGATGCTCGCCACGCCGGTGTGGCCCCAGTTGTCCCAGCCCACCGAGTCGAGCAGCGGCGTCCAGGTCTCGGACGAGGCGTTCCAGCGGTAGGCGCCGCCGATGTCCGTGCGGGCGTAGGCGAGGTTCTTCTCGCTCCGGTTGAAGACGATGCCGGGGACAAAGCCGCCGCCGTCGATGCGGGCGTTCTTCCAGTCGTACGCGTCGGCCGCGACCGCGTCCGGCCTGGACCCCGTCGACGCGACGGACTCGACGGACTCGACGGACCCGGCAGCCCCAGGCGCGGACCCGGCGGACCCGGCGGGCCCGGCCGCCTCAGAAACGGAACCGGATGAGGGACCGGTTCCCACCGCCTGGCCGGTTCCCAGAGCCGGACCGGTGGTCGCCGCGATGAAGAGTGCTGCGAACAGGAAGTTCAGTAACCGCCGCTTGCGTTTGCGTCTTGTACGCATGGAGCGGGTCCCTCCTAGCGGCTCGGTCGGATGGGGGGATCGGAGTACAAGCCGTGAACCAGTGGGAGCGCTCCCAAGGTTCGGTTGCGGCGCTATGGGTGTCAAGAGACATGGCAAGACCGCCCCATCGAAGAAATTCGACGGAAGAAGTTCGCAACGCCCCTGTCGCGATGCGGAACTTCCCATTACATTCTGACGGCACCAGTGGGAGCGATTCCATCCGTCGAGCGCCGTGCGTGGCGCTTTCGACCAGCGAGGAGTCGCTCATGCGCGCACCCCCCTGCGCCTTCATCTCCTGACGGCCGGTGCCGAGCACACCTGTCGGCACCCTCACGTCCCCTCGGCGAAGCGTCATGCCTCCGCGGCCGGAAACCGGAAGCCGATACGGACCGGTCAGGGCCCGGACAGACCTGGGACACCTCCGCTAACCCCCTCCGCTCACGCTCAGCACCGTCCGGCACGTCTCGTCCGGCGACGACACGCGACCCGTGCCACGCGACGCGGCAACCGGCGGCGAGCGCACCAGCAGCGAGCAACCAGCGATCAGCGCAGAAACGCCCCCACATCCCCCCAAGGCGACGCGGTCCGCACCGCGCGCCCGGAACCGAGAGGAACCCGTTTCATGAGCCGCAACAGAAACACCGCCCACCCCTCACGCGCCGAACGCCCCAAAGGCCTCGCCCGCCCCGCCCGCTCCTCCCGACTGTCCCGTACCGCGCTGTTAGCGGCGTGCGCGCTGGTCGCCGCCACGGCCGGGACCGCGACGGCGCTGGAGCCCAGGGCGACGGACCAGAGCGCCGCGCCGCTGGCCAAGGTCGACAACCCGTACCAGGGCGCCAAGGGCTATGTGAACCCGGAGTGGTCGTCGAAGGCCGCGGCCGAGCCCGGCGGCAGCAAGGTCGCGCAGCAGCCCACCGGCGTCTGGCTCGACCGCATCGCCGCCATCGAGGGCGCGAACGGCAAGATGGGCCTGCGCGACCACCTCGACACGGCGTTGCAGCAGGCGAACGGCGGCTCGCTCGTCGTCCAGCTCGTCATCTACAACCTGCCGGGCCGCGACTGTTCCGCGCTCGCCTCCAACGGCGAGCTGGGTCCGACCGAGATCGACAGGTACAAGACGGAGTACATCGATCCGATCGCCGCGATCCTCGCCGACCCGAAGTACGCGAACCTGCGCATCGTCACGACCGTCGAGATCGACTCGCTGCCCAACCTCGTCACCAACACCGGCGGGCGCGCGACGGCCACCCCCGAGTGCGACGTCATGAAGGCCAACGGCAACTACGTGAAGGGCGTCGGCTACGCGCTGAACAAGCTCGGCGACATCGGCAACGTCTACAACTACGTCGACGCCGGGCACCACGGCTGGATCGGCTGGGACGACAACTTCGGCCCGTCGGCCGATGTGTTCAAGCAGGCGGCGACGGCCGAGGGCGCCACGGTCAACGACGTCCACGGCTTCATCACCAACACGGCCAACTACAGCCCGACGAAGGAGCCGTACTTCACCATCAACGACTCGGTGGGCGGCAGGTCGGTCCGCGAGTCGAAGTGGGTGGACTGGAACCGCTACGTGGACGAGCAGTCCTTCGCACAGGCGTTCCGCGACAAGCTCGTCTCGGTCGGCTTCAGCTCCAGCATCGGCATGCTGATCGACACCTCGCGCAACGGCTGGGGCGGCACGGCCCGGCCGACAGGACCCGGGCCGCAGACCGACGTGGACAGCTACGTCAACGGCGGCAAGACCGACCAGCGCATCCACGTCGGGAACTGGTGCAACCAGAAGGGCGCCGGGCTCGGCGAGCGCCCCACGGCCGCACCGGCCGCCGGGATCGACGCGTACGTCTGGATGAAGCCCCCGGGTGAGTCCGACGGATCGAGCAAGGAGATCCCGAACGACGAGGGCAAGGGCTTTGACCGGATGTGCGACCCGACGTATACCGGCAACCCCCGCAACAACAACAACATGTCCGGCGCCCTGCCGGACGCGCCGATCTCGGGCCAGTGGTTCTCGGCCCAGTTCCAGGAGCTGCTGAAGAACGCCTACCCGGCGCTCTGACCGCCGCTCGTAGCAACGCGCTGACCAGCACTCCGATCAGCGCTCCGGCCAGCGACGGCCGCCCGCCTCCCCGGGCGGCCGTGGCACCGGCCGGGCCTCCTCGCGGGGGCCCGGCCGGTCCGGGCCCCGGCCGTCCGTCACCCGGCCGGGGCCCGTCCACCGTCTACGCGCTCAGTTCTTCTCGCCCGGCTCCAGCCGCAGCGAGATGGAGTTGATGCAGTACCGCTGGTCCGTCGGCGTCGGGTAGCCCTCGCCCTCGAAGACGTGCCCCAGGTGCGAGCCGCACCGCGCGCAGCGGACCTCGGTGCGGACCATGCCGAGGGACCGGTCCGAGATCAGCTCGACGGCGTCGGAGTCGGCCGGGTCGTAGAAGCTGGGCCAGCCGCAGTGCGACTCGAACTTCTCGGCCGAGCGGAACAGCTCGGCGCCACAGGCGCGGCAGTTGTAGACGCCCGTGGTCTTGGTGTCCGTGTACTCACCGGTGAAGGGGCGCTCGGTGCCCGCCTCGCGCAGGACGTGGTACTCCTCCGGGGACAGCTCCTCGCGCCACTGCTCCTCGGGCTTGTCGATGTCGTAGGCCATGGCCTCGCTCCTCACGGCTCGCTGCTCGGTTCGACGGGTACGGGGTACGGGTTCGACGGGTACGGCACGGGGACGGTGCCGAACCCCGGGTTCAGCGGGTGAGCCGGGCGAGGATCTCGGGGCCCAGCTCGGTGACGTCTCCCGCCCCCATGGTGAGAACGAGATCACCGGGCCGTGCCATTCCGGCGACCGCCTCGGAGGCCGCCGCACGGTCCGTGACGTACCGCACGTCGGCGCCCGCCTCCCGTGCCGCGTCGATGATCAGCTCGCTGGTCACGCCCGGGATCGGGTCCTCGCGGGCCGGGTAGATGTCGAGCACGGCGGAGGCGTCGGCCAGGGCGAGAGCCTGGCCCATCTCGGTGCCCAGCTCCTGGGTCCGGCTGAAGAGGTGCGGCTGGAAGAGAACGAGGACGCGCCCCTCGCCCGCGCCGCCGCGGATGGCCTCGAGGTCGGCGGTCATCTCGGTGGGGTGGTGCGCGTAGGAGTCGATCACCTGGACGCCGTTCGCCTCGCCCTTGAGCTGGAGGCGGCGCTTGACGCCCGTGTACGTGCCCAGGGCCTTGGCCAGCTCCTCGGCGGGCACGTCCATGGCGGCGCCCGCCGTGAGGGCCGCGACCGCGTTGTGCGCGTAGTGGCTGCCGGGCACGGAGACGGCGAAGGCCAGCTCCCCGCCGCCCGCGAGCCGCACCGTGACCTCGCTGGTCAGGCCGTGCGGGGTGACGTCCAGGACGCGGACGTCGGCGTCCTCGGCCGCGCCGTAGGTGAGCACGCGCGGGCCGCCGCCGGACGCGCGGACCCGGCGCGTCAGCTCGCGCGCGCCCTCGTGGTCTGCGGAGATGACGAGGGTGCCGCCCTCGTGCACCCGGCCGACGAAGGTCTCGAAGGACTCGTAGATCTCGTCCATCGACGCGTAGTTGGCGTGGTGGTCCAGCTCCACGTTGAGGATGATGGCGACCTCGGGCGCGTACTTGTGGAAGCTGCGGTCGCTCTCGTCCGCCTCGGCGACGAAGATCTCGCCGGTGCCGTGGTGCGCGTTGGAGCCGGGCTCGTCCAGATCGCCGCCGATGGCGTACGAGGGGTCGAGGCCCAGCGCGCGGAGGCTCACGGCGAGCATCGACGTCGTGGTCGTCTTGCCGTGGGTGCCCGCGACGGCCAGCGGCCTGCGCCCGTCCATGAGCGAGGCCAGCGCGTCCGAGCGGTGCACGACGGGGATGCCGCGCCCGGCCGCCTCCGCCAGCTCCGGGTTGTCCTCGCGGATGGCGCTGGAGACGACGACCGAGGTGGCGTCGGACGCGAGGTGCGCCGCGGCGTGCCCGATGTGCACGGTCACGCCCAGCTCGCGGAGCGCTGCCGCCGTCGCGGACTCCTTGGCGTCGCTGCCCGCTACCCGGGCGCCGCGCTGCGCGAGGATCTTGGCGATGCCCGACATGCCCGCGCCGCCGATGCCGATGAAGTGCGGCCGTTCCATGGCCGGGGGGACGGTCGGAAGGGACGGGGCGACTGCCATGCGGGGGCTCCAGATATTCGAACTCAACCGGTGCGCGACGGGCCGCGTACGCGCGCCGCCCAGCCTATGCGGTGCGCGGGGCCCACCGGCGTACGGGCAGCGGCCCGGCGCCCCCGTGCGGCCCCCCGTGCCGTGCCCGGCCACCACGCGGCCACCGTCCGGCCGACGGTACGCGTCCGGACGCGCTCAGTCCTCCGCGTCGGTGTGCGCGAAGAGCTTCAGCACGGGCACGCCCACCTTGTGCCGCGCCCGGGAGGCCCAGTCGCGGTGGAAGAACTCCTCCACCAGATGCGGAGCCGTCAGCACGATGACCTCGTCGGCGTGCGTGCTCTCCACGACAGACGTCAGCAGATCGAGCGGGTGCTCCTCGATGATCTGTCCGATCGCCTCGGCGCCGGTGCCTCTGAGCCGCTTGAGCGAGAACTCCAGCGCCCGCGCAGCGGGCCCCAGCGCCTCGCCGCCCTCCGGCTCGTCGGCCTCGCGCACGGCGTCCTCCAGCTCGCCGAGCGCGACGTCGTCCAGGGCACGCAGCAGCCGGTCCTGGTCACCGCGTGGCTGCATCAGCACGATGAACGAGATGTGCTCGTCCCCGTGCAGGGTCGTGACCAGCTCCACGTCGTCCGACACCAGCGGCTTCTCGATCATCAATACGGTCGTGAACACGGCGGGTGCCCTTCTTCCACGCGGGGCCCGTGACCCCGACAGAAACCATCCAGCCCCGTGTTCGCACGGGACCTGCGCCTGTCAGTCTGCCCACACAAGCCTAAGCGGAACGTGTCATTCCGCCGATTGTCAGATCCGACGGTAACGGGTGAACAGGAACCCGTCCTCCTCCAGCACCCCCTCCAAACGGAAGTCCGAGGGCACCGCCAGCCCCGGCCCGTTCACGATCCGGGGAGCGTCGCCCGAGGTCAGGCGCGGCGCGACCGTCAGACACAGCTCGTCCAGCGCGTCGGCCGCCACGAACTGGCCGAGCAGCCTCGGGCCGCCCTCCGTGAGCTGTCGCCGCAGCCCCCGCTCCGCCAGCGCGACGGGTACCCGCGCGGGTTCGACCCAGGCGCCCTCACCGGCGAAGACCACCTCGGCTCCCGCCTCGCGCGCCGCCGCGATCCGGTCGGACGGCGCTCCCGCCCCTGTGACCACCAGCGTCGGCACCAGCGGCTCGGTGAACAGCGGCAGCGAGAAGTCCAGATCGAGGCCCGCGCTGACCACGGCGATGGCCGGGGCCGGGCCCTGCCCGGCCGCCTCGCGCCGCGCCGCGAACGCCTCCCGGGCACGCGCCGGGCGGTACCCCTCCTGCCGTACGGTCTGGGCGCCGACCACGACCACGTCGGCCAGACCGCGCAGCACCCCGAAGATCCGCATGTCGGCGTCGGAGGACAGCGGCTGCGAGCGGCCCTCGTGATACGCCGCGCCGTCCAGCGAGGCGACCATGTTGGCGCGCAGCCACGAGGTGCCGGGGTGGGCGGAGTGCACGGGGTACGCGGGGTGGCCGTCGCGCCCCGCGTCCTGGCCCTGGACGGGGTAGGCGTACGCATCGGCCAGCTCGTCGACGCTCCAGCGGCTCTGGTCCTCCTGAGGCGAGGAGGCGGCACCGGCATCAGTGCCTGGAGCGGCCTGCGGAGCGGTCTCGGGCGCGGAGCCGTGCGGGAGGGAAGGGAACAGACGTCGCATACGCCGCAGTGTGGCACGGCCCACTGACGGAGCCCCGTGCGCCAGTGGGCCGTTTAGCATAAGAACCGTGTCGACCTCCCCCTCCCCGATATCCGAAGCCTCCGGGACCACCCCTCTCTCGCTGTGCGCACGCGAGCCGCACGTGCCCGCCGACCGGCTCGTCGCCGAGATGGTCCCGCCGCCGCGCTTCGGCGACGCCCGCTTCTCGACGTACATCCCGGACCCGGACCAGCCCAGCCAGAGCGAGGCCGTGCGGATCCTGAGCGCCTTCGCCGAGGGGCTGGGCGGCGCCTCGCGCGCGGGTGAGGGGAAGGGAGCCAGTGGAGGCAAGGGTGCCAAGGGGGGCGGGCTCTCCCGGCTGTTCCGGCGCGAGCCGAGGTCCGCGGCGCCCGCGGGCCCGCGCGGCGTCTACCTCGACGGCGGCTACGGCGTGGGCAAGACCCACCTCCTCGCCTCCCTCTGGCACGCCACCCCCGCGCCCCCCGAGCTGAAGGCGTTCGGCACGTTCGTCGAGCTGACCAACCTCGTCGGCGCCCTCGGCTTCCAGCAGACCGTGCGGACGCTCAGCGGTCACCGGCTGCTGTGCATCGACGAGTTCGAGCTGGACGACCCCGGCGACACCGTCCTGGTCTCCAGCCTCCTGAGCCGCCTCGTGGACGAGGGCGTCGCGCTTGCCGCGACCTCCAACACCCTCCCCGGCAAGCTCGGCGAGGGACGGTTCGCCGCCGCCGACTTCCTGCGCGAGATCCAGGGGCTCTCGGCCCACTTCCGCGCGCTGCGCATCGACGGCGAGGACTACCGGCACCGAGGGCTGCCCGAGGCCCCGGCGCCGCGCACGGACGACGAGGTCACGCGGGCCGCGCACCGCACGCCCGGCGCCTCCCTCGACGCCTTCCCCGCCCTCCTCGACCACCTCTCGAAGGTCCACCCGAGCCGCTACGGCGCGCTGACGGACGGCCTCGGCGCCGTCTGCCTCACCGGGGTCGGCCCTGTGCCGGACCAGTCGACGGCGCTGCGGCTCGTCGTCCTCGCGGACCGGCTGTACGACAGGGAGGTGCCGGTGCTGGCCTCGGGCGTGCCCTTCGACCAGCTCTTCAGCGAGGAGATGCTCAAGGGCGGCTACCGGAAGAAGTACTTCCGTGCCATCTCCCGGCTGACCGCGCTGGCCCGGGACGCCAAGGGACTCTGACGGCTTCGCCGCGCCGACCGGGAACGCGAGCCAGACGCGCGAGCCAGACGCGCGAGCCAGACGCGCGAGCCAGACGCGCGTAGATTTCCCCGTGTTCGGGCTAGTGTCGGGGCCGCCGTCCGCGTGGTACACACACCTGGTCACCTGTCCGCCAACAGGGAACCCAGGGAGCTGCCTTATGGGCACGACGCGACGTGAAGTGCTGGCCAGATCGGGCGTGTTGGGAGCGGGCATCGCCTTCTCCGGCGCCGTTTCGGAACTCTTCGCGGGCACCGCCGCCGCGCAGGGCACCGGGGGAAGCGCGGGCTACGGGCCCCTGATACCCGACCCGAAGGGCATACTCGACCTCCCCAGGGGGTTCCGCTACAAGATCCTCTCCCGCGAGGGCGAACCGCTGCGCTCCGGAGAGGGCAAGGTGCCGGGGCACGCCGACGGCATGCACGCGTTCCGGTCCGGCGGCCACGGCCACGGCCACGACCGGGGGCACAGGGACGACTCCGTCTGGCTCGTGCGCAACCACGAGAACCGCATGGACGCCAAGGCCCCCGTCCCCACCGTCCCCGGGCTCACCTACGACCCGGCGGCCAAGGGCGGCTGCACCGTGCTGGAGGTCGACCGCCGTGCCCGTGTCCTCCAGGAACGCGTCGGCATCGCGGGCACGTCCACCAACTGCGCGGGCGGCCCCAGCCCGTGGGACACCTGGCTGACCTGCGAGGAGACCGAGTTCAAGGCCGGTGAAGCGGGCCACACCAAGGACCACGGCTTCATCTTCGAGGTGGGCTTCGACAAGCGCAGGCCCACCTCCGTCGAACCGCTGACCGCGATGGGCCGCTTCCAGCACGAGGCCGTGGCCTTCGACCCGCGTACGGGCGCGGTGTACGAGACGGAGGACGCCTTCGAGCGGCCGTTCGGCCTCTTCTACCGCTTCCTCCCCAAGAAGCCCAAGGGCGGCTACGGTTCGCTGCACGCGGGCGGCACGCTCCAGGCGATGCGCGTGCCCGGGGTGCCGGATCTGTCGGTCGTCCAGGAGACCGGCAAGAGCTTCGACGGCATCGAGTGGATCGAGGTCCCCGACCCGCTCGCCAAGGAAACCCCCATCCGCTTCCAGGACTTCGGCAAGGGCGGCATCACCCACGCGCAGAAGCTGGAGGGCTGCTACTGGGGCGGGTCCTGCGTCTACTTCGTCTCCAGCTTCGCGAAGAGCGCGGACGGCTCGCAGGCCGACCACTACGGGCAGATATGGCGCTACGACCCGAAGCGGAACCGGCTCACCCTGGTGATCGTGTTCGGGCCCGACACGGACCTCCAACTGCCGGGCGAGGAGCCCGACAACATCTGCCTCGCGCCGAGCGGCGGCCTGATGGTCTGCGAGGACGGCGAGGGCGCGCAGCACGTGTACGGGCTGACGCGGGGCGGGGAGGTGTACGCGCTCGCGCGCAACCGTCAGAACGTCGGTACGCCGGAGGAGCCGGCCTGGGGCGAGTTCGCCGGTGTCACCTTCTCGCCCGACGGCGCGACGATGTACGTCAACGTCTACGACCCCGGCACGACCTTCGCCATCACGGGCCCCTGGCACTGAGCACTGCGCGCTGAGCACCGCCTCCTTCGCGGGGCACGGTCCCTTCGCGGGACCACACCGGCGCGGGACGCACGGTGCCCACTTCTCGGGCCCGGCGTCCCGCGCCGCTCCCTCGTCTCCCCGACGACGCGGGCTACGTACGGCGTGACGCCAGCACGCACGCGGCCCACACCGCGAGCGCCAGCACGCCGACGGAGGCCGCGAAGGGGATCAAGGGCATGTGCACCGTCCCGCTGCGCGACCCGGTGACGAGCCCGTCGACGGCCGCGTTCGCGGGCGAGCCGCCCACCACGAGCACCATCAGCGCGGCGAGCAGCATCGACGGCACGGCCACCCCGGTGCTCCGCAGCACGGGCCGTCCGCACAGCGTCCCGATGGCCGTCCCGAGCAGCGCGCAGACGAGCGCCGCGAGGAGCCCGGCCAGTGCGGCGGGCGCTACGGGGACGTCGGTCAGCCGGTTCGTGCTGTGCGGGTCGCTGATCGCGGCGGCGACGGCCGTTCCGGCCGCCGCCAGCAGGGACGCGGCGCCCAGCGCCGTCAGCACGCTCGCGAGGTGGACGCGCCAGGGCCCGGCCGCAGCGCCGGCGCAGTGCCGCGCCGCAGGGGGTTCGCCGGTCACACAGATCCGTACCAGCCAGGCGGCGGCGGGCAGGATCGCGGCGGCCGCGAGGCCGAGCGAGTCGAGAAGCGGCTGGCCCGGCTGGACGCCGACGGCCAGGAGAGCCGCGTACAGGAGGACGGGCGGCAGCCAGCGCTGGGAGCGGACGAGCAGCGCGGTCTGGTAGCCGATCAGCGCGGGCAGCGGGCGGCTCATCGCGGGCCGCTCTCTTCCCGCGCCGGAGCAGGTCCCGGGTCCGGGCCCGGAGCCGGGTCCGGGTCGTGTGCCCGGTCCGGGTCGTGTGCCCGGTCCGGGACCGGGCCGTATGCGGGGTCGCGCAGCGCGCTGACGGAGCGGATGTGCCAGGGCGGCCTGGCGTCGAGCAGGGCACGCAGCAGCGCGTCGGAGTAGGCGGCTGGCGCCGTCAGCAGGACGGTGCCGTCGGGGCCCGTGCCGAGGACCGGGCGTCCTGGCAGCTCCCCCGGCGGCCGGGCGCCGGGCGGCCCCTCCACCTCGATCCGCACCCGCGCCCCGGCCTCCGCGCCCGGCGAGGCCACCCCGGGAACGGGGCCGGAACCGGGGTCGGGGACGACCCGCCCGTCGGCCACCCTGTACGCGCCGTCCTGCGCCCCGGCGAGCCGCCGCGCGTCGTGGTCGACGAAGACGACGGTGCCGCCGTCGGCGACCCGTTCGGCGACGGCGCGGTCGAGCACGCCGCGCGCCTCGGGGTCGAGCCCCGTCCACGCCTCGTCGAGCACGAGCAGCCCAGGGCCGGCGAGCAGCGCCTGCGCGACGGCCACCTTCTGGCTGGTGCCCTTGGAGAGCGCGGACATGGCGGTGCGCGCGTACTCCCCCGCGCCGAAGCGCTCCAGCCACTCCCGCGCGCTCCGTGCCGCCGGTGCGCGGCGCAGCCCGTGCACGCGTCCCATGTGGGTGAGGTAGCCGAGCGCGGTCAGCGGCAGCGCGGCGGGGAACCGCTCCGGGACGTACGCGGTGCGCGGGCGGCCCGAGACGCTGCCCGTCGTGGGCGCGTCGATCCCGGCGAGGAGCCGCAGCAGCGTGGACTTGCCACTGCCGTTGGCGCCGTGGACGCGGAGCAACGCGCGTTCGGGGAGGTCGAGATCGACGCCGCTCAGCACCCAGGGCCCCGCCACCCCGTACCGTCGGCCCACTCCGCGCAGTCTCATGGCGCAGAACCGTAACGGAAGCGCCCGGTGAGGGGCTGGCAGACTGGACACGTGAACGCAGCGCACACGTCCGGGACCGGTCCCTCCTCCTCCGCTACGGGCGACGGCCCGCCGCCCCGCCTGTCCCGTCCGCCCCGCCCGGTCCGTCCCCCGGAGGACGACGAGGGCGGGCCCACGCGCTACGTACTGCCGCTCGTCGTCCGCATCGAGCGGGCCGAGCCACCCGCGCGCACCGACGCGCTGGAGACGGCGTCCCGCGCGGTGCTGACGCTGCTCGCCGACGAGCGCACCACGGCGGACGACGGCGAGTGGGCGAAGCCCGTACGGCTGTGGGAGGAGCGCGGGATCCGCAAGGTGGTGCGGCGGGCGCGCGGCGCGGAGTGGCGGCGCGCCGAGGCGCTGCCGGGGCTCACGGTGACGGGGCGCACGGCGCAGGTGCGCGTCTTCCCGCCCGTACCGCTGGACGACTGGCCCAAGGACCTCGCGCGCCTCCAGGTCTCGGGCACGGACCTGTCCGACCCCGAGCCGCCCGCGGCACCCGCAGACGGGCTGCCGGTGCTGTGGCTGAACCCGGAGCTGGAGATGTCGGCGGGCAAGGCCATGGCGCAGGCGGCGCACGGGGCGCAGCTCGCCTGGTGGGAGCTGGACGGCACGGCCCGCGCGCGCTGGCGGGACGCGGGCTTCGCGCTCGCCGCCCGTACGGCCGGGGCTGAGCACTGGGCGCAACTCGCTGCGGACGGCGGCGGGCTGCCGGTGGTCCATGACGCGGGGCTCACGGAGATCGCGCCGGGGAAGACCGTCGCGGTCGACGGCGTGGCCCGCATCGCCTCCCTCCCTCCGCGCTGACGGCGGCGACGGCGACGGCGACGGGCGGGCCACACCGGCGTACCCGGTGGAGCGGGTGCGTCAGGTGGTGACGGTGGCGACGGGCTCGAAGCCGTAGGTACGGGCGTAGCCGTTCTCGGTGCCGACGAGGAGGTCGACGACGTCGAAGTAGCGGTCCCAGAACGGGGTTTCGCGCAGCGCGTCGATCAGGAGCTGGTACGCCTCGTGGTCGTCGGCCTCCCAGACCCAGACATCGGTGACGCGGGTGGAGTAGAACTCCGTGTCGTAGAAGCGCGACCGGACGCCGGTGGTTTTGGCCTTGATCGCGGGGACGATCTCGGTGGCGAAGGCGTCCATCCGTTCGCGCGGGGTCATGGCGAGCCACTCGGGCCGGGTCTTGATGAGCATGAACGCGGTGACGGGCGGGGCGGTTTCCTCAGTGGGCATGACGGATTCCTCCGGTGTGGTGGGCAGTCGTGGTGCGTGGTGCGGTGAGCGTTGGCGCGCCGTCAGGAGAGGACGGCGGGCTTGAGGGTCCGGGCGCACCACTCCTCGAAGGTGGTGGGGGTGGCGGTGTCCGGGGTACGGACGACGCCCGCGTCGAGGCCCGCGTCCTTGGCCCGCTTCATGTCGACGACGCCTTGGACGAACGCCTCGTCGAGCCCGTATCCGACGAGACCGGCGCGCAGTTCGTCGAGCGACTGGCGTTCGTAGCGGACGGGCCGGCCCAGTTGCCCGGTGATGATGCGGGCCAGGTCGTTGGGCGACAGGTCCTGCGGCCCGAGCACCGGGACGCTGCCGCTGCCGCTCCACGAGCGGTCCAGCAGCAGGCCCTCGGCGACGGCCGCTATGTCGGCGACGGCGACGAGAGGAGCCTTGCGGTCGGCTTCGGCTGCCTCGGTGAAGACGCCCTTCTCGCGGATCGACCCGGCCTCCTCCAGAAGGTTCTCGAAGAAGGACGGGCAGGCCAGGGCCCGGTACGCGACGCCGGTTCCGGCGATCAGGTCGTCCATGGCGAGAGACGCGGTGACGAGCCCCGCGCGGTCCGCGAGCTGAGTGCCGCGGCCGAGCGCGGAGACGCCGACGACATGGCCCACGCCGTGTGCTGCGAGGGCCTTCGCGGCGGGTCCTGTGAAGCCGCTGTAGGCGTCCTCCGGGGTGAGGGAGGCGTCCGGGGGGACGAGCCAGAACACGGCGTCGGCGCCGTCGAAGGCGCGGTCGACGACCGAGGCGTCGCCGTGCGAGCCGACGACCACCTCGACGTACTCGCGTACCGCGCCGGGCAGCCGCGCCGGATCGCGCACGACGACGCGCAGCCGCTCACCGTGCGCCGGTGCGGACTCCAGGAGCCGGGACAGCAGATGGCCGCCGATGTTCCCGGTGGGAGCAGTGATGACGATCATGGAAACCTCATGAGTCGTGCCGGATGGAACGGTTCCCATCCTGTGGAGAGCCGCCGTGTTGCCACAATGGGAACCTCAGCACGGAATCATTGCCTGGAATGGAATTACGCCGATGAGCAGCAGTCCAGCGTCCGTCACCGACGCCAATCTCGCCGTCGCGCTGGACGCTCTGCTGACCGAGCAGAGCGTCACCCGCGCCGCAGCGCGTCTGCACACGTCACCCGCCGCCATGAGCCGCACCCTCGCCCGCCTCCGGCGCGTACTCCAGGACCCCCTCCTGGTCCGGGCCGGTCAGACCATGGTCCCGACCCCGCGCGCCGAGGCCCTGCGCGACGAGGCGGCAGCGGTGGTGCGCGGCCTCGCGGCGCTGCTCAGCCCCGGCGCCGGTGTGGACCCCGCAGCGCTGCGCGGCACCTTCACCCTCCAGACCGCCGACCTGCTCGGCGCTGCACTCGCCCCCGGACTGCTGCGGCTGGCCCGGCAGGAGGCGCCGGGGGTCGCGCTGCGGTTCAGGGCCGAGGAGTGGGAGGCGGGGCCCGCCCTGCGCGACGGCCGGATCGACCTGGAGATCGGCTCCATCGACCACGTCGACCCCGAGACGCAGGTCGAGGAACTGCTCCACCTCCGGATGGCCGCTGCCGTCAGACCAGGCCACCCGCTCACCGAAGGCGACCTGACCCCGGACCGGCTCGCCGCCGCCGAGCACGTCGTGGTGAGCCGCCGCGGCCGGTTCACCGGCCCCCTGGACACCGCGCTGGCCGAGCGGAACCTCCGGCGACGGGTGACGGTCGTCCTGCCCAGCCACCTGGCCGCGATGGCACTCGCAGCCCGCAGCGACGTCGTCTGCCTCCTCCCCACCGCACCCCCGGGCGCCGCCCCAGCGCCCACCCCGCTCACCGACACCGCGACCACCACGTTCGGCCTGCGTCTCCTCGACATCCCCCTGCCCCTGCCGCCGCTGACCATCGGCATGGCCTGGCACCCTCGCCAGGCGGCCGACGGAGGCCACCACTGGCTCCGCGACGCCGTCCGCAGGACGCTGCTCGCCCCCGGAGAGTGACCGTCCGCAAGGGGGTCTTCGGGCCCGTCGCCCCCTAGCTCAGATTTCGCTCTGAACCAGCCGCGCACGGGATTCGTCCCCGTAGGTACGTGGCAGGAGCACCCACACAGCACGCGGAAGCGGGCGGCACGGACACGGGGACACGGGGACGCACGGAGAGGGAACGCGCGTGGAAGACATATCACCGGGCGGTGGCAGGGGCGGGGGCTCGGGTCCGGAGCCCGTGGCGGTTCCCGGACTGGGCACGGGCATCGGGTGGCGTCCGGAGATCGCCGAGGGCATCGAGGCGCTGCCCGGCATCGACTGGGTGGAGGTCGTCGCGGAGAACCTCTGCCCCGGCCACCTCCCCGACTCGCTGGAGCGGCTGCGCGCCCGTGGCACCACGGTCGTGCCGCACGGGGTCTCGCTGGGCCTCGGCGGCGCCGAACGCCCCGACCCAGGAAGGCTCGTGGCCCTCGCCGAGCGCGCCGAGGCACTGGAATCGCCGCTGGTCACCGAGCACATCGCGTTCGTGAGGGCCGGAGGCCCGCTGACGGGCACGCCCCGCATGGAGGCGGGGCATCTGCTGCCGGTGCCGCGCACGCGGGACGCGCTAGACGTGCTGTGCGAGAACGTCCGCATCGCCCAGGACGCGCTGCCCGTCCCCCTCGCCCTGGAGAACATCGCGGCGCTCGTCAACTGGCCCGGCGAGGAGATGACGGAGGGCAGGTTCCTGGCCGAGCTGGTGGAGCGCACGGGGGTGCGGCTGCTCATCGACGTCGCCAACCTGCACACCAACCGCGTCAACCGCGGCGAGGACCCGGCCGCCGCGCTGGACGAGCTGCCGCTCGAAGCGCTGGCCTACGTCCATGTCGCGGGCGGCGTCGAGCGCGACGGCGTCTGGCACGACAGCCACGCGCACCCGGTCTCCCAGCCGGTGCTGGACGTGCTGGCCGAGCTGTGCGCGCGCACCCGGCCGCCCGGTGTGCTGCTGGAGCGGGACGAGGACTTCCCGCCCGTCGACGAGCTGGCGGGCGAACTCGACGCGATACGCGCGGTGCTGGGGCACAGCGCGCCAACACCAACGTCAACGGCCGTGCGCGACGAGGAGGCCCAGCATGTCTGAGCACCGCACCGGACAGCCGGACGCACCGGCACCGGCGGCCGAAGGCGGCGCCCCCGACCCCGTCGCGGACGCGCGCGAGCGCCTGGCGCACGCCCAGCACGGGCTGCTGGCCGCCCTCGTCTCCGGTGCCCCCGCGCCGGAGGGATTCGACGAGGAGCGGCTGGCCGTGCAGACCCGCGCGCTGACCGCCAAGCGCGCCGACGTCATCGCCAAGGTCGCCCCCGAACTGCCGCGCATCCTGGGCGAGAAGGAGTACAGGGCCGCGTTCGTCGCCTACGCGCGGGGCCGCCCCATGACCGGCGGCTACCGCAGGGACGCGCTGGACTTCGCCGAGGAACTGCTGCGCGGCACGCACCCCCTCGACGCGAACGTCCGGCGGCACGTCCACCGCTGGTGGCGCGAGCGCTCGGGTCCCGCTCCGCTCCCCCGGGGGCGGCTGCGCAGGGCCCTGCGCGCACTGAGGGGACGGTGAGCCCGTGCTGGCACAAGAAGCACTGCCCGTCCTCGCCCTGCTCCTCCTCGTCGGCAGCGTGATCTTCCTGGCTGTCTGCGCCGTGGCCACCACGTCGAACGCGCCCCCCGTCACGGGCGGTCCTGGCGACCTGCTGGAGGCCGCCTTCCTCGCGGGCGGGCCCGGGCGGGTGGCCGACACGGTCGTGTGCACCATGCGCGAGGACGGCCGCGTCGCGATCGACGGGGCCGACCGCCTGCACGTCGTGCGGCCCGTCTCGCACGCCCCCGTCGAGGGCGAACTGCTGGCGCTGTGCGGCCCGGAGTGGTCGCGTCCGCTGGGTGAGCTGCGCGCGGCGCTGATGCGGTCGGCGTCCGTCCAGACGGCCGGTGACGCGCTGGCCGCGCGGGGCCTGCTCTGGCGGCCCGAGCAGCGCGCGACGTGGCGGATCGCGGGCCGGGTGAACGTGGCGGCGTTCTTCTTCGCCGTGCTGTCCTTCCTGGCGCCGCTCTTCCTCGGCGACGGCGGCGCCCCCTCCGGCGCGGCGTTCGCCCTGCCGCCCGTGGCCATGCTGAGCCTCGCCGCCGGCCGCGCGCTGGCGCCGTCGCGCAGCCGCCTCACCCGCGCGGGCCGCCGTGCGCTGCGGACGCTGCGCCGTCAGAACCCGTGGGCGTACGGGCACGGCGGCACGGCCACGGGCGCTTCCCTGCTGGCCGTGGGCGGGCTCCTGGCGCTGCCCGACACGGAGCTGCGCACGCGTCTGCGCGACGCGGCCCGCGCGTCCGGCGCCGTCCTCTCCGGCAAGGGTGCGGGCGGGGGCGCGTCCTTCGCCGCCGACAGCTCCGGCGGGGCCTCCTGGTGCGGCTCCTCGGGCGGAGGCGGCGGTGGCGGTGGCTGCGGCGGCTCGGGCTGCGGGGGTTCCGGCGGCGGTGGCTGTGGCGGAGGCGGCGGTGGGGGCGGCTGCGGTGGCGGGGGCGGAAGCAGCGGGGGCTGACTCCCGGCACGGCGCGAGGCACCCCTCCCCACGGCCGCGTTCGCCGTAGGGGGTGCGCACCCCCTTGACACCTTTTGACTCCTCATCGACTTTGGGAGCGCTCCCACTGGTCAATGTTTTGCGCTCCGACAGCACCCCCGTCCCCAGAGCCGCATGAAGGGATCCACAGCATGCGTACAAGACGCAAACGGAGAAGACGGTTACTGATCGCTCTGCTCGCCGCCTTCTCGTTCCCCCTGACCATGGTCGCCACGGCGTCCCCGTCGGCGCAGGCAGCGGCCGTACGGTGCAGCGTCGACTACAAGACCAACGACTGGGGGAGCGGCTTCTCGGCAGAGGTCACCCTCACCAACCGGGGCACCGAGGCGCTCGACGGCTGGAGCCTGTCCTACGGCTACGCGGGCAACCAGAAGCTCAGCAACGGCTGGAACGCGGACTGGTCGCAGTCGGGCAAGACGGTCACCGCCAAGAGCCTCTCCTACAACAGCAAGGTCGCCCCCGGCGCCGCCGTGTCAGCGGGTGCCAACTTCAGCTACAGCGGCACCAACGCGGCACCCACCGCCTACTCCGTCAACGGCACCACCTGCACGGGCAGCCATCAGGCGCCGATCACCGTGCTGACCAGCCCGAAGCCCGGCGCGGTCTTCACCGCGGGCGACACCGTCCCGATGGCGGCCACCGCCGCGGCGGCGGACGGCGCGACGGTCACCAAGGTGGAGTTCTACGACGACGCCAAGCTGCTCGGCACCGACACGAGCGCCCCGTACACCTTCGACTACGAGGACGCTCCGGCCGGTGACCGCTCGCTCTACGCGAAGGCGTACGACAGCGAGGGCGCGTCAGCGGAGTCCACGCCGGTCGGCATCCTGGTCGCCCAGGGGCCCGCGGTCGTCGCCTCCCCGGCGCAGCTCGCGGTCCCCCAGGGCAAGTCCGCCACATTCGACGTGAAGCTCTCCACCCAGCCGTCGAGCACGGTGACCGCGACGGTCGCCCGGACGGCGGGCAACACGGGGCTGTCCATCACGTCCGGCGGCACCCTCACCTTCACCCCGTCGAACTGGAACACGGCCCAGAAGGTGACCGTGTCGGCCGACAGCTCGGGCACCGGTTCCGCGACCTTCGCGGTGACCGCTCCGGGGCACGCCAAGGCCGAGGTCACCGCGACCCAGCTGGCCGACGCCTCGGAGTACGACGAGCGCTTCCTCGACCTGTACGGGAAGATCACCAACCCGGCGAACGGCTACTTCTCGCCGGAGGGCGTCCCGTACCACTCCGTCGAGACGCTGATCGTCGAGGCGCCCGACCACGGCCACGAGACGACGTCGGAGGCGTACAGCTATCTGATCTGGCTCCAGGCCATGTACGGCAAGATCAGCGGTGACTGGACGAAGTTCAACGGCGCCTGGGAGACCATGGAGAAGTACATGATCCCCACCCACGCCGACCAGCCCACCAACTCCTTCTACAACCCCTCGAAACCGGCCACCTACGCGCCCGAGTGGGACCTGCCCTCGCAGTACCCGTCCCAGTTGGACACCGGTGTCTCCGTGGGCAGCGACCCGATCGCGGGCGAGCTGAAGAGCGCGTACGGCACGGACGACATCTACGGCATGCACTGGCTCCAGGACGTCGACAACGTCTACGGCTACGGCAACTCGCCCGGCAAGTGCTCCGCCGGCCCCTCGGACACCGCGCCCTCCTACATCAACACGTTCCAGCGCGGCCCGCAGGAGTCCGTGTGGGAGACCGTGCCGCAGCCGACCTGCGACGACTTCGAGTTCGGCGGCACGAACGGCTACCTGGACCTGTTCACCAAGGACGCCTCGTACGCCAAGCAGTGGAAGTACACCAACGCCCCCGACGCCGACGCCCGCGCCGTGCAGGCCGCCTACTGGGCGGACCTGTGGGCCAAGGAGCAGGGCAAGGGCTCCGAGGTCGCCTCGACGGTCGGCAAGGCCGCCAAGATGGGCGACTACCTGCGGTACGCGATGTACGACAAGTACTTCAAGAAGGTGGGCAACTGCGTCGGTCCCAGCACCTGCCCCGCGGGCAGCGGCAAGAACAGCTCGCACTACCTGCTCTCCTGGTACTACGCGTGGGGCGGCGCCACCGACACCTCCGCCGGGTGGGCCTGGCGCATCGGGTCCAGCCACGCGCACGGCGGCTACCAGAACCCGATGGCGGCCTGGGCACTGAGCGAGTACGCCGCGCTCAAACCCAAGTCGGCGACCGGGCAGCAGGACTGGGCGACCAGCCTCGACCGGCAACTGGAGTTCTACCGCTGGCTCCAGGCCGAGGAGGGCGGCATCGCGGGCGGCGCGACCAACAGCTGGCAGGGCCGCCATGCCACCCCGCCGTCGGGTACGCCCACGTTCTACGGCATGTACTACGACGAGAAGCCCGTCTACCACGACCCGCCGTCCAACCAGTGGTTCGGCTTCCAGGCGTGGTCGATGGAGCGGGTCGCGGAGCTGTACCACGAGACGGGCAACGCGGACGCGAAGGCCGTGCTCGACAAATGGGTGGACTGGGCGCTGTCCGAGACGACCATCAACCCGGACGGCACCTACCAGGTCCCGTCCACCCTGCGGTGGTCCGGCGCCCCGGACACCTGGAACGCGAGCAGCCCGGGTGACAACTCGGACCTGCACGTCGACGTCGTCGACTACACCAACGACGTGGGCGTGACCGCGGCGTACGCCAAGACCCTCGCGTACTACGCGGCCGAGGCCGGGGACACCGAGGCCGCCGAGACGGCCAAGGACCTGCTCGACGGCATGTGGGACCACCACCAGGACGGGCTGGGCATCGCGGTGCCCGAGACGCGCGCGGACTACAACCGCTTCGACGACTCCGTGTACGTCCCGTCCGGCTGGACAGGCGACATGCCGAACGGCGACCCGATCAACTCCTCCTCCACGTTCAGCTCGATCCGTTCCTTCTACGAGGACGACCCAGCCTGGCCGAAGATCGAGGAGTACCTGGCGGGCGGCGCGGCACCGAGCTTCACGTACCACCGGTTCTGGGCGCAGGCGGACATCGCGCTCGCCATGGGCTCGTACGCCGAGCTGTTCGAGACCGGCGCCGCGCAGAAGGCCGGGAAGGGGGCGACATCATCCGCACGGCGCGAGTGAACCGGCGCCCCGCCGACGGCGGTGACTGACCGCCGACGGCGGTGACTGAACGAGCCGCCCGCGACGCGGCAGGACGGGCTCCCCGCACGGGGGCCCGTCCGGCCGCGCTCGCGCACCTCCCGCATGAGGATTCGGGACGGACCATGGCGCTCGCCCGCGTCCGCCGATAGAACTCCCTCATGTGGGTGCCCCTGCTTCTCGCCGCCTGGGCAGCCGCCATCGTGACCTGCGTACGGCTGTGCCGGGTCTCGATGGCCGCCGCCGAAGCCCCGGAGGAACCCGAGGGCGCCGCGAGCGGCCCCCTCACCCTGTACGAGGCCGCCTACCTGGCGGGCGGCCCCCACCGCGTCGCCGATCTCGCGCTCGTCGCCATGGCACGGCAGCGCCGCCTGCTGCTCGCGCACACGGGGTGGGCGACCGTGCTCGATCCGGTGGGCCGTGACGAGGTCGAGCGCTCGCTGATCACGGTCATCGGCGGCCCCGGCGGCCAGTCCCCGATACCGGCGGTGCGCGCGGCGCTGGCCGCAGCCGACGCCGTACGGGCGCTCGCCGAGCGGCTCGCCGCCGCCGGACTCGCTGTGCCCGAGGCCGTCCGCGCCGCCATCACCACGGCGACCCGGCAGGTACGGGCCGCCTCCGTGCTGGTGCTGGCCGCGGGCACCGTCGCGGAGCTGCTGGCCGGAACCGTCGCCTCCGGCACCGGCGCGGCCCACGCGGGCGAGCGGGAGAGCGTCGCACCCTGGTTCGTGCTGCCGCTGCTGCTCACGCTGGGCGCGCTGGCCATCGCGCGCATCGAGGTCCACCCGTACACGCGCTGGGCCTCATCCGCCGGAGCGTGCCGCCTGCGCGAGATCGCCCACGCGGCGGGCGCCGCCGAAGGGCCCGGCGCCGGGAGCGACGGCGACCCCACCACCCTCATGACGCTCGCCCTCAAGGGCCCCTCCGCGCTCACGGAGCCGTCGATGCGTGCGGCACTCGGCGGTGCGCGGTCGCCGCTTCGGGGGCATTAGCCCGACACCGCCCATAGGTCCTTTACTTCGCCAACTGCCGCACTGAGCATGCCCTTTATTCCGGCATCCCGGCCATTCCGGTTCCCCCCACCCCCATCCCCCCCACGAAGGACGAGGACACTCAGTGCGCGTAGCTGCGATCCACGGCATGGTCGTCGGCGGCGTCCTGGCCCTGACGGCGGCCTCCGTCGCTCCGGCCACCGCCTCCCCGGCCCCGCCCTCACCCGAGGGCGCACCCGGTGCCTCCGGCGCCTCCGATGCGCCCGGCGGCCTCCCCGGCACGCTTTCCGGCACGCTCGACGACGTCCTCTCCGGCGTACGGGCCGGACCCGAGGCGCGAGGAGCGGCGAAGGCGGCCAGGGCGGCGGCCTCGGCCGGGGTCGACTGGAAGAAGTGCCCGCCCGTCGAGAAGCTGCCCGCGCCCGTGCGGTGCGGCACCGTCTCCGTGCCCGTGGACTACGCGGAGCCCGACGGCGAGAAGATCAAGCTCACCGTGAGCCGCACCGCCGCCACCGGCCCGAAGGGCAAGCGCCAGGGCCCGCTGCTCTACAACCCGGGCGGCCCCGGCGGCAGCGGCATGACCTTCCCCCTCTTCGGGGCCGGGATCGGCGGGGTGTGGAAGAAGCTTCACGAGAGCTACGACTTCGTGGGCTACGCGCCGCGCGGCGTCGGGCGCTCCGCCCCCCTCTCCTGCCAGGACCCGAAGAAGTTCACGAAGGGCCCGTCGGACTCGCCGCTTCACCCCTCCGCCGCGTACAAGCGGAAGATGCGCGGGAAGGCCGCCGCGTACGCCTCGGGCTGCGCCAGGGCGCAGGGCGACCGGCTGCGCCACTACACGACGCCCGACAACGCCCGCGACCTCGACGTCGTACGCGCCGCGCTCGGCGCGAAGAAGCTCAACTTCTTCGGCGTCTCCTACGGCACCTACATCGGCTCCGTCTACGCCACGCTCTTCCCCTCCCACGTGCGCCGTCTCGTCCTGGACAGCGTGGTGGACCCGCGCGCTGAGAAGGTCTGGTACCGCGCGAACCTGGAGCAGAACCCGGCCTTCGAGCGGCGCTGGAACGACTGGAAGAAGTGGGTCGCCTCGCACCACTCCGTCTACAAGCTCGGCAAGAGCCCGCGCGCGGTGCAGCGCGCCTACGACGCCGTGCGCGACGCCGCCGACCGCTCTCCCCTGGGCGCCCGTATCGGCTCGAAGGAGCTGTACGAGGCGTATCTGGACGTCGGCTACGACGACAGCGTCTGGGCCGGACAGGCCTCGGCGCTGTCCGCGTTCCGCAAGGGGAGGCCGAAGGAGCTGCTGACGCTCGCGTCCTCCTCGTCGGACAAGGAGGCGGCGGTCGAGGAGGAGAACGGCAACGCGGTCTACAACGCCGTCCAGTGCTCGGACGCGGCCTGGCCGCGCGACTGGTCACGCTGGGACCGCGACAACACGGCGCTCGCCCGCAAGGCCCCGTTCAACACCTGGGAGAACGCCTGGATGAACCTGCCGTGCGCGTACTGGAGGAGCGCGCACGCGCGCCCGCTCGACGTCCGCACCGCGCCCGGCGAGCTGCCGCCCGTGCTGCTGCTGGCGGCGACGCGGGACGCGGCGACCCCGTACGGAGGGGCCCAGGAGACCCACCGGCGGCTCGCCGGTTCCTCCCTGGTGACCGAGCGGGGCGCCGGGACCCACGGGGTCACCGGGGGCAACAAGTGCGCGGACGCGCATCTGCGGACGTATCTGCTGGAGGGCAAGACCCCGGGCGACGGCGCCGAGTGCGCCGGGCGGCCCGCGCCGGAGCCCGTGGCGGGCGCGAAGGCCGCGAAGAGGACACGCGCTGGCTCACCGGAGAAGTAGCCCCCGTCCGGCCGTACGCACGGGGGACGGTGCTCGCCGTCCCCCGCACGGGCGGCCGTCAGGCCAGGCCCGCGACCAGTTCCGCGAGGGGCTTGCGGCGCCCGGTGTAGAAGGGCACCTCCTCGCGCACGTGCAGCCGCGCCTCGGAGCCGCGCAGGTGCCGCATGAGGTCGACGATGCGGTACAGCTCGTCCGCCTCGAAGGCGAGGATCCACTCGTAGTCGCCGAGCGAGAACGCGGGCACCGTGTTGGCCCGTACGTCGGGGAAGCCGCGGGCCATCTTGCCGTGGTCGGCGAGCATGCGGCGGCGGTCCTCGTCGGGCAGCAGGTACCAGTCGTAGGAGCGCACGAAGGGGTAGACGCTCACATACGCGCGGGGCTCCTCGTCGGCGAGGAAGGCCGGGATGTGCGACTTGTTGAACTCGGCCGGGCGGTGCAGGGCCATGTTCGACCAGACCGGCTCCAGCGCGCGGCCCAGCCTGGTGCGGCGGAAGCGGTTGTAGGCGTCCTGGAGCGCCTCGGAGGTCTCCGAGTGCCACCAGATCATGACGTCGGCGTCGGCGCGCAGCCCCGAGACGTCGTAGGTGCCGCGTACGGTGACGTCCTTCGCGGCGAGCTGGGCGAACAGTTCCTCGACCTCGTCCGCGTACCCCGCGCGGTCCTCGGGCAGCACGTCGCGCAGCCGGAAGACCGACCACAGGGTGTAGCGGATGACCTCGTTGAGGTCCTTGGCCTTCTTGCCCGCGTTGGCGGTCTTCTCCGGTACAGCAGTCATGGCCCTATTCTCGCTCGCCCGCCCCGACGGCCGACGCGAGGGTCTCCTCCGCGGCGCGGGCACCGCTCGCCGCGCACGCGGGGATGCCGACGCCGTCGTAAGCGGCGCCGCACACCGTCACACCGGGGGCGTCCGCCAGCCCCGCGCGCACACGCGCCACGCGCTCGGGGTGGCCGACGGGGTACTGCGGCAGGCCGCCGTCCCAGCGGGTCACCTTCGCGTCCACGGGCCGGGCCGTCAGGCCGATCGCGGACTCCAGGTCCCGCAGCGAGATGTCCGTCAGCTCGGCGTCGTCGCGCTTGAGGATCTCCTCCTCGCCGAACCTGCCCACCGAGGTACGCAGCACGAACAGCTCCGGGTCCTGGCGCGCGACCCAGCCCCACTTGTTGGCGGAGAACGTGGCCGCCTTGATGCTCCGCCCGTCCACAGGCGGCACCAGGAACCCGCTGCCCTCGGGCACGCGCGCCAGGTCGCGGCGGCGGAAGGCCATGGTGACCAGGGCCATGGAGGCGTAGTCGACGGCCGTCAGCTCGCGCGCCGCCGCGGGCGCCTCGTCGGCCAGCAGCCGTCCCGCGACGGGCGCGGGCACGGCGACGACCACGGCGTCCGCGGTGAGCGCCGGGCCCTGTTCGGGGACGACGGTCCAGCCCTCGCCCGTGCGGCGCAGCGCCCGTACGGGGGTGTGCGTACGCAGTTCGGCGCCCGCGGCGCGGCAGGCGTCGGCGACGGCGCCGGGCAGCCGCCCGATGCCGCCCTGGACGCCCATGAACACGGGTCCCGTGGCGGCGTGGGCCGCGGCCCGCTCCTGGATGCCGCGCACCCCGGCGAGCAGCGAGCGTTCGGCGCGCGCCGCCTCGTAGAGCTGGGGGACGGCGGCGCGCATGGAGATGCGGTAGGCGTCGCCCGCGTAGACGCCGCCGAGCAGCGGTTCGACGAGCCGGTCGACGACCTCGGGCCCGAGCCGCTCGGCCACGTAGGCGCCGACGGCGGCGTCGTCGCCGACCTCGGTGCGTGGTGCATCGGCGTCCTCCGCGATGCGGGCGAGGCCCTCGCGGGACAGCAGTCCTTCGAGCGCCGACGGGTCGCCGGGCACGCCCATGACATGGCCCTTGGGCATCGGGCGCAGGGCGCCACGGGACCAGATCGCGGCGCTCGCCGTGGTGGGCGGCTCCAGCTCGTCGCCGAGCCCGGCGGCGCGGGCGAGCGCGACGCCCTCGGGGCGCCGCGCGAGCATCGACTCGGCGCCCAGATCGACGGCGGCGGTTCCGGCGATGTCGCCGGTCAGCAGCTTGCCGCCGAAGCGCGCCGACGCCTCCAGCACGGTCACCCCGGCCCCGCCGTCGAGCAGCCGCTGGGCCGCGGCCAGCCCGGAGATCCCGCCGCCGATCACGATCACACGCATGAGTCCACTGTCCCAGAACGCGCTGTGGCGCCGGACCCCGGCCCGCGCGCGTCGGTGCGCATAGCGTTTGAGCGGCGGCGTACGGGCGTACGGGCGTACGGGACGGGTGACGCGAGGTCGGCGGCGCGGGAATGGGTACGGCGGCAGGCAGCTTTGGTACCGGTACGGACGGACGGACGGACGGCTGCGGCGAGGCAGCACGGCGAAGGGAGCGGAAACCATGGCGGCGCGACGGATGGTGGTCATCGGCGGTGACGCGGCGGGCATGTCGGCGGCCTCTCAGGCACGCAGGCTCAAGGGCCGGGAGGAGCTGGACATCGTCGCGTTCGAGCGCGGGGGTTTCGCCTCGTACTCCGCGTGCGGCATCCCCTACTGGGTCGGCGGCGACGTCGAGGGCCCGGACGATCTGATCGCGCGCACCCCCGAGCAGCACCGCGAACGCGGCATCCACCTGCGGATGTTCACTGAGGTGACGGCGATCGACACGGAGGGGCAGCGGGTGCGCACCCGCGACCTCGTCGACAGCGGCGGCGGCGAGTCCTGGACGGAGTACGACGACCTCGTCATCGCCACCGGGGCCCGCCCCGTGCGGCCCCCGCTGCCCGGCATCGACGCGCCGGGCGTGCACGGGGTGCAGACACTGGAGGACGGGCAGGCCCTGCTGGACACGCTGAAGAAGAACGAGGACGCCGGTTCCGGACAGCGGGCCGTGGTCGTCGGCGCGGGCTACATCGGCGTGGAGATGGCCGAGGCACTGGTGCGCCGCGGCTACCACGTCACCGTCCTCGACCAGGCCGAGCAGCCCATGTCCACGCTCGACCCCGACATGGGCGCGCTGGTCCACGAGGCCATGTGCGGCCTCGGCATCGAGACGGTGACCGGCACGGCCGTGACCGGCGTCCGCACCGGCGACGACGGCCGGGCCCGCGCGGTGCTCACCGACGACGCGGAGTACCCGGCGGACGTGGTCGTGCTCGGCCTCGGCGTCCGGCCAGAGACCACCCTCGCGCGCGACGCCGGGCTGCCGCTGGGCGACTCCGGAGGTCTGCTGACCGACCTGGCGATGCGGGTGCGCGGCCACGAGAACATCTGGGCGGGCGGCGACTGCGTGGAGGTGCTCGACCTGGTCTCGGGCCGCACCCGGCACATCGCGCTGGGCACGCACGCGAACAAGCACGGGCAGGTCATCGGCGCCAACGTGGGCGGCGGCTACGCCACCTTCCCCGGTGTCGTGGGCACCGCGGTGAGCAAGGTGTGCGATCTGGAGATCGCCCGTACGGGGCTGCTGGAGAAGCAGGCGTCGGCCGTGGGGCTGCGGTTCGTCACGGTGACGACGGAGTCGACCAGCCGCGCGGGCTACTTCCCCGGTGCACGCGCGATGCGGGTGAAGATGCTCGCCGAGCGGGAGACGGGGCGGCTGCTGGGCACCCAGATCGTCGGCCGCGAGGGCGCGGGCAAGCGCGTGGACATCGCCGCCGTCGCGCTGACGGCGCGCATGACCGTCGGCCAGATGACGGCGCTCGACCTGGGCTACGCGCCGCCCTTCTCGCCCGTCTGGGACCCGGTCCTGGTCGCGGCGCGCAAGGCGGCAGCAGCGGTCCGCGAGGCGGGGAGCGCGTAGACGGCGGGTCCCGGGCGGGTCAGCGCGTCGGCGTCAGCGCACGCGTGTCCGCGTCAGCGCGCCGACCGCTCGTGGACGTAGGAGACGAGCCGGGTCAGCGCCTCGGGGTCGGTGTCGGGCAGCACCCCGTGGCCGAGGTTGAAGATGTGCCCCTCCAGCCCCTTCGCCGCGTCCAGTACGCGGTCGGCCTGCGTCTCGACGGCCTCGCGGGGCGCGAAGAGGACGGCGGGGTCGAGGTTGCCCTGGACCGCCTTGCCCGGACCGATCCTGCGGGCCGCCTCGTCGAGCGGCACACGCCAGTCGGCGCCGACCACGTCGGCGCCCGCCTCGCCCATGAGGCCGAGCAGTTCGCCGGTGCCGACGCCGAAGTGGATGCGCGGCACGCCGTACGGCGCGACCGCGTCGAAGACCTTCGCCGAGGCGGGGCGCACCGAGCGGACGTAGTCGGCGGGCGACAGGGCGCCCACCCAGGAGTCGAAGAGCTGGACCGCCGAGGCGCCCGCCTCGATCTGCACCTTGAGGAAGGCGGCCGTGATGCCGGCCAGCCGGTCCAGGAGATCGGCCCACAGCTCCGGGTCGCCGTACATCAGCGCCTTGGTGTGCTCGTGGTTGCGCGAGGGCCCGCCCTCGACCAGGTAGCTGGCCAGCGTGAAGGGGGCGCCCGCGAAGCCGATGAGGGGGGTGCCGCCCAGCTCGGCTGTGAGCATGCGCACGGCCTCGGTGACGTACGAGACGTCGCCGGGCTCCAGCGGCCGCAGCCGCTCCAGATCGGCGCGCGTACGGATCGGCCGCTCGACGACGGGCCCCACGCCCGGCTTGATGTCCAGCTCGACGCCGATCGCCTTGAGGGGGACGACGATGTCGCTGAAGTAGATCGCGGCGTCCACGCCGTGGCGGCGCACGGGCTGGAGGGTGATCTCCGTGACGAGGTCGGGGCGCATGCAGGAGTCCAGCATGCCGATGCCCTCGCGCAGCTTCCGGTACTCGGGCAGTGAGCGCCCGGCCTGCCGCATGAACCACACCGGGGTGTGCGGCACCGGCTCGCGGCGGCACGCCCTCAGGAAGGCGGAGTCCTTCAGGTCCTCAGGATTGCTCGGCTGGCCCGTGGGGCGGTCGTTGGCACTCACGCCCAAAAGTCTCGCACGCACCGGGGCACGCCCTTGGCGACGCTTTGTCGGCGAAACCCGTGCGAGGGGGCGTGCGGGAACCCGTGCGGGGAGGCGGCCGTCAACCAACACACCTGCCGCCGACGCCCCTTACTGGGGCTCTTGCAGAAGACCCCGGCGTTCACACCGGGGATGAATGCATCTCAAGACTGCTCTGAAGTGCACCTTAGAGGGGACGTTCTTGCTGCTTGCCGCGCTGACGGATGATCGCCAACGGTGCTGCCGTATGACGCGGAGAGTGGGAGGGCGGTCACAGGTGCCTGCGGTGAGGGGCATGGTTGATCACTGAGTGCGCATACATCGCCGAAGCCACGTGTCTGCCGCGCTTGTGGTGGCTTTATGCGTCTATGACGTGACGGTGAGTAGGGTCGGGCTTGTGCAGCTTCGTTACAACTATCGGGCTTACCCGGATGCCGCCCAGTGCCGTGCGCTGGCCAGAGCGTTCGGGTGTGCTCGTGTGGTGTGGAACGACTGTCTGCGTGACCGGAGGGAAGCGCATGCGGCGGGGTTGCCGTATATGACGTCGGCCGAGCTGTCGCGGCTGCGTATCACCCAGGCCAAACGCACCGAGGAACGCGCCTGGCTCGCCGAGGTCTCGGCAGTTGTCCTGCAACAGTCCCTGCGGGACCTGGATACGGCCTACAAGAACTTCTTCGACTCACTGAAGGGCAAGCGGCCCGGCCGCAAGGCCGGTCCGCCCCGCTACAAGTCGAAGAAGGACACCCGGCAGTCCATTCGCCTCAACGCCAACGCCTTCTCCCTCCAGGAGAACGGCAGGGTGTATGTGGCCAAGGTCGGCGACCTCAAGATCAGGTGGTCGCGTCGGCTTCCGGCGACCCCGACTTCGGTGACCGTCACCAAGGACAGTGCGGGCCGGTACTTCCTCAGTTTCGTCGTGGAGACCGAGCCGGACATCCTCCCCCAGGCGGAGGCGGAGGCCGGTATCGACCTGGGCTTGTCCGCCTTCGCCGTCCTCTCCGACGGCTCCCGGATCGCCAGCCCCCGTTTCCTGCGCCGGGCGGAGAAGAAGCTCAAGCGTCTTCAGCGGGAGCTGTCCCGCAAGGCGAAGGGGTCGAAGAACCGGGCCAAGGCCCGGAGCAAGGTCGCGCGCCAGCACGCCCGCGTGGCGGACCGGCGCCGGGACTGGCACCACAAGGCATCCACGCAGATCATCCGCGAGAACCAAGCGGTGTATGTGGAAGACCTCGCGGTGACCGGTCTCGCCCGCACCCGGCTGGCCAAGTCCGTGCACGACGCGGGATGGTCCGCGTTCACCGGC